>CAYOZV010000130.1:0-13566 GCA_964408465.1 uncultured Pirellulaceae bacterium
CTGAGCGGCATGGCGCTAGCCGCTGGTTTGTTGGCCTAGCATTACCACGTTGATTTCATCTTCAGGTAGGCACCCGCGGCTAGCGCCCCGCGGCGCAGTTTTACAGATGTTGATCCAACTCCGTGATCCAATATCGTTTCTTTTCAAAAGGGTAATTGGGAAGCGTCGTCTTCTTACATCCTCTATCGCCATGAAACGCAGCCCAATCAATTCGGCCACCCAGTTCGTAAAATTTACCAACTGAATTGTAAAGTGATTCTGCATCGACCCAAGACAAATCGCGTTCCGTTTCATCCCGCTGCGACCGTATGTCGCTGGTGAACTGCATAACAGTGTCGCAACTTAACGCGGCCAACGCTTCGAGCGACTCTATGCCAGCAGTTTCGGCGAAGAGGTGCTCGCGCCAGTAACGACCGCCCAGCGAACGGTGCATCGGCACGACCTGGCCGGTCACGCTACAAATCAACTCGCGATTGGGCGGGTAGTAATTAAACGCATCGACAGCCGACTCAAACGCATCCAGCAATTTTTCGATTTGCTCAGGCGTTGCGCCGTTGGCCTCTTCGATCAACTTTCTTCTATGGTCGACCAAAACCGCCGCATCGAACCAACACATTACCCCAGCAGTACAGGCCGCTGCGATTTGACCGCCGCCCAAACCCATCGCGGCGTCCGGTTGGATGCCCCACGATTGCCAAAGTCTCGCCATGCCCGCTTGCCGCGCGAAAGACGCGATGCGCTGCCACGCTCCAGACTCTTCAGCCGAACCCAACCGAGCGTCGATCGCGTCGATGGTCTGCTTGAACACTGGCTCTCGATCGGCCAGCTCTTGCACGAATTTGAGATCCGCTTCGTAACTTCCGCCATCATTGAACTGCCAAGCAATCTTTGGCGTTGTGCTTAAGCAAGCCGAAACGTTCTTCCACGGTTGACCTTCTAACACAACGGTCGCGGCCTCCACCGAATCCGCCTGCACCGCTAAACGGAAATCATAATGGCGGCGTCCGATGGCCGAACTGTAACAGAGATCGCCAAATTCGGCAGGTGTTGCCGATTGAAGTCGATTACGATATCGCGTTGCCAAATTCTCCAGCGCCGTTTTATCTTTGGCACTGATCAGCAGTAGGTTCTGTCGCGTCGTGGTTTCATCGGGCAAAGCATCAGCAACGTCGACCGTTTTGCTCAGCACGACATGGGCGTTGGTCCCCACCAACCCCAGCGCCGTCACCGCCGCGAATCGTTCTTCGGTTTCTGGCCAATCGGTTTGGTCGGTAATCATTTTGACCGACATGCGTTTCCACGGCACGTGCGGGCTGGGCTGGTCGGAATACAACTGCTGAGGGATAACACCATTTTGCAGGCAAAGCACTGCCTTGATCAGCCCCGACACACCACCGGCGGCCTCTAAATGGCTGATGTTGGCCTTCACCGTCCCCACCAACAGCGGATCGTTCTTGGGACGACCCTTACCATAGACGGCCGCCGCGGCACCAATCTCCATCGGATCGCCGTACTCGGTGCCTGTCCCGTGAGCCTCCAAGTATTGGACTTGGTTGGGCGCGACACCGGCGTCCTTGAGCGCGTCGGTAATCACGCGCGACTGAGCTTTCCCACTGGGCGCGGTGATGCCGCCGCTAAACCCGTTGTGACTGACCGCAGCGCCCCGAACAACGGCCAACACATCATCGCCGTCACGCTGGGCATCGCTTAAACGCTTCAGCACCACCACGCCGCACCCTTCGCCGCGTCCAAAACCATCGGCCGACGCGGAAAATGATTTGCAGCGTCCGTCAGGCGAAAGTAAACCGGCCTTGGACATCAACAGAGAATTCACAGGCGCCAAAATCGCGTTGACGCCACCGGCAAGCGCGATATTACACCCGCCGTCTTGGAGGCTCCGCATCGCCTGATACAGCGCTACCAGCGAACTGCTGCTGGCGGTGTCCACGGCAACGCTGGGGCCTTCGAATCCGAACACGTAACTGATCCGCCCGACGCCGGCGCTGTGCGAAAGTCCCGCACCTTGGAACGCTTCGACGATTTCCGCGTTCTCCAGTCGAGGCAAAAATGCATAATCCTGCCCCATGATGCCCATGAACACACCGACGTTGTTGTCCACCAGCGGCGCGGTGGCGATGCCCGCGTTCTCCAGCGCCGTGTAGCTGTTCTCCAACAGCATCCGGTGTTGCGGGTCGATCCAGCATGCCTCTTGGGCGCTGATGTTGAAAAACGGAGCGTCGAAGTCACCGATGTTCTTCAGGAAGCCACCTTCTTTGGTGTACATCTTCCCCGGTTTCCGATCGGCGCTGAAAAATTGATCGACATCCCAGCGTCCTTCAGGAATCTCGCCAACAGAATCGACGCCGTCGAGCAAATTTTGCCAGAACTGCTGCACGTTGTCCGCGCCGGGAAACCGGCAGCTCATTCCGATGATGGCAATGTCGTCACGCGACATCATTTTTGCCGGCGCTTCTGTCGTTGCATCCACCGTTGCGGTGGCTGAATCCGATTGTTCTTCACTACCGGCGTCGCCAATCAATTCAAGCACATGATCCGAAATAGCATCGACGGTGTGGTGATCGAACAGCAACGTCGGCGCCACCACGAACTGATCGCCCAGCATCATCTGCAGCTCGGTGCCAAATTCGACCGCCATCAGCGAATCGAGCCCCATCTCGATCAGCGGCCGGTCGGTCTGCGGGAGTTCGGGCGTCGACAAAATCGTTTGCAGTGACTGGCCGATCGTTTTGACCATCAGTTCGCGCGCCGGACCGGATTGCATCTTTTTTACCTTGGCCACGAATTCGGAATCACCGCCTTGGGATCGTCGCCGCGCCGGAGCCAACCCTTCTAATAGGCTGGGGACTTCGCTGCCCAGTCCCATCACCATCCGCCGCCAATCGACATCCATCACGGTGGTTTGCCGAAGGTCCCCGACGATCATTTTTTCCATCGCGTCATGGGCTTCGTCGACGGTCAGCGCCGTGATGCCTTGCAGAGCCAACCGTTTGGCGATCATGGGATCGGCGGCCATGCCTTCGGTCCACGGTCCCCAGTTAATACTGATCGCGGGCAGGCCCAGTGACCTGCGTTGCCATGCCAGTCCATCCAAGAACGCGTTGCCGGTCGCGTAATTGCTTTGACCCGGTGAACCCAGCACCGACGCGGCGGAGGAATATAGAACAAAGAAGTCCAGCGCTAAATCGCGCGTGAATTCGTGAAGCAATTGTCCGCCGGTGACTTTTGGAGCCAGCACTTTTTCAAAGCGTTCCCACGTTTGTTCGCCGATCAAGCCATCGTCCAAGACACCCGCGGCGTGGATGACACCTTTGAGCGGTTTCCACGCGCCGTCAAAATTAGCAAACAGCGCGGCGACGCTGTCGGGGTCACTGAAGTCAGCAGGGTGGACAACGATGTCGCATCCGCCGGATCGAATTTCGTCCAAAAACGCTGCGGTTGATTCATCCGGTTGGCGGCGCGACACCAGCACGATTTGCCCGGCGCCTTTTTCGGCCAACCACTTGGCGGCCTGTCGGCCCAGCATTCCCAGCCCGCCGGTGATCAAGTAAGCGCCATCGCCTGACGCGGAAAAATCAGCCAAGTCTTTGGGTACTTTGGATTGCTTGAGGCGAGGCACGCGGAATTGCCCGTCGCGGATCGCAAATTGACTTTCCTTGGTTTCGGTGACCAGAAAATCAAAGAGAGCGGTGCCGGTTTGCTCGGTCGCATCAACCACGTCGATCAATCGGCAACGAAATTCGGGCTGTTCGGCGCCGATGACTCTACCAAGACCCAAGTACTGGGCTTGGGCTGGATCGACGTTGGTTTCATCGCCGCAGTTGATGCCGCGGTGAGTCAGCAGCTGCAAACCGCATTCAAGCCGACGGATTTCCTTGGCGGTCAACGTCTTGATCAGTTGGAGGATGCCATCGCAGTGTAATTCAGTGGCGTCAGAGGAACCTCCGAAGTCCCAAAGGATGCCATCGGGAATAAAATCGTCGGCAAAGACGGTGTCCCAATTCTTCTGAGGCTGAACCGTTTTCACCGTGTGACCGGCGGCGGTTAGTTTCTCTTGTAAATCCTTCTGGTCGTCGCCAACGATCAACCAATTTCGCGCCGTTTCATTGGGGGCGGGCAAGCGGAAGTCTTGCCACTGCATTTCATAAAGCAACCGAGCGCTTCCGCTGCCGCTGATTTGCCGCAGGGCCGACCGGCTGATTTGTTGCACCTGAAGTTCTTCGATCTCGCCGACGACTTTGCCACCGACGTCCATCAAAACTAAATCGGCGGTGCGGAACTCGCCGTCGGGTTGGGTCCACTGGGCGTGGCAGATCAATTCGTCTTCCACGGCGGCGTAGAGACAGACGCGCTTCATTCCAACGGGCAGGAACAGCGAATCACCGTCTTCCTTTAACAGACCCACCGCTAAACTGTGGATCGCTCCGTCCAGCAACGGCGGCGGAATCAAGTAGCCGCGCACGTCGCCCTGCGTTTTCAGCGTCGCCAACACACCGGATTGGCTGACGTGCAGTTGCTGAATCGTTTGGAAGTTCGGTCCGTAGTTCAAACCCAGTTCGTTCATACCAGCGTAAAATTGGACCGCGGCGACCTCTTCGCCGGGCTGTGCTCGCAGTTGCTCTAACGAAACGGTGGCTTGCTTGGGCTGAGGTTTGTCAGGTGTCGCTGTGGCGGTGAAGTGCCGTGTCCATGCTGAAGATTCGGCGGGGGCTGAAAACGTTTGGATGGTTCGGTTTTTATCGCTGTCGGTTTTGATGACCGTTTGCATCGCGGTCCGCGCACTGGGACGCAGCGGTTGTTCGAATTTGACGTCGTTCAGCTGAGCCATATCGGTGGCGGCGAGCGCCAGTTCGACAAACGCGGCCCCGGGCATGACGACGCTGCCCATCACTTCATGGTCGGGCAGCCACGGCGGGCTGTCGGCTTCGATGTAGCTTTCGAAACGTGATTCATTGGACGCACCGGCCAACGAAACTTTGCCGCCCAAAGACGGATGCGTCGTGTGATGTTCGGCATGAGCGGCGCGCGGTTTGTCGGGCCCCCAAAAACGACGACGCTCAAACGGGTAAGTCGGCAAAATGATCCGCTGGGGATTTTGCTGATCGTGCAGTGATTCAAAGTCGGGCGTGGCGCCTTGGGTGTACAACCGACCGATGGCGGCTTGGACGGCGGAGGCACCGTCTTGGTCGCGCTGCAGACATGCGATCAAGCGGTCGCCACTTTGTTGCCAATCGGCGGCGGCCATCCGTGTCAGCACCGCTTGCGGGCCGATCTCCAACAGCACCTCACAACCAAATTCTTCGGCGGCGGCGACGCTGGGTGAGTATTGTACGGCGGCGCGAATATGATCGGCCCAATATTGACCGGTCAGCCGCGTATCGGCCGGCATCAATTTGCCAGAGACATTACAAATCAGTGGCAGCTGTGGCGCTTGGAAGGAAACGGAGTTCGCAATTTCGGCAAACGGAGCTAGTACATCGTCCATCAATGCGCTGTGGAAGGCGTGCGACGTGGTTAGCCGTTTGGTGCGGACGGACTTTGTTTCGAACAAGGATTCGGCATCGGCGATCGCGTCTGTTTCACCGCTGACGACAACGTGGGTGCCGTTGAGTGCGGCGATCGAAAGCGGCAGGTCTTTGACGGCATCGGTTACCGTTTCAGGTTTTGCGAAGACTGCCAACATGCCGCCGTCTCGAGGAAGATCACCAATCAAGCGGCCTCGATGACTGATCAGCGTCAGCCCGTCCTCCCAGCTGAGTATGCCCGCGGTGCAGGCCGCCGCGTATTGGCCCACGCTGTGCCCCATGACGACGTCGGGGGTCAGCCCCCAGCTTTGAAGCAGGTGGACCAAGCCCATTTGGATGGCGAAGATCGCCGGTTGGGTCCAGCGCGTATCGTTGAGCCGTTCCTCTTGCTCGAACATCACCTCCAGCAGTGACTCGTTTCGCAGCGTCATCATCTGCGCGTCGCAGGCGTCCAGCGCAGCGCGAAAGACGGGTTGGGATTGGTATAATGTTTTCCCCATCCCGACCAGTTGGGATCCTTGGCCGGTGAACTGCCAACCGATCCTTGGCGGACGTCGGTGATGGCCTTGGAAGACGTCGTGGTCGGTCGTGCCGCGCGCGACTTTTTTCAATCCCGCGATGGCGGAGGCACAATCGCTGGCCACGATGGCGGCGCGGTGTTCAAAGTGTTTGCGTCCGGTCGCGGTGGTGTAGGCTAGATCGGTGATAGCGGTGGTTGGGTTTTCCTGCAGGAATCGCTGGTAGGATTCGGCCAGCGTTTGCACGGCCTCAGGCGTGCGGCCGGAGATCGGGATTATACTATTGAGCGGCAGGGCGCTAGCCGCCGGTTTGTTGGCCTCGTGTTGGCCGTTTGAATTGGGTTGAACGTTTTTAGCAGGGGCACCCGCGGCTAGCGCCTTGCGGCTCAGGTGGGTGTCGGCGGAATCGCGTGGGGCCTCGATGACGACGTGAGCGTTGGTGCCGCTCATGCCGAACGCGCTCACGCCGGCGATGCGATTTTCGGCGGCCGGCCAATCGGTGGTTCGGGTCAGCACTTCGACGGGGATCTTGTCCCAAGCGATATGCGGATTGGGCGTTTCAAAATTCATCTGGCCGGGGATCTGGCCATGCTGCATCGACAACAAAACCTTAATCAGCCCCGCCATGCCGGCGGCGGCTTCTAAGTGGCCGATATTGGTTTTCACCGACCCAATCAGCAACGGATTGTCGGCGGTACGTTCTCCCGAGAGCGCCGCCGCAGCCGCCTGCATCTCGATCGGATCCCCCAGTTCGGTGCCGGTGCCATGAGCCTCCAAGTATGAAACTTGGTCGGCAGAAACTCGGGCCCGGGCCAGCGCCGCGCGGATGACTTTTTCTTGAGCCTTGGGATTGGGCGCCGTGAGACCGCTGCTGAAACCATTGTGTCCCACGGCGGTGCCGCGAATGATGCCCAGCACGCTGTCCCCGTCGGCGTGGGCGTCTTCTAATCGCTTCAGCGTCACCACGCCGCAACCTTCGCCTCGTAAATAACCATCAGCCGCCGCGTCAAAGGCGCGCGAGTGACCGCTGGGCGAAAGGGCTTTCAGTTTGCAAGTGAGTATATTTGTCGTCGGTGAACAGATCGCGTTGACGCCGCCCACGAGTGCTTGATCGCAGTCGCGCCGCTGCAGACTTTGACAGGCCAGATGCAGGGCCACCAGCGAAGAGGAACAAGCGGTGTCGATTGCGATCGAGGGGCCTTGCAGACCCAGATAGTACGCCAGGCGGCCGCAGAGAAAACTTCCGGCGGCGCCCGTTGCGATGTAGGGGTTGAGGTTGAGGAAGGAATCGCTGGCTTCGTTCTGATAATCGTTGTGCATCCACCCGACGAAGACGCCGGTGCTTTCGCCGATTTTTTCTGCCGTCCAACCGGCCCGTTCGATCGCTTCGTAACCGACCTCCATCAGCAGCCGTTGTTGCGGGTCGATCCAAGTTGCTTCGCGCGGGGAGATGCCGAAGAACTCGGGATCCATTTTGTCGATGCCTTCGAGGAAGACGCCTTTGGAGGCGTACATCTTGCCCGGTGTTTCGGGGTCGTCATCATAAAAGGCCGTCATGTCCCAGCGGTCGTCGGGGATTTCGCCAACCTCGTCGGTTTGGTTGATCAACGAATCCCAGAACGCTTCGGGCGTGTTGGCGGTGCGTGGGAACCGGCAGGCCATCGAGACGATTGCGATTTCGCCGCCGTAGGACGATTGAGCGTTCTCGGTTTTGAGTTCTTCCAGCTGCCGTTTGAGTTCGCGGATCTTGAGTAAGGCGCGTTGGTTGGGGGATAGCTCGTTTAGCGTCGAGGTGTTCATGCTGTTTATTGCCAATCATTTTTTCGTGGATTCCTATATGATAAACATCCGGATGGCCGAGGTCAGTAGTGAATTGGACTTTGGTGCCGCAGGTGCGGTGTTGTGACGCAGCGATCGTAAAGTCGCCGTCTCGGCTACTTACGGCCCCTTCCTGCAAACGGGTTGAGATACGGGGCTCAAATGAGGAGTGACGAGGAGCGGCCCAGTTTGCTGGATATTTATTGGGAGCGCGGTGATCCTTGGATGGTTTACTTTTTGGGGAAGGCATCGGCCGAGCAGCTGGGGACAGCGGCTTTACGGTGTTTGAATTTTGATTGACAAGAAAAACATGTTTGAACTCCGCTGTACCGTCCGTAACTGCCCACATTTGTTGACCGAAAAAGAGACCGGGCTGCATTGTGAAGCGGGCCACCATTTCGATCGACCCAAAGGTGGGTATTGGAATCTGCTGCAACCACAGGACAAAAAGTCTCTAACCCCTGGCGACAGTGAAGACGCGGTTCTGGCGCGGCATCGGTGGCTCGACCGCGGGTTGGCCGAGGGGTTGGTCGAGGCCCTGAAGCCGTGGATAGAATCGCCGTCACAGGGCAGGGCGATGGACCTTGGGTGTGGCGAAGGAACCTTTGGCCCGGCGTTGTTCTCGGATTGGACCGATGGCTATTGCGGGGTTGATCTTTCCAAACGCGCGATCCGATTGGCGGCGCAGCGCTGGAAAGAAGGGACTTGGGTGTTGGCCAACGCCGATCGTTTTCTTCCAGCGGCAGATGATAGTGTTGACTGCGTTGTGTCGTTATTCGGTCGGCGTCCGGCGGCGGAGATCGCGCGCGTGCTAAAGCCCGGCGGTCGCTGCATCGTGGCGGTGCCCGGCGAAGAAGATTTAATTCAGCTGCGTGAGCAAGTCCAACAAACGGGCCGTCGCCGCAGTCGTTGGGAGATCGTTGTTGAAGAATTGGAAGCGGTCGGTTTGAAATTCAAACAGCATCAGTTATGGAAGACGACGGTGGATCTCCAACCCGACGCGATCGCCGATGCCTTAGCGATGACCTACCGCGCCGTCCGCCGGTCGCAGCATGACCGGGCTCAGCATTTGGAAGCGATGCAGGTGACCTTAGCGGCGGATTTGATTTTGTTTGAGAGGTCAGTGTCGTAACGGCGTTTTAAGTTGGCCAAAGAAATATTCCAAAGCGGGGGAGGGCCACCGCACTCCATATAAGAAATTTGGAGTGCGGAACTCCCGTCCCGCTTTGGAATATTTCGCTTGCCTTAAAGGCTAAATTGTTTTGCCGGAAACGTTATAGGAAGACAGAACGTTTTTCTCGGTGGCGTTGCCGTATCGGCGCCTTCGGCTTGTTACGGCCTACATTTCTAATGTCGCCTTTCGCTCCGCGAAAGATGCGCGTTTGCCTTTTCATTCCATTTGCAATAAAAAGAAAAGTAACGGCCTAACGCTCGGCTCGCTACTTTTGCGGGGCAAAAGGCGCCTGTGGCGGGGATTATTTCTCCACCTTCCACAAAATTTTGTAGCGACTGAAATAGTTTGGCCACCAAACCAACGGCTAGCGCCATGCCGCTCAGAATATTATTGTCTAACGTTCAGGGCGACCAACAGTCCACGTCGTTTTGTAGTAGTGGGAATGCCGATAGTTAGGCACATAAACAGCGCGATCAAAATGCAACATTGCAACGTCGATTCCAAGTTTGCCTTCCTTGTATTCAATCGGCGTCGGCAATGAATGAATAGGGTGGATCGAAAACGGTAGCAGCAGTGGCAAGTTTCCATCGACCAGTTTTTCAGCAGACTTCAATTTTTCAAATTCAACGTCTTCATACTCAGCTTCGATTAAATCGGCTCCCAATCCGTTTTTAAACCAACCAAACATCAGTTGATCAGTCGTCGTTGGCAATCCATATTCGTAGTAGCTGTCCAACTGAATTAGCGTATCGGGATATTGATCATGTTCGATCTTAAACGCGGCCAATCCTAAACGCAGTAGGGTATATCTTCTCCAATGAGCGTTCTCTAGGGTGTTGAAGGACGTCCCGTATCTTGGGAAGTCCATCCTGTCTTCGTCAATTGATAAGTGCGGCCAGAGCCGGCGTCGAGCGACGAAATCGTGAATCGTTTGCCACTCAATCGAGCGGTCGTTTCTAAGTCCGAAACCACCAATGATGGTTTGAGTGAGTTCGAATTGTTGAATCGCTTTTATTTGGGCTACCTTCGTCAGCCGCTGATATTCCCACGGCACAAGTCGATAGTTTTGCTTCAATGAATAGTAATCATGATTGGGGTTATCTTCTCGTAAATCAGCAAGCACGTATTGAAGATTCATAAACGCGCGTTCACCGCCGAGCTCTCGGAATAGCCTTGAAACAGTCAACGCTGTTTTCGTGTCGGGCGAAACCTCAGCACCAAAAGCATTGACAATTTTCGCAGGGCGAACGTCTGACGCGCTTCCTTCGAGCTGTGCGATTGCGGACTGGAGCGTTTCGAGCTTTTGCTGCGGATGGTCCGCCCACGCAATCAACAGCCCATAGTATCCTGATTCGTAACGGGTGCGCGATCCAGCTTCGTATGAGCGTTGGGAAACGCGATCGTATGCGTCGATGCTAAGTTTGGCCGCTGGAAGATCGTTTTTCAGTAACTGATGGTAGCTGTTAACTAATGCCATTTGTTGCAACGCCCACCGTTGATTGGCACGCAAGTCTGGATCCGCAGAGAGAAAGGGTTCACAAGCCGGCAGTTGAGATGCTTCCATGATCTTGTTGATGGCCGCTTGATTTGCGTCAACAAATTTGGCTGCTTTCCCTGCGGGCCAAGGAAGCGGGTTTGTGTTATCCATCAACGTAAAATTACCGCGATAAAGATCAGCGGCTTCTTTGTATAGCTTGGCCGCTTGTTGACGTTGGGCTTCGACGCCAAACACAACCGATTGTAAGCCTACGTTTGTTCTGTTTTGGTCAGAATAATCTAACAATCCTCCGTTGTTCCAGCTGGCAAAGTTAGTAGCGTCATATTTAACGTCGCCGTATTCAGTGGCTCGATGATGAATGAAGGCACCTGCGAGAACCGTAAACACGATAGCCGGTATTACGATCGGCGCGAAATAGTTTCCGGCATGAGGCGATGTTGCCAGCCATGATCTTGATCGCCACCAAGTCGCCACATAAACCGCGACCACCGTTGGCACAACGAATAACCATACGCTCTCGTTCACGAAAACCACGTAAGACATCAGGCCCGCAAAAACAACGCTGACCACGCCCGTGAACACGAATGACAAAATTGGGTTGCGCACAAACATTGAGAAATATTGCCCGATGCCGATGATTCCGACCATCGCCAGCAGCGGAACTAAGAAGGATTGCGATGCGGCTTGAAGCCCAATCGAAGTGCGTAACTCGATCGCCCTTCGGTCTACATACCAACCATATAGTTCACCGTCGAGAACGTCAGCGCCTAAATCGAAAACGAAAAAATTCCACAACAGCGTTATTAGAAAAGCCATCGCCCAAAACGGCAGCAGTCGCGACAGCCAAAACCACTTGGATCGTTCGCGGTTTTGCTGAAAGAAAAGATAGTTGCTTTGGCGTTTGTCGTCTAAGAAAATGGAACTGGCAAACATCGCCGTCATCGTCAGCGTCCACAGCAACGTAAAAACGGTTTTCACTATCGGCACCGCGCTTTCCGACGGTGCGCTACTTCCTATGTCGTAAATGATCCATGCGAAAATTGTGATCCAGCCAGCAATCGTCAAACAAAGACAACACAGCAGCAATGAACGCGACTGCCGTAATGACTGCCACAGCAACACGGGAAACGGGTTGAGCGCAACGTCGGTGGAACGTTGGCTGATCTGTGTAAGTTTAGACGTGTGACGCTTCGACGGTGCCTTGGCGATGACTTTTTCTTCCACCCAGCCGGTGGCACCTAACACCAATCCGCCAACACCAGTTACCGTTACTAAAGCGACCCACAACCAGCGCGTTTCTCCGCGCGCTAAAGTATTCGATTCACGCGCCCCAAGCCACGTCGGTTCCAAAATCGCGATCGCTCCAGCGCAGACCGCGCCTGCAATCAACACGCCATAGAAATGCGACCGTGAAATCATCGAGCTCAACGAGGCGATCACCAGGTACAGCAGCGGTAGCAAAAACACGTTGGCAAAAGTGAAATGGTAAGACGATCCGGCTTCCAACGGTTTGCACTGAGCGTACGTTGCTAACACCATCGTGAAGACCGCAATGAAACAAGCCAACGCGATCACGCCGACGCTTCCCAGTGCTAATTTTTGCCACACGATTTGCTTGGGTGGTAAGGGCAGATTCCGTAAGAGATGCAGCGTCCGGTTTTCGTTTTCGCTGGCCAAGAGGAACACGCCGGTGATGACGCTGATCAGCGCGATGAACGTGTGTCCGCTGATGAACATGGGTGCGATGTGAGCAATATTGCTGTTCACCATCCACAACGAAACGGACAAACACAGCATCGCTGCCAGCAGCAACGTGACCCAGATCGGCACAACTTCGCGCGCGTCCTTCCACAACAACCGGCCCCACATCGACCGCATGGGCGACGCGGTTGGAACTGATGAGCTTCCTTTGGGAAACGATTCTGTCGTAGAACTCATGATGTCACCTCGTTGGAGTTAACGATGCCTGTATCTGGATTTTCAATCAGCAATCCCGCATCCGCCGATTTCATCAACGCCACAAAAATCTCTTCCAACGACGGCGTGTGAACTTCGACTTCATTGACCAGCGGATGATCACGCAGTTTCCACAGGCAATCGGGCGTCGTGCCCGTAACCAGCAGCCTCCGCCGGCGGCTGTTCTGCCCCTCATGCAGCAACACCTGAGCGGCAAACTCCGGTAGTTCTGCGTCTTCGTTCTCCAGCGTGATGACCCATTGCTCCATGCCTTGTTTCAATTCATCCAGCGGCTTGCAGACCAAAACCTTGCCTTGGTTGACCACCGCTACGATATCGGCAACGCGTTCCACCTCGGGGATCTGATGACTGGACAGCAGAACCGTCCGGCCGCTGCTGGCGACGTCGATCATGCTTTCGAGAAACTTGCGGCGGACCAGCGTATCCAATCCCGACGTCGGTTCGTCCATAATCAGCAGCGGCGGTCGATGGGCCGTCGCCAGCGCCAGTGAAACCTTCGCGCGACCACCTTTGGAGAGCTTTTTAATCTTTCTGTCCAAGGGAAGATCGAACTCGGCGGCCAGCCTTTCGAATTCAGCCATGAAATTGTCGCCGTAAAATCCGGCCGCGAACCAACCCGTTTCTTTGACCGTCATCCAGTCGTACAAGGCCGGGCTTTCGGGGACATAGCCAACAGAGGATCGAATTTTGATACCGTCCGTTTTACAGTCCATGCCTAGGACTTTGGCGGTGCCGGCGTCCGGTTTCTCAAGGCCCAGCAACGTTTTGAGCGTCGTTGATTTACCCGCGCCGTTTTCGCCAAGCAGCGCGAAGACGACGCCCGTTGGAATCGTCAACGAAACGTTGTCTAACGCTTGGGTTTGCCCGTAGCGTTTTGACAGTCCCGAAATTTCTACAACGGGATTGGAATTTTGATTCGCGTTCATCGGTTCCGCCTCGTTTGGTAATGAAGTTGGTAATGTTGCCTTTCGCTGCTATGAGGTTTTTTGTGTCAAGGACAAGTTTGATTACTTTTGAGAAGTTCCATTTGCATCGCCT
>CAYOZV010000131.1:0-6763 GCA_964408465.1 uncultured Pirellulaceae bacterium
TACCAACGGAGTCCCATCACCTTCGTCTTTACTTTACAAACGAAATTACTCGATGTGATAAATAGCGTCGATCCATCCCCACCGAACGCACAATTGGCCGTCGGTTTGCCCATCATGATTCTTCCCAGCAACTTTCCTGTTGGGGAAATAATCAAAACGCCACCGGGCCCCGTCGCCCAGAGGTTTCCGGCTTGATCAATTGCCATGCCGTCGGGCATTCCCGGATCGTTTGTAAGCGGAGCGGCATCCAACAGAAGTTTCCCGTCGCTGAGCGTTTTGTCATTGTTGAGTTGAAATGATTGGTAGATTGGTTTTTGCTTGTCGGACTGGGCCACGTAAAGTGTCTTTTCATCGGGCGATAATCCAATCCCATTGGGGCGCGAGAACTCTTTGGTCAGCAGCGTTACCGATCCATCGGGAGACAATCGGTAAACGCCGTGCCACTGGATTTCGCGCACCGATTCGTCAACCATCCCATACGGCGGATCGGTGAAAAAGATCGTTCCGTCAGAAGCTCGGACTAAATCGTTAGGGCTGTTGAATCGTTTTGTTTCATAACGATCGGCCAACGTTGTTTTGGAACCGTCCTTTTCCAACCGATAGATTCGGCGGTTGCCGTGGTCGCAGGCCAACAGCCTGCCATCGGGCAGGAACCACAAACCATTGGTGCCGGGTTCCTTGGACGCAGTTTTCGGGCCGTCGTAACCGCTCGGTTTCATGAAGACCGAAGCGTCTCCGGTAGCTGCATCCCATTTGCAGATTTGGTTGTTGGGGATGTCGCTGAACAGCAGTGCGTTGTTGTGCTTATCCCAAGCTGGTCCTTCGGTCCATTTATATCCCTCCGCAATTACCTCGATCGTGGCGTTAACGTCGATCAGTTGATCAAGGGCCGGATCAAGTCGTTCAATGAACCGCTTAACATGCGATGTCTGGGCGGCGTGATCTTCTGCAATCGCAAATGAGGCCGGCCAGAGAAGTGCAATGGAAAAGAGGCACAGGCAAATTCGATTCATTATTGTTTCGTCGTGATAGTAAGGATTGACCCGAATACTATAACGAAAACAATTGCTCAGCACAAAAATTAGAAAACTCGGGCCCGCTCAGAGCCACCCTACGCCCGTTCAAACGGCCTTGGATTGAGTTTGCTCTGTTCCCAGGTTTGTATCCAGTTCTTTGGCGGGTTGGCCTTTGGGCCGAGGGGGGTGGAAGTTGTGGTGGCGGCGAGCACAACGGTCCTTGAATTCGGCCAATGCTGATTCGCGGTCGTCTTCGCTCTTAAACGTTCGTGCTAACGTGTCATCCAAAAAGCGATTGGACAGTTCCCAAACGGGAATGTCGTCTTTGAGATACCGGTGAGCGAACTTGCGTTCGTTCTCAGAAATTTCCGCGTCCTTTTTTGATACGTTCGCCAACACATAAGAGAGATCGGAGAAAACCGTAGGGAACAAACGCTCCATGCAAATGCAAGATTCGTCAAAACGTTCGATCGGAAACAAAAACGCTTTGCCGGTGTCGAGCGCTTTGTGAATGACATCAAGGTCCGTCGAAGATTTACCGTTGGTCAGAAAGTGAATCTGGCTGTTGGTTTGGGGGTGAACATATTGTTCGACCAGTTCCGCGTTGGCAAAATCGCGGAAGCTCATCTTCTGCGCGATGCAGTTCACTTCCTCGAAATGGCGGTGATAGAAATAGCGCGAAATGAAACGATCGACCGGATCGCGAACGTACGACAGGGCGTAGATGTTGGCTTCGGGGAGATCGTAAGGGAGATCCAAGGAGAGCTTGTGGTCGCTCATGCACGCGACCCAAGGATGACAGCGGACAATCTCGCCCGCGTCTTCTTTGGTGTACTGCTTGGTTTCCAGCAGTGAATTGGAATTGTAATAATCGTCGCCAAAGTTGCGATTCATCAGTTGGCGCAACGTGGATCCGCCCGCCTTGGGGACGTGCACGTGCAACCAAGTCTGTCGCATCGGGACGGTCCCACTTTGAGCTTGAGCGTGTATTTCTTCGTGTGACATAGTATGGGCCAACCAATGCGGATTTTGGGCTGTTATAATTGTGCTATCATCATTCCACTGTTGCAGCGACGAGGCAACATCAATCGCAGGTGCTATCAACTTTGGAGCGTGTGTTTTTGCTTGCCAATTGAGTAAAATACGTTTGTTTGCAACTGGAAACGCGTTTGCCGAAAACGCGATTATAATGCTTGACCTCCACGCATCGCTTTTCAGCATTGCGACCTACCTTTTTCAAATTGCGAGACTACCAGTGAAAACGACATTTCCAGTTTCCGCTTTGTTCATTTTGTTATTTGCATTTTCCGGTAACCGCGAACTACCTGCCGATGTCATCGTCGCTGCGTAGGGTGCCGGTTCTAGTGAATCTGATCCCTTTCCTGCAACCTTCACGCCCGTCAGCCAAAGCGACTTGGCCAATTCGGACCAAGCCTCCTTTGGAAGTGTTTCTGGCGTCGATACTGGCGGACGCGGCGACACGACCAGTCGTTTGTTTGATGGAACCGCTGGTGCCGGCGTCGGCCACGAATCCCAGTTTAATCGCGGATCGATCACGATCAATTTGGATGTTTCCACCAATACGCGCGGTTACGACATCCAACAAATAAACACGTACGCCGGCTGGAACACGGCCAGCGGCGGTCGTTCAGATCAGGAGTACACGCTGACGGTGATCCATACCGATGGTTCTGAGTGAGAGCTGGCCAGCGGAACTCACTACGACAACACGACCACGGCAGCTGGTGAAAATGGCCAAGTAAACGTCTGGACGGAAGTGAGGATTTTCGATGACACTGGCGATTTGGCTAACGACGTCGTCTCCATTCGTTTTGAATTTGAAACCGGTGCTAACGCGCGGGGGACGGCGACGTACACCGAATTTGATATTATCGGTCGCCCCGTGCCTCCCGCACTCCCGCTGGTGCACCCTGGCCTATCGCATAAGAAATCTGATCTTGAGCGAATGAAGTACATGGTCGAGGCCGGCGTCGAACCCTACGCAACCTCTTTTCAAATTTTGGCTGCGCACCCCAGAGCGCGCTTCACGGTGGAAGTGGCGGGTGGGATGACAGGCATGACGGTCCTGACCCCGTCGCTTAATCGCTTTTTAGCCAATGATGGTTTGACTGCTTATTACAACGCATTGATGTGGGCGATCACCGAAGACAGCCGGCATGCCGAAAAAGCGATTGAGGTTTTCGCGGCTTGAAGTACCGGCGCGTTAGCCCCGGCGCTCCGGTCGCGGGTTTTGACTCTCAAGGCCTGCCCAATTATTCGATGAACGTTCTGCCGCTGACCATTGAGGCTGAAAACTACGACCATTTCGCGGTCGACGGCCAAGGGCGGACCTACCTCGATTTAACGGCTTCCAATGCAGGAGACGCCTATCGCAGTGACGATGTCGATGTCGCCGCAATCTCTGACGGTCATGCACTTACGGAGTTGGACAATGGAGAGTGGGTCACCTATACAGTGGCCGTCCCTGAAGCCGATGATTATTTGATCACCATCCGTTATTCTGCTGCTGAGGGTGGTGGGAAAATCAGGTTGCGTTTTGACGGCGTCGATCTGACAGGTGAAGTCGACGTGCCAGCGAGCAATTCTAACTGGCAGAACCTGCCGATTGCTTCTGGTATCGCCCTGTCCCCGGGGGTGAAGAGTATGCGAGTTGAATTTTTGGGAACATCGAATGTATTTGAATTAGATTCGATTCAGGTGATGACGGCCATGTTGGGCGATGTGAATCGGGATGGAGTGGTCAACTTTTTAGACATCAACCCGTTTATTGTTTCGCTGACCGCCGGCAGCTATCAAGAAGAGGCGGATGTAAACGAGGACGGTTTTGTGAACTTCTTGGACATCGCCCCGTTCATCAGGCTGTTGGCCCAGTAGGACTAATCTGTTCAACAATTTCCAGGAGGCGACGGGGCGCGAAAAAAGATGACGCTTGCTGGAGAATCTTTAAGACGCTGTCTGGACCAATAGCTTGCTGGACAGGAGCGCAAAACTCTTAAATCTGGAAATCAATGGGCGGTTCTTCTTGAACTTGGTTGCGAATCCTTAAACGAGGTTTCTCCATTACGACGGTCGTGAAAGGATCAACGGACTCCGTCAGCCAGACGCTGGAACCGATTACCGAATCGTGCCCAACGATCGTTCTTCCGCCCAGCACCGTCGCGTTGGCGTAGATAACGACGTTGTCGTCGAGCGTCGGATGGCGTTTGGTGCCTCGGACCAGTTCCCCATTTTCGTCTTTGGGAAAACTGAGTGCGCCCAGCGTGACGCCTTGATAGATTTTGACATGTTCGCCAATCTCGCAGGTCTCACCAATGACCACACCCGTGCCGTGGTCGATGAAGAAGTGGCGACCGATGGTGGCTCCGGGATGAATGTCGACGCCCGTTTTGCAGTGGACCCATTCGGTCATCATCCGCGGGATGAAGGGGACTTTGAGCAGGTGCAGTTCGTGCGCGAGACGAAAAACTGAAACGGCGGTAAAGCCTGGGTAGCACAGAATCACTTCTTCTAAATTTTTACACGCGGGATCGCCGTCATAAGAAGCTTGTGCGTCGGTGATCAACACGTCGCGGATCTTTGGTACCAATGCCAGATAGTGATGGGTCAATTCAATGGATAAACTTTTTATCCGATCGGCGGGGATTTTTTCGCCGAAGATGGCTTCGGAGCCGATTTCATCGCAGGCCTCTTGATGGCGAGCGATGGCGATTTCGATTTGTTGGGAGAGGTTGTTTTGAGCGAACTCAAACTGCCCACGCAACCGCTCTTTCAGCTCGTCGGAGCAGGTCTCTTCGCAGCGAATCAGCGGATTGACGATCTCCAGCAGCGTGTGAATAATCTCGACCAACAGATTATAGTCGGGAATCGGTGAGTGATTTTCACGCGCGAGTTTCATCGGTTTGGCGATTTGCTGAACCAATGACTCAATCAATTTGTCCGATTTGGAGTTCGCTGGCGAGTCGGGAACGCTCATGGATTCTGGGCCGATCTGATGGCTGCTAAGGACTTGGTGGCGACGCGGTTATAATGTAGCGATATAGTATAACGCTTGACCCCGTTTTCTCGTAGATAGTCGGTTCTCCTCCAATTAGTTATTCCAATTAGTCGTTCATGTTGAGTTTCCTCTATTCCGTTTGGTTCACGCTGTGCGAACTTTCCCCATGGTTGCTGATGGGAATGTTTCTGTCGGGGTTGTTGCATGTGATTCTGCCGACGAAATTCGTCCGCCAGAAGTTACAAGGATTCTCAGGAGTGCTAAAATCAGTCGCGATCGGCGTACCTTTGCCGCTATGTTCGTGCGGGGTGATTCCTGCGGGTATCGGGCTGAAAAAAGATGGGGCCAGCAGCGGCGCTGCGGTCGGGTTTCTGATCAGCACACCTCAAACGGGCGTCGATTCGATGTTGGTGAGCGCTTCGTTCTTCGGTTGGCCGTTCGCGATATTCAAACTGGTGTCGGCCGCCATCATGGGGATTTTCGGTGGCGTTTGGATTGATCGTAAAATATCTAAACCAGCTGATCTCCTGCCGGTGAAGGTAGATGTTGCCTGCGATGGTGGTCACGCCCATCATCACCATGGACACCAAGAGAACCGTGGCTGGGGGCAACTGATTCCCCACGCCGTTGATATGTTGCGTTCGATTTGGATTTGGTTGGTGGTTGGGATTGTCGTATCGGCCGCCATCAATCAATTTGACATTCAACCGCTGACGGCGCGGATTAATCAATGGGGATTGTTTCCCGCGATGTTGCTGGTTTTGATTTTCTCTGTGCCGCTGTATGTCTGCGCGACGGCATCGGTTCCCATTGCCGCGGCGCTGGTGAGTTCAGGATTGCCACCGGCGGTTGCGTTGGTGTTTTTGATGGCTGGTCCCGCAACCAACATCGCAACGATGGGCGCTATTCGGTCGAATTTGGGCACGCGCTCTTTAGCGATCTACATGTCGACAATCGTTGTGGGGAGTATGATCGCGGCGTACCTTTTCGATTCTTTGATCTTATTGCCCTCTGCAGGCAAAGTCGCTCACGTCCATGACGCGACGACCTGGTGGGCGCAGTTGGCGGCCTTGATCATTCTTGGTTTGATTGGAATGTTTGCCATCGAAAGATTCAAACGCCAGGCAGGAACGAAAACAGCGGACGCCCCCGACAGCTCACCAACGACACTCGGTATTGAAGGAATGACGTGCGGTAACTGTGTTCATAAACTAGAATCGGCGCTGAAGAAGGTCGCTGGTGTCACGTCGGTGAATGTCAGCCTTGCCGATGGTCACGTCATCGTGGCTGGTGACTTCGATCTTGACCAATTGAAACAGGTAATCACCGACAGCGGTTTTGTACCCCAAGAGAAATAAACGGGACGTGAAATGGCGGATTTAGAAAAAAGAGCAACGGATCTCGAGATGTCCGTTGCTCACTTGCAGCACGACCTGGAAACGCTTGAAAAGGCCGTCCTCGACAACACGGAGAAGCTCGATAAAGTGCTGACCGCGCTCAATCGGCTGACGGAGAAAGTCAGCACCGCAGCAGAATCCCCCGAGCAACGTAGCTTGGAAGATGAGAAGCCGCCGCATTATTAGAAAACGATCGCGTAGTGGATCTTGTTAAAGATCCCTGCCCTGAATTAGATCGTTTTGTTGGCGGGACTCATATTGGGTGTCCTTGTTTGAGAACCGCAGGTGCGAATTCTCGGCTGCCAGGGATCTTTAACAAGATCCACTACGTGTGA
>CAYOZV010000131.1:6863-13472 GCA_964408465.1 uncultured Pirellulaceae bacterium
TACGTGTTCATGCATTCACGGGGCTTAACCAGTCCCATTTGTCGGCAGTTGAACCGTCAAACAATCCGAAGAACGCCGATTGAATCGCTTCGGTGATCGGGCCGCGTGATCCAGAACCGATCTCGATTCGATCGACGCTGCGGACGGGAGTGATCTCCGCAGCGGTGCCGGTCATGAACATCTCGTCGGCGATGTACATTAATTCGCGCGGCAATTGCTGTTCTACGACCTCGTAGCCAAGGTCCCTGGCAATCGTGATTGCCGAATCGCGAGTGATCCCGCCAAGGATCGACGCGGCCAAAGGCGGCGTGTAAATCACCCCGTCGCGTACGATGAAAATGTTCTCCGCTGATCCCTCGCTGATGGTGCCATTGGCCGATACCGAGATACCTTCGACGAATCCGTTACGACGTGCCTCGCCGCCGATCAAATTCGCGTTGAGGTAGTGACCGCCTGCCTTAGCCAGCACCGGGATCGCGGCGCTGGTGGTGCGGCTCCATGAAGACACGCAGCAATCAATGCCTTGGGTCATCCCTTCTTCGCCCAAGTAGGCGCCCCACTCGATTGCGGCAACGATTACGTCAACGGGCACGTCATCGTTGGGAACCACGCCCAGCGAACCGGCTCCCAGGAAAACCAAAGGGCGAATGTAAGCGTTGGTAAGATCGTTTTCGGAGATTGATTTGTTGCAGGCATCGGCCATTTGATCGGCCGCAAAAGGGATGGCGATGCGATAAAGTTTTGCCGAATCGGCTAAACGGCGGATGTGGGCGTCCAGTCGAAAAATCGCCGGCCCCGATTTGGTTTCGTAGCACCGAATTCCTTCGAAGACGCTGGTCCCGTAGTGAAGCGCGTGAGCCATCACATGAACCGTAGCCTTCTCCCAAGGGATCATTTCGCCATTCATCCAGATGAGTTTACTGTTGGTCATGTCGATTTCGCTGCATTGTGAATATTTGAAGAGCTTAAATCGTATCGTTTTTCGATTCCCGCTACGAGCCCGCATTTAATCATCAAAATATCAATAAAAAAAGCCGGCAAGTACAAGGATACTTGCCGGCTCAATAGAAAAAAGAAGGTTTCGGTTCGAATTATAATTCGCCCAACACCTCACCGCCGGCGCGAGTTGAGAAAGCCTGCCACGTAGCTCGATCGACATCGTCGCTGATGAAACCTGTCGATCCGTCCACACGCGTTACGTTAACGCCACCGGCGTGGAAACTGCGAGCTGTAATCGCGGCATAGGTACGAGCCGTTAAAGACCGACCTTCCTGCTGGTTATTCCAGTCGACGTCGAATTGTTGTCCATCTTTCTCATAGATCACGGCCGTGTTTGGCGTAAACGTCGCAGTAAAAGAAGCTTGATGAGCCCGTCCATCGACCCATTCGGTGTGGCCAGAATTCGACTTAAACGTTCCACCCATCGCAACTAATTCAGCAGGCGTGGCCGGCATTTGAATATCTCCGGTCTGCCCTAAGTTGCGGAAGTAGGGCGTGTATGCTTTGACTTCACCGAACAACATGGTGTTGCTGGTCCCGTCTGAAATTGAACCGATGGAAAGCTTCCGATTAACTCCTAACGCGCCCTGGCCATTTCGGTTACCCACCGGGTCCCAGATAAACCAGTCACCCGCGTTGGAAGCGTAGTTCAATGGGTGATGAATCGCTTCTCCCGTACCGCTGTCAAAACGAGTCACACTGTTGGGTTCGCTGGGGCATTGATAAATTGGTATCCGAGCCGATGGCATCGCGACCATCTCACCGCCGATGTTGACGTCAGGAGTATTGGCATAATCCAAGCTGAAATCGATTTGGCTTTCAAGGTTCCCTTGCTCTAAGAAAGGCAGGATAAGCGCCTGAGCTGACCAGCCTCGAATGTCATCGGCGCCGTTTTCACCGAACTTAACTCCAACGGCAGGTTTCCACGACTGGGGAAGCTTCCGATGAGCAGATTCAAAGTTCAAAGTGGCCAAAGCCATTTGACGCAAGTTGTTAGCACAGGTGATTCGGCGAGCGGCCTCGCGGACTTGTTGAACCGCAGGCAATAACATGCCGATCAGAATGCCAATGATGGCGATGACGACAAGGAGTTCGACCAAGGTAAAGGCAGAACGGTTTTTCAGAGAAATCTTCATTGTGTGGATCCTATAGAACCAAACCAAACGGACTCGCGACGTAACGATTGATGTCGGCGAGGGTCTTCCGAGCGTGGCTGGCTGCTGGGATCCGGAGAAGGAAACCAAGATGGCTTGCTGCGTCGTCAAAAAAGACTAAAGTACATCGAGATTGAATATCCAATCTCAGGGGCGATTATACGAGTGTCGCCCCTTCACTCAAGCCATTAATCGTCATTTTTTGCGCGTTTCTGGCTGATTATTCGCCCAAAGATTGAAATCCTTAAAATATGTCGGACGAGATTCCACCTGTCGATCCCCACCCGAGTGACGGCGAATTTCCGGAATTGCCCAAAATTATCAAGTTTGAATCGCTGGCGCGCTGCGGTGACGAAGTTTGGATCGAGCATAACGGTCAAATCTACCGGTTGCGCAAAACTCGGCAAGAGAAGTTGATTCTAACGAAGTAGGGCCGGTTCCCACCGGCCGCGCCCCTCCTCTACACCAACCGACGGCGCTTCTACTTCACTCAAACCGGCCGCCCGTCTACTTTACGCCAACCGGACGGTAGGAACCGGCTCTACTCTTTGGCCAGTAGCTGCCTTATCTTTTCCATCCGTTTGCGATTGATCCCTAAGTCTGATTTCCCGACGCGCGATGCGGAACGGAATTGAATCAATCGCTCATCAGGAACGGCCAGAAATTCAACGTCGTCGACGAATCGAAAAACGAACGACTGGAATTCGTAGCGTAGGTAGTTGTCGTCTTCTTGGGTCAATGTCGCACGCGGAAATTCAGCCGCGATGACTTGCTTCACTTTGCTAAGTGCTTCTGCGGCGGAATCTATGGCGTCGGGAAACGGAATCGGTTCCATCGCAAAATCTTCCGACTTCACCATTGAACTGACACAGTTGGGACTGCCGGGGCATGGCGTTAACTGTCCGTTGGAGACACCCAAAGACGGAGCGTCGGGACTGAAGAAACTCAACATAGCTAAACCAACTACCATGACCACAGAAATGATGACAATCTTACGTCCTAATTTTTTTAACACTTGGACTGACTCTGGTGAAAATTAAGTTAACAGATTGATGATCGATAAAGCGATCGCCACGCAAACCACACCCGCGATCGTCAAGACCAATGGACTTCCCTTGTCCTTTGAATTTGATTTTGAAATCAGCCCCTGGGACCATTGTTCCAACCGATCGGTTTGTTGCCCGGCGGTGGGGAATAATTCGACTTGAGTCTTCTGATCGCCGCGTTTGCGTTCATCGTCTTTAACAACGCCGAACATGTCGCTCCACGGTTGATCGGATCCATCGCGCGATTTTACACGCGCTTGAAAACTAAAAATCTGCAGCCACCCCGGTCGTTGAACCGCATGCAGTTCTAGTCCCTCAATGGTCGCCGAGGTGCCATAGTAGCCGTTTTGGTCCAGCCAAGCACGGACATCTTTTTCGGTCGTTCGGTTACGCACAAGGCTTTTTAGCATGGTTTTTTTCCAGCGCCGATGGCATCTGCCACCGCAATTCGAGGTGGCAAGACGCTGTCGCCGCGAAAGTGTTATTCAAATGTACTGGTGTCGGTTATCATCAGGTAAATAACCGGTTTTACCAGAACACAATAACCGCCATGACTCAATCCCAACCTCCAGCGTATCGTCACGGCATCGCTTTGGTCCGTAATTTCTCTACGGGCAACATTCTCCGTTGGTTGGGCGTGTATGATCGCACCACGCAGAAGATCAGCTTCATTTCTGGCGAGCGACTGCAGGGCGAGACATTTCGCGAGGCCGTGAAACGCGAAGTTGCTTGGAATTTAGGCGTCGACCGCAACACCGATTTTCTGGCCTCTAAGATGGCTCAACTGAATCTGGAATTCGTCGATGCATTGATTGAGGGTGAGGACGCGCGGCACTACCACGTGGCGTTTTACAATGTGGAAGTCTATCGGGAAAGCGTGTTGGATAAAATTGCTGAACGCGACGATTTGATCTGGGTCACCTCTGACGAAATCCGCGCCGGCAAGACGAAACTGGGACTCGCCTTCGATCCACTGCTGATGGCATTGATAAAAAAATCCGACGTCATTCAGCATTGGGAGTCAGCGGATTCAAAGCAAGAGAATCTCTAGAGGCTGAGAACTGAGTTGCCCCGGTTTCTGCATTTTTAAGGGCAATGTTCCTGAACTTTTAAGGCACTCAAGAAGGGGCGCCTTTTAAGGCTGCCACTGATCCCTTTCCATCATCGGAGCGTTCGAAGATTTCGATTGCGTGAACCGTTAGGGGGCTCCCGTGCCGCGCTACTCTTGTTTGAGAAGAAATTCCACGTCGCTGGCCGGAACGACGACGCTGTGATTGCCACTTTCGAACGTCTGCTGTTGATCGCTCAGATTAACAACTACCCAGTAGCCTTCAAACTCACGCACCAGTAGGGCGCCGTCCTCAAAGAAATTGCCCACCGGCAGTCCGAGGTCGTATTGCCGCTGGACTGGATAATCCTCCAGTTCAGATGTTGTATAGAAATCATCAATGGCGACTTTGAAAAAAGAGCTTTGTGGTATCCAGCCCATCAGAAAACAACCATAGGCAAATCGAGCCCGTCGACGATTTTCGGTTTGATCGCCTCCGTCGTGAATGTTGGTCTTCATCAGGAGGATGTGGTCGGGCATGTTTTGCATCAACAGAATGTCTTCCATCAATGTGTCTGCAATTGTCCCATCGGCATTGACCGCGAATCTCTCACTGAGCGCACCGTCAGCGTAGCCAAGTTGAAACAGGTCGCGCGCGGGACCGCGGAATGCTGCCCCCGAAATGCCGTTGACGATCGTCGATCCAATCGTCGGGCGCGCGTGAGCGGTTTGAATGATTTCGGCCATCCCTGCATTCCAAGCATCGACCTCTGATTGACCGCCCAGAATATCTTGCCAGTAAGATCCCTCAGCAAAATCGCCGACGGGGCCTGTAGAATCAAATGCAATCCCGGCATAAAGTCCCGTCGCCATCCACGTTTCGATCGTAGACAAAATCCAGTTGCGGCATGCCGGGATGCGTAGGTCAAAGTAATGCGCGGCGCTGCGGTCGGTGTCATACACAATTAGGTCGCCATTGGCATCCCTTAATAACCAACTGGGATCGGGGTGAGTGTTCCAGTCGCTTTCTATGAACCAAAATTTCGAATTGAAATAAGGGTAAATCTTGAGGTCAGGGTTTCTCGTCAACAGTTGCTGAGCTTCTGAGTGATGCTCCTCGATATCGAACTGCGCGTGGAACTTGGCCAAGACAACGACTGCGGAGTTCGTTGCAATCGTGTCCAGTTCGTCCACGGAGAATTTTCGTCCAAAGGTGCCGATCCACGTAAAGGAGTTGGCCGAAAAAATCGGCGGCGGCGGATCAAGAAAATCGTCATCGAGAATTTGGATCTTGGTTCTAATGCGATCGTCGCGGGCGATCGTGGAACCGCTCAAGTCAAGTCGTGCGTTGTTGGGGTTGCGCATGTAAAGATAAAATTGCTGGCGGCCCTCGAGGTCATCGTCTGCGTTGATCTCGATTGGATAGAAATCAAAGACCCCCGGTGAATCGAAGACAGCACGTTTTGCAATGGGTGCATATTCCAACTCCGACGCAGTATTGTTGGCCGTATAAACGGTGAATCGAATTGTCTTTTCGGAGCGGTGGCTCAAGCGGATTCCGACATAGGCGATGCTTTCACCTCCAGTGCCCTCGGTGACAGCTTGGACGGGTTTAAGAAAACGGATCGTCGGTTCGGGATCGTCGTCCTCGATGAAAACGCGACTGGAGTAATAGTCGTCTGGAAGAGTGATTCCCAGCGGGTTGCGGAAAAAGATTCGGAAGAATTGATCGGGCTCATCGATGTTGTCATCGATTAATGGAACAGAAATCGTCTTCGAGGCCTGACCGGGAGCGAAGGTAATTCGTCCTGACTTCGCCTTAAAATCTCTGCCGGTAATGGCGTTGCCGTATCGAGTCGTCCAAGAGACGCGCGTGAATTTGTCCGTGGGATGCGAGAGCGTCACCTGCACTACCGCTTGTTGGGACCGCTCGGATCGTCTGACGTCCTCCACGTTTAGGACAGGATCCTGAGCGAGGGCACATGACATCAAGAAGTAGTGCAACACGCACCAAGTCATCATCGCGCGAGGGATTGCGTTTGACAGATCGAGGATTGGATTGGGACTAAGTAATAACGTTATTATTTAGTTCAACCATAGGCTGGTAATTAGCCCTAGCAGAGCCGAAATTTCAGAATTAGCCTTAATCTACTGGTGGGCTTGAGGCGGTTAAACACAATACCGTTCAATGGACTGATTGGTTAGGCTCACAGCCATGTGATCAGTTTAACGATTAACCCCTCAGGCGTCGGTGTTTAGGCGGTGCCAAACGCGGTCGCCTGCCGGCATGTCGTTAAACGAAAATGGCCTTCGTTGAACGGCATTGCGGTTAAACACCTTGGAAATCGCCCTCGCACAGAGC
>CAYOZV010000132.1:0-13332 GCA_964408465.1 uncultured Pirellulaceae bacterium
GATAATCGCGATCAAGTATCCCTGATTTTCCCTAGCAGCCATCTTCGCTCCTGATCAGCCGAACAACCTTGATGAACACATCGTGGCAGGAAGTCGCGGCGAAAGTTTTATTGAGTAGTTCGTCTTGTTGGATATATCGCTGGGCAGGCAAAAGCAGCCGTCGACAACCATCACGGGCAGACTGTTTAAAAATCGGCCGCTCCGCGCAAAATCGCCAGCACATCTCGGGGCCGTGTTACAACCTCAACCGGCCAATCGCCGGTAACCCTGCAAGACACCCTAACCTGAACCTAGAGTGTAAATCGCGGTTTTTCCCTGTCAAATTCTCTGCAGGCGAAAACGGGCCGCTTTATCAAAGATTACCGATTTTTCCGATTGTCAGGCATCAAAAGACCAGCCGCAGGGCGTTAGCCCAATGGCACTCACTTTAGATGGGTGACGCGTCGAACACGAACCGTAGATTTGGCGCTTCGCCAAATCGCCCTTCCGTTTCGGTCGGGCTAAGAGCCCAACCTGCCCGAAGCAAGCCGCTGCGAAGTCAGGTTGAGGTGCAAAAGTCGTTAAAGTGAGTGCCATTGGGCGTTAGCCTCAGTTCCTAAACCACAACAGCCTAATGGGCCTCCAGCCAATTCGCACCCACGCCCGTCTCTACCACAATCGGCACCGACAGCGGTAGGGCCGATTGCATCGCTTCGGTGATCGCCGGCACGACGGTATCTTCTTCTGATTTGAGCATGTCAAAAACAATCTCATCGTGAACCGTCAGCAACATCTTCGTCGCAAACGCTTTTTCTTTGAGCACCGCCGCAACCTTGATCATGGCCAGCTTCAACAGATCGGCCGCGGTCCCTTGGATCGGGCTGTTCATCGCCAGACGCTCGGCGGCGCGTTGTAGCGATTTATTGCGCGAATTGATGTCGCGCAGATACCGCCGCCGGCCAGTTTGTGTCACCACATAACCGTTGTCCTTGGCGAAGTCGATCGTTTTGTCGATCCAAACCTGCACGCCCGGATGTTTGTCGAAATAGTTCTCGATCAAATCGTTGGCCTCCTGACGAGGGATATTCAATCGCTGCTGCAAACCGAACGCGGAGATTCCATAGATGATTCCAAAGTTGACCGTTTTGGCTTTGTCCCGCATCTCGCGCGTGACATCCTCTGGATCGACCTTATAAACTTTCGACGCGGTGGAAGTATGAATGTCGGTACCCGAAGTAAACGCTTGGACCATCGTCGGGTCTCGGCTCAGCTCCGCCATGATGCGCAATTCAACCTGAGAATAGTCCGCCGAAAGAATCAAATGATCGTCGTCGCGCGGCACGAACGCCGCGCGGATCTCTCGACCACGTTCTTTACGAATGGGAATCGTTTGCAAGTTAGGATTATTGGACTGAATCCGCCCGGTCGCTGTCCACGTCTGGCTGTAGTGAGTATGTAAACGACCTGTCTCCTCGTTAGTGCTGTTGGGTAGCTGATCGACATATACAGACTTCAGCTTCACCGCGTTGCGATATTCCAGCACGTCATAGACGATCCGGTGATCCGGAGCCAATCGAATCAACTCCTGTTCGCGCGTCGAATATTGACCGGTCGCCGTCTTGCGGGGGTTATCGACCAATTTCAAATCGTCAAACAACACCACGCCCAATTGCTTGGGGCTGTCGATGTTGAACTCTCGACCTGCGGCGGCAAAAATATCCGTTCGCAGTTGATCAATTTCGGTATCCAAGTTTTTGGAAAATGCAGACAGCGCGTCGGTATCGAGCGCGATTCCCTCGTGCTCCATGTCCACCAGCACCGGCACCAACGGGCATTCGATGTC
Source organism: uncultured Pirellulaceae bacterium (assembly GCA_964408465.1). Classification (GTDB taxonomy): domain Bacteria; phylum Planctomycetota; class Planctomycetia; order Pirellulales; family Pirellulaceae; genus Mariniblastus. The sequence goes on from CAYOZV010000132.1 coordinate 1,823, forward strand.
GTAGCAAACCTCGGCGACGCCGCGCTGCTCAATATCCGGACGCAGTTTTTCCGCCACCTGCAGCGTGATGTCGGCGTCCTCGCCGGCGTACTGGACCACGTCGTCAACAGGCACGTCTCTCATGTTCTTTTGATCGGGGCCTTTGGGACCGATCAATTTAGTGATCGAAATCGGGCGGTATCCCAAATACAATTTCGCCAGATAGTCCAAACCATGGCTCATCTCCGGCTCCTTCATCGAATGAGCCAGCATCGTGTCCATCAACGTCCCGCGGACTTCGATACCCAACCACTTCAGCAGCGTGATGTCGTACTTCAAATTGTGGCCGATCTTTTCAATCGACTCGTCTCCAAACACGCCACGAAACTCTTCCAAAACCGCCAATGCTTCTTCCCGATCCGGCGGGCACGTTACGTAATACGCTTCTCCAGCGACAAACGAAAACGCAATCCCCAGCGGATCAGCCTGCCGCGCATCAAGCCCCGTCGTTTCGGTGTCGAAGCAGAACGCTTTTTGCTTGAGCAACTTCTTAATCAGTGACGCACGCTTGGCCTCGGTGTCGACCAAGTGGTATTCGTGCGGCACGTCGTCGATCGTTTTCTCCTGCACCTCTTCGCCGTCAAATAGCGACGCCTGTATCTCTTGCTCGCGTTTTTCGCGGACCACCGCGGCGCGACTGGGCGCTGAAGAAAACGATTTCCCAAAAATCTTACGCCCCAACGAATCAAACTCCAGTTCGGACAACAATGCTTTTAATTCCTCCGCATTGGCGTCCATCATCACAAAATCATTGAATTTGAAGTCGTGCGGCACATCGGTTTTGATCGTCACCAGCTCTTTAGAAAGCAGCGCGATGTCGTGTCCCTCTTGAACACGTTCCTTCTGTTTTCCTTTGAGCTGGTCAGTGCTCTGGACCAAATTTTCAACCGAGCCAAACTGAGCGATCAACTTTTGAGCTGTCTTTTCGCCGATGCCGTGGATGCCCGGCACGTTGTCGCTCTTGTCGCCCATCAGCCCCAAAATGTCGATAACCTGATCGACGCGTTCAACTTGCCACTTCTCCAACACCTCTTGGACGCCCATGATCTCGAAAGCGTTACCCTGCCGACCGGGTTTATAAATCTTGATACGATCGGTGACCAACTGATGATAGTCTTTATCCGGAGTCACCATGAAAACGTCGAAGTCTTCTTGGGCGGCTTCAATCGCCAGCGTCCCGATAATATCATCGGCCTCAAATCCCGGCGTGCGAATGACCGGGATGTTCAGCGCTTTCATCAGCCGATCCACCAGCGGAATTTGCACCGCCAGGTCCTCCGGCAGCGCGTCACGCTGAGCCTTATACTCCGGGTAAGCCTCGTGGCGGAACGTTGGATCACTGGTGTCAAACGCGATCGCCAAGTGCGTTGGTTTTTGGCGCTTAATCAGATCGAAAACCGTGTTGGCCATCCCGAACACGCCTGAGGTCGGCACATCACCCGAGGTGAAACGCGGGCTGCGAATCAGTCCAAAATGAGCGCGATAGATCAGCGCCATCCCATCCAAGAGATACATTTTCTTCGGCTGGGATGCCGAAAATAAATCTGGGCCTTCGACGGTCGTAGCCTTCTTCTTTGCTTTTTTCTTTGCCATGCCCTATAGGGTATCAAAGGCGGTCAAGAATCTCCACCGACACTCGATCACACATCATCATTCCCCGCCGTGTTAACCGCAGCACCGCCCCATCGTCGATTGCCAAGCCATTTTCCAACATGGTTGTTCGAAATTCTCCTAACATTTCGTCAACCGAAACCCCAACCGCATCGAAAAACAACTGCTTATCAACGCCGTCATTCTGCCTCAAACCAATCGCCAATCGTTCAGCGGCCGCATGCTGCGGATCAAGCCGTTCACAATCGGCGACCGGCGATCGCCCAAGTTCCATCTGTTTTAGATAATACATCGTCGATTGATGATTGGTCTCACGGATACCGTCCACAAAACGCGACGCGCCCGGGCCAAAAGCGAAATATGGCTCACCATTCCAATAGGCCAGATTGTGCCGGCAACGATTTCCCCGCCCAGCGAAACTGGAGACCTCGTACTGATCCAACCCCGCCTCCGCCGTTCGGTCGAGCGTATGTTCATACATCCGCGCCCGCAGATCCTCGTTGGATTGCCGCAGTTCACCTTGATTCAATCGGTTCCAAAACCGAGTCCCCTTTTCGAACGTGAGCTCGTAGGTTGAAAGGTGACTCGGATTCAAATCCATCGCCGCCTCCAAATCCACACGCCAATCGCCCAGCGTTTCCATGGGAGCCGCAAAGATTAAATCCATCGAAACATTGTCGATACGTTTGCGGATCATCTCCACCGCATCAGTAACGATTGCTGGTGTGTGATCACGTTCGAGCCGTTTCAGCTTCGCTTCGTTGAAGGACTGCACGCCCAAACTGACTCGGTTCACGCCCGATTGTTGAAACAAAGCAACTCGGTCTTGCGAGACGTCACTCGGATTACACTCAGCGGTAACCTCAGCATCAATGGCCAGATCAAATCGTGAACGGACGATCTCAAACAACCGCGCGAAATCAGCCGGCGGTAAATGGCTGGGCGTCCCGCCACCGAGGAACAATGTGTCAATCTCATACCGCCGATCCAAAGACTGGATCTCAGTTTCGATTCCACGTAAAAATCGCTGAATCAGATAGTCGCGATCCGCGACCACAGAAAAATTGCAGTAACCACACCGATGCCGGCAAAACGGAACGTGAATGTAGACACTCCGCGGCGGGATCTGTTGCGGTGAAAAAGTTGGTGAAAGCTTGGTCATTAACGGCCCCCGCGACGGACATTTCAAACCCAAACTTTCAACCGATCACCCAACAGATCCGGCAGCCTCTTTCGCACGATCGTTTCCGCCTGCCGTTTTGAGTACCGCGTGCTGAAGTGACCGGCGATGATAACTTCGTTGTTGAACCGGTCCGCGCGAGCCGCAAAATCGTCCAAGTGCATATGCCCGTTTTTTCGGATCAACTCCGGACGATGATCGGGCGCGATGAACGTCATTTCGGTAATCAAAATTTTAGCATCAAAGAAAACAGGATTATCATCCAATCCCTGCGCTGAAGTATCACCGGTGTACGCCACAATCGGCACTCGAATTTCATCGGTAATCTCCGTTCCCGCCAACCGCAAATCGCGAATCTCTTCCCCGGACAGCTGAGTGAATTCAGCTTTCAATTTTTTACGCCGTTCGAAAATCACAAAACCATAACTGGTGATCGTGTGCTTTGTTTTGAGCGGTTTCATGACAAGCTCGCGCGACAGTTCGAACTCCTGCCCCTGTTCAACGCCAATCAGCTCACACGGCAATCGCCCACGATCCAACCGCTCAAACGAACGCAGCATCGCCCGCACCGGATCAACCGCTTTGGCCGGCAAATAGATTGTCGGCGGTTCCATTTTCATCAAACGGCGGCGAGCCACATATAGCGGCAGCGCGGCAATATGATCCAAATGAGTGTGCGAGATCATCCAAGTCGGAATCCCCATGAAGTCCCAAGGATGGGCTCCCATATCGAAACCAATTTTGAGTTCCGGAATCCGCCAGTAAGATTGCACCGCGGCGCGTGCATAGCCCTCGACGGTCAGTTCACCGTGTTTAAGCGAGATCACCGGCGCGTTGTCCAGCATATAAGTCCGGTCTTTACTCAATCGAATCCTCAATCCCTTTTACAATCGCGTTCTACAATCGCGTTTTTTGCGGTCGCGTTTAAAAATAGTGCAAGCCGAACAGTATATTTGAAATTGGCTTCCCATGTGACCGACAAAGCAACAGGGGAAATGTTCACGGTCGCCCAATGTCGCCCAATGTCACCTGTCGCTTTGAGGCTGTGATTCACTGACCCCGGGGAGACATTTTCTTACTTCGTCACTGCCGCGTCTCTCATCCGATAAATGGCCCACACATTACCATCGGGTCCTTTGTATTCTTTGAGCAAGAACTTTCCGGTGACCGCCACCGGCCTGACCGTATAGTCGGTCGTGGTGTTCTTTGCCAGCTTCACCACGACACAATCAAACAGCGCCGCTCCAGGACCAAAACAACACTCTTTATCGTCGCGCACAAAAATAAAGTTTTTAAGATCGCGCTGTTTGAAACTGGGGCGAATAAAACCGCGCAACTTAACCTGCTGCCCATCCAATTGACGGATTTGTTCGGTCAACAGCGCTGGCGAATAAGGCTCGTCTTCAGGAATGTCAAATTTGATGTGATCAAATGTGATATCAAACTTCCCATCCGCAGACCGAATCGGCACGCTGTTGTCGACCGTTTGACCGCTGAGGTTAAGTCGCTCCGATTCCGGATTCTTCAACTGCGGGGCCGAAGAAACGATTGCATTCCGCCTGTCACTATCCCCGCCACCATCTTCTTCACCACCTTTTTCACCTTCTTCGGCTTCTTGACCATCCTCAACGTCCTCTTCGGCCGCCAACCGCGCGACTTCATCGATGGCTGCTTCATCCCGGGGAATGGCCGGCGGATCAATTTTAGCGACTTCGCTGTTGCCAAATCCGAAGAACGCGAACAGCCCAAGTCCCACCAAGACGAAAACGGCCGGCAAAAAGTTACGTTGTGAAACTGCCATCGCTGTGCCGTAAGAGTATCGTTGTCGTTGCTATTTAAATGCACCCATGCAAAATCAGCGCACGTAGTCCGCATGAATTTCATAGTAAACACGCGGGATCTCTTTTTCGTCGGGCGCGACCGTGTTGGGGTTGAGTTTGAAAACTCCGCCGATCCGCCGCAGGCCATAACTGTAATTGACCGTTTCATCGATCTTGATCTTCACCGCAATCACATCGGTAATATCGGGCGAACCGCCGAAGCAACAATCACCGAAATCACCGACCATGATAAACTTGTCCAACTTGGTCTTTTTGCCCGAGGGCGGCCGAACATAACCCTTGATGAAGACCTGCTTACCGTGAAACTCCATTGCCTTTTCAGAAAACGGGAGGCTCGTCTTTCGATTGGGCGCGAGATCGCGGAAGGATATTCTTTGGTAATTCTCCGGTACCTCGGTCGCATAAATGATGGCGTGCATTGAAACGCTGGCGACCAGAAGAACCGCACAAATAATCAGACCGATCACCGCCGGCCCCTTTCCGACCAGTTCGTTGGGATAGCGGCGGAAATTCGCCAACGCAACCAAACCAAAACCGACACCCAAAATCGGTAAAACCACAAACACCTGAGCCGCAAACGCAACCAGACTTAGGACCGCAAACGCAAGGCACGCCACCGCGGCCTTGCTGACCGAGCGGTACTCATCGGTATTAGAAATAGAGGTTGAAGATGACATTTTGGGAGAGTTCATGGTCTGGAGCGATAAATCGGCAACTTACCCTTTTCAAAAAATCAGCCGCTGAAACGACCCGCTGACCACCGACCAGAGCAATACAAACAGCACGATCGAAACGATCAATGGGATGAAGATAATCTTCAGCGCCAGGTGCGGCACCAAGGCCGCAACCGGCGGCTTGCCTACAACTTTTGAGCCCGCCGATTGAGCCACGTCTGACGAAGTTGCTACGTCGGATTCTTGTGCAATGTTCAATGATACTTCAGAAGCATTTTCGTCCGCAGGTTTTACCTCGTTTTTCATCGGAACTTTGAAAACCGTCACGGGGATCTCAACCCCGATGGCGTTGTTGGACGAATTGACGTCGCTGAGCGCATCGACCGCAGCCCCTTCCTGTTCGGTTTCGGCTTCGGTTTCGGTTTCACTTCCTTCGGCAACGTCTTCTTCATCCTCATCCTCTTCATCGTCGTCGTCATCAAAGCCTTGGCCAAACAGATTGGCTCGTTCGACCGACGCCGGATCAAGCTTCTCCAACTCCGCCAAATGCACTTTGGCCTCGGGCAGCGGACAGGCGATCAGATAGGATATGATCGGAACACGCAGCCAACGTTTATCTTCATCGGATTCTTTGAACATGGAGACCAATTTATCCATCACGCTCCAGTCTTCCCATCGCGCCAAATCGGGAATGATCAAATCCGCCATCTTCGGCCGATCCAACAAAGCGCGAGTCGCCTTGACGATTCTATCGCGGTCGATAAATTCAACTTCGGTGGCGTGAAAACGTAGCGCCGAAACGGCAGCCATCGTATCAGTGAATTCAGATTTTTCGTTTCTTAAGAACTTCTCCTCAATCAGCGGCACGCCCGCTTCACCTTTGAGACAAAGATAACAGGCAAGCAACGCGTCCAACCCGCGCAGGTTCGACGATCCACCGTCGATGATCATCTTCTCGATTTCATCCACTTCGGACTTCGTCCCGCAGACCCCCAACATTGTGAAATACAGACGTCGGCGGTTGATCGCCGTTTCTGGATCTTTCACCCAGCCGACTAACTTCTGGCGATCCATTCGATCCTTAAGATCGATCAAGTCTTGGTAGGGTGCCTTCGCAAATTCATCGTAGGCGTCGAACGCAATCGAACTGACTTCGTCTTCGAAGTAGTCTTGAAAGAACTCCAGCCGATCAGCGCCTGATTCGGGCAACGTTTGAATGTCTTCCAAATATTGAATCAGCCGATCCGATGCCTTGATCGGAGTCGTCCACACAATCGACGGCGGGTCAACGCCCATCACCAAGAACTCTTTGCCCGGTTTATAGCGCCCCACTAACAGCGCTTTAAACGTCATACCCACATCAACATACTGTTTGCCTTTGAGCACGTTGGTAATCTTAAAAGTCGCCCGCGGCAAATCGGATCCGGGCTTTTCGGGCAGCTCTGGCAATTCCACCAAATTCGCCGCCACCACCACGTCTTGTCCGCTCAACTGATCGGTGAACGTCATCGCCACCGAAGTACAAAACGGACACGCCAGCGCCGTTTTTGAAGTTCCGCCAATCAACGGCGACATAACCATGCTGATGGTGACCAGTATGATCAACAGGCTGCGATAGCGCAGTTGCCGCCGCTGCCGAATTGGGAGAGATGTATTCACGACGATTGGGATATGCCCATCAGTCCGAGGAAGAAGAGGATTAATCTCGAATTTTAGCCCAGTAACAGTGGAAAACTCAACGTCGTTTCACTGATTATTTACCCTCAACAGTCGGATTTTGTTCACTTTTTAGTAGCACTTTGACGGTTGAAGCCTGAAACAGGGGCGTTACCGCATCGGCAGCGAACTAATAAGGTGAACCGAAGTTTGGGCCACCAACAATGAGAATCCAGTGGGTCAGCCCCATCCCACCCACAAGCGGGGGGCCGATCATCCGCCATGACGAGCCATTAGTTTCAGAAAATCGCTATTCTTTTGTTGCAACGCCCCCTTTGTCGTCAGTAGGATGGACTGCTTGGGATGGCTTTGCTGCCAACTTTTATAATCAGACACTGAGCACTTCAATGTGGTCAGTCCAACAACTGGAGTAATGATGAAACGCTTCCGCTCTCGCCTGTCCACCTTCCGCGCCCTCTGGGCACTCACCTTGCTAACCCTTTGCTCCCCCGTGTCGGCTCAAACCGCTGGCCAATTTATCCCTTTATTCGATGATTGGTTGGAAGCGACCAATGGGACCTTGGTATGTGAAGACTTCGAGTCGTTAGTGGATCTTGATGGCAATCCAGCCGCAGACAGCCTGCCCCCCGTCGAAGATAGACAGCCTATTACTCGGATTCCAATTGCCAACCCGCAAACGATCGCGCTGGGGCAAATCTCGTCCAACTCTGATTCTTTTTCGAATTTTGCTCTAGATCGTGAGGCGGGCCTAGACAATTTCATTGAATTTTTCAGTTCTTCTGATGCCCCGACACCATTGGTGGTGGATCTAGATCCCGATCTTTGCAAGCTAGAAGGGTTTCATCTGTCGTTTGGCGAGTCGGCATTGAGGATTTCTCTATTCGATGGCGACGTGCTCGTTGATACTTTTGATGTTGACGAAAGCAATGTTTTCGTGGGTGTAGGGGAAGTTCTATTTGGTTGGATCGCACCAGAAGATTTGAACGTTACGCGAATCGAAATTGATGCGATTCCATTCCCCGGTAATGTTCGCAGCGCTGCGGTTCTCATTGAACTTTGCGCCACATTCCTGCCCTGCCCAGAACCACCAGAGCCACCGACTCAAACGTGCTTCGATCAACTGGACGACGTCAAAGCAGAAGTTGAAGCGCTGTTGGCGACCGCAACCGATGATGACGCTTGTCTTCTACAATATGCTTTGGATTGCATCTGCTGGACCCAGCACGATTGCTTTTGGGTGCAACCATCGGGCGATCGCCTGACGGCTTACGGAGGCAATGTTTTCCTTGGCAACGCTTACTCTATTCTCTATCTGGAACATGTCAGCGACCCACAAGCTGACGTCATCATTGACCAATTGCTTGCCACGCTCGAGTGCCTTGTCGACAGAGAGATCGAATACGCGATCGCCAATGGTGGCCGTCAAGCCAACATTGACAAAGCCATGGACTTCGCAGATTTGGCTGACGTCATTGACGAGGAATTTGACAACCAAGTCATTGCTTCGCTTGCCTTTAAACTTGCATGGGTCAACGCTTACTATGCAACCTACTAAGGTTGCAAGCGCTGCATTTGCATCCGCTGCAATCTGTCGATTTTTAAAAGCCAGCCTGACTCACAGGCTGGCTTTTTTTGTAGGGCCGGTTCCCACCGGCCATCTAGAACTCGAAGCAACGCGGCCGGTAGGAACCGGCCCTACACGGGTTCTTCGAACACCGAACGATACTTTCCGTGCGTTTGAAAGTACTCCAGCAGTTGGCCAAAAAAAGCACTGCTGCCCAGCGTCGCGCTATCGCCGATCACAATCAGTTTGCGTTTGGCGCGGGTCAGCGCGACGTTCATGCGGCGCTCATCACCTAAGAAACCAATCTCCCCTTTGCCGTTGCTTCGAACGGTACTGATGATGACGGCTTCTTTCTCACGGCCCTGAAAACCATCGACGGTATCAACCTCAACCGATGCCGCGCCGGCAGTTTGAGCCAACTGATCGCGCAAGTATCGCACTTGAGCCGCGTAAGGCGCGATCACGGCAATACCCTTAGGCTCAACGCCCGCTTCGACCAACTGACGAACTTTGGTCACCACGAGGTGCGCCTCCTGTCGATTGAATTTGCTCAACCCCTCTTCCTCGACTTCCTCATCCCAGCCCGCTCCGGCGCTGTCGATAAACTCGATCGGAAGTTCGGTCAACTCATTGGCCTGTACCGAGTCAAAATCGGTCAACAAATGATCCTTCACCGACGCATCGGCCAGCAGCTGGGAATCGTAGAAATGCCCCGACGAAAAATTCATGATGGACGTATTCATCCGGTACTGAACATCCAGCATCCGGTGAATTTTATCACCATAGATCTCGACCTGTCGTTCCAGCAGACTCAATGCAAATCCCTCAACTGCGGCCTCACGACTGAGCACCGTTGGCGGCAGTTGTTTGTGGTCACCGGCCAGCACAATTTTGTCCGCCTTGAGAATCGGCACCCAGCACCCCGGTTCGGTGCTTTGACATGCTTCGTCAATTACGACCATGTCAAACCATTTGTCCTGAAGTAAATCTTCGTTAAACGTCGTGGTCGCACAAATGATTTTAGCGCGGGAAAGAATCTGTTGGATCGCCTGCTGCTCCATCATCCGCGCGTGTTTCTTTAACTGCTTTGCTTCGTCACGCAGCGCCGCCTTTTCACCACGCACGGGGCGCTGCCGCGTCCACTTGCCGGCTTTCTTAAACAGCATTTCCGCTTCGCGGTACATCTCCCGCACCACAGAAATGTTCTCATGCTGCTCCGCCAGCCCATCCAGCGTATAGGGACGCAGTCCCTCGGCAACACGCGCCGGATGACCGATACGCACGGCCTTCTGCCCCATCGCCACCAATCGTTCCAGCAAATTATCGACCGCCGTATTACTGGGCGCACACGCCAACACCTGCTGCCCCCGCTGGACCGCCTGAACGATCAACTCCACCACCGTTGTGGTCTTCCCGGTGCCCGGCGGGCCATGAATGACGGCAAGATCATTCGCCGCCAGCGCGAACCGCACCGCCTCCTGTTGTGACTCATTCAACGTCGTCTGAAACTCAAACTCCAGCGGGCCCGGATGGAACGTGGGCTCGGCAACATCCATTAAGATATCCCGCAGCTTCCCCAGCCGGCCTCGTGATTCCATCGCCATCGTGATCGCAGCCAATTGCCGCTGCCGAGTCACCTCGTCGGCGGTGAGGTCGATTCGAAAATTATCGCCATCGGGCCAACGATTGAGCGCGACTTCCAACGAATCCTGAGTGCGTTTGCTCACGACGCCCTGTTCAGATTCGCCATCATCAGCGCGGTAGCGCGACACCACCACCGGCGAACCGACCCGCAACCGGTGCCACGGCATGGGATGACTTGGTTTTCGTTTCTTAAACGTGACCAACGTCCTCCCACCCAAGCCACTGCGATGGTCGGCGATGGACAAATCGACGATCGTTTCGCCGCCCTTTTCGGGGTCCTTGAGCTTCATCCGTTGCCGGCGATCGGCCATCTGTTGGATCTCGGCTTTGGACTCCATCGCCAGCCACTGCATCATCTGGACGAAGTGCGATTCGCTTTCAAGGTCAAGAGATTTCTTACGTCGGCGCGATGACATGGGCGATTCGTTCGATGTAGTGGATCTTCTTAAAAGATCCTTGATTCAACTGTCAAACTTGATCAACTCTAGCGGTAATTGGATCGTTTAATGGAAGCGCCGGATTTTTAACAAAATCCACTACGTTCCCACGCCGATTTCACGCACTTTCACTTTCAAAAAACTTGGCCAACGTCGCGTCCGACGGGGGACGGGTGATCAACGAAGTCGCGATCATCGCGATCAACGTGCAAAGGAAAATCGCAACAACCGGCATGATCGAAAACTCGATCTCACCCGGAAGACTGATGTCGATCGAATACGTTCGGTTGGATCCGTAACCTGACTTCTGAAACAAAAAGAACCAACTGCCGGCCGCCGCCAAAATCCCCGACACCGCTCCGGCCGCCGTCAGACGTCGCCAATACAGTGCCGCAAAAATAATCGGGAACAACGAAGCGAATCCGGAGAAGCACCAAACCCCCATCGCAAACACGCTTTTGTATCCCATCAGACTCAAGTAATACACAACCGCCACCACCAACACGACAAACGTCCGCGCCAACCACACCTGAGCGCGATCCGACACACGCTCTTTGCCAACGTAGTGTTCGACAATGTCGTTGGTGAACATCGAACCGATGCACAAAAATTGACTATCCAAGGAAGACATGATCGCCGCCAAAATCCCAGCCGTCAGCAATCCCCCCACCATCGGCGACGTCTTTAATTTCACCATCGCGGGCAAGATCGCGTTAGGGGAAATCTTGGCTGCCATGCCTTCGGGCAAAACGCCCGGCACCGTCGCCCAAATGCCTAACAAGATAGACGGTACCCTCACGATCATGATGTATATGGGATGGCACATCACAGAAAGTTTAAAAC
>CAYOZV010000133.1:0-3785 GCA_964408465.1 uncultured Pirellulaceae bacterium
AGCGAAAGACAGTAAATCGGCATCGGTAGAAAACTCTAAGCCAACTTTGGTCGCGTTTGCGAAATAGAAGCGGTAGGGCGCAAGCCCTCCGGTGCCCCAACGACACCTGAGCGCCTCCGCTCTGCGGCTAACAACTGGCAATGATTGACATTCTATTTGCCACCTAGGCAAACAGATCCAAGACTGGTTTACCTTTGTCCGCGACGGTGAACGGTCGCTCGGAGGGCGAGATTGTTTTCTTTTGGAGATCCAACCCGATAGCCGTCGCGATGGTGGCGTTGAAATCCGGGACCGTCACCATATCCTCGGTGATCTCGCGGCCCTCCTCATCGGTAGCGCCATACTTCAATCCACCTTTGATGCCTCCACCGGCCAACAAACAAGTGAACGCTTGCGGATAATGATTGCGCCCCATGTTGCGAGCCGTCTGGATGGTGGGCGATCGACCAAATTCGGTAGCCAAAACGACTAATGTGCTGTCCAACATCCCGCGACTGCTGAGGTCGCCAAGTAGCGCCGCCATGCCTTGGTCCAGCGATTGACTTTTCTCTTGAACGCGCTCAAAGTTGTCCCCATGAGTGTCCCAGCCGCCGTTGCTGACCTCAATAAAACGCACTTGCTTCTCAGCCATCCTCCGAGCCAACAAACAGGCTTGCCCGAACGGATTCATGCCGTAACGTTGCCGCGTCGTTTCATCTTCTTTGGTCAAGTCAAACGTTTCTAGGTCTTTGCTTTTCATCAGCCTGACCGCTTCGTCATACATCGAAGCGTATGCGCGTGATTGTTTGGTGTCATAGGTTTGGGTGAACTGATTGTTCATACGTTTTAGCCGACCGAGCCGTTTCTCAAATCGAGATTCGTCAACGCCCTTGGGAAGCGTGCTGTATTGCAGTCCTGCCTCAGGATCTCCAATGGGCAGCGCCGCGTATTTTGATTCTAAGAAACCGCCACCCAACCCCGCGCTGTTGCCGCCAATCTTCACATTGGCGGGCAGGGTTTTATTCGCCTTGCCCAAACGTAATGCCGTCCACGCCCCAAGGTCAGGATGAGCAATCGTCCCGCGCATCGTATAGCCGGTATGCATATAGTAGCGCCCCTGAGCATGAGCTCCTTGATTGGAGTACATTGAATTGATGACCGCCACGTGCTTCATCTGGCCGGCCATCTGGGGAAAATACTCACTGATCTGAACCCCATCCGCACTCGTCTTGATCGACTCAACAGGCCCCTGCGTTTGGGCACCAGGTTTGGTGTCAAAGGTATCCAAATGGCTCATGCCACCGTTCATATAAAGGTAGATAACCGATTTTGCTTTTCCGCCAATCTCTTTATCGCTGACAGGCTGCTTCGCCCACGCGATACTGGACAACGTCGGCAGCATTGAAACGCCCAACATTGATTTCGCAATCCCGCTGATGAATGTTCGGCGAGTCTTAGAGTCGGCGTGGAAGTTGTTCATCTGTTTCTCCAAGTATGTCGTTTCGAAGTTTGTCGATAGAAGCCTTTTGCTCCTAGGCTGTGAAAGGCGGCTGTGTTCCTACCTCACAAAAATAAACTCATTCGAGTTCGCCAGCATCCAGATCAAGTCAGTGTAAGCAACCATAGGTGCGTCTCGGAAATCGGGCGCCCAAGTCTTCAGCTCAGCTTTGGTGGGTCGGCGAGATAGCATCGTCAGGTAAACAACATCAATCACTTTGCTCCGATTTGCCTCCAGCACGTTGCTCATTAGCACCGTGTTTTGATCTTGAGCGATGTTTTTCTCAATGAAGCCGTTCATCATCGACAACACCTGAGTTACCGCGGGTTCGGTATTGGAATTCTCAATTTGCTCGCGGTCGGACTGGCCGAATTCACGCAAAAAATGCCCCGCCGGTGCCGGTGATCGCAGTTCCGAAGCACGTTTTAGGTTGCGATTTTTCTTCCCAGATTTCAACGACGACACTTTCTTGGCCCGTCTGAGCATCAGTTGATTCACCAGTTTGGCATTACCGTTTCTACGGGCCTTACCGATCGCTTTGTTAATCGCTTTGATGCTGGCCATTTCCTTTCTGTTGGAATCCTTCAGTTCTTGCGCGAACTCTTCCCGCGCTTTCTTCCTTCGATCTGCCCCCTCGGTATTGGCCAGTTTGATGATGTCTTGCACCGAAAGATCTTCATCCAGATTGATTTCTTCCATCACGGTGTAACGCATTTTGTCAATTGGGCCGTAGTCCCCATTCGTTCTCTGGTCAACGTTGGGCAGCGCCAGAGAGATCAAAGAATCCCACAACTGTTCGGCGGACATCCGCCTCAGCAGCGGACCACTGAATCCATACGACGAAACATCATTCACGTCCGCACGATTGGCCTGTGATTGATAGGTGCGCGAATTATAGATTGCACGCAAAAACGCCCGCCGGTCAAAATCTAATTCGACAATCGAATCAGAAAGATAATCCATCAGCGCTTCGTTGGAGGCGGATGTGGAATCGTCTATTGTGTCGACCGGTTCGATCAGTCCTAAGCCCATCGACTGTTTCCATAATCGGTTGGCGATCGTGGTCGCAAATCGTGGATTCTCTGGTGACGTCAACCACTGGGCATAAGCATCGCGTGAGCCGAGATCTTTGGCACCGGGGATGGACTGCTGCTTCTTTCGATTCTTCTTTCGTTTCTTTTGGTTTTTGGATGTCGGAATTTCTGCATCCACCAACTCCTTGCGATCGAACATCGTTCTGCCGGTGATGATCTCGTCCTCCTCGCCATCGGAGCCCATGAAACCCTCGGGTAATCTTGCCAGTCCCGTGCCAGAGCCGTACACGCCGGTGCTGATCGCTCGGAGCAAACGCTTGGTGCGAGCCAGTTTCTCTGGCTCCTGCTGGCCAAACTGGCGAAGTTCCTTTCGATCGTCGCGGTCGAGCTTATTGATAATGTCGCCGCTGTTGAACTTCATGCCGCCGGTAAACGCGACCATCTCAAAATAGTCCCGCTGCGTCCAAACGTCGAACGGATGGTCGTGGCACTGAGCACACTCCAGCCGAGTGCCAAGAAACACACGAACGGTATTGGACATATTGTCCTCGGGCATGTTGATGTCGCGCAAGTAATACCCAACCGCCCCCGCGTCTTCGTCGAACATTTTCCCTTCGGCCGTCAGCAGTTGCTGTACGAATTCATCATACGGTTGATTTTGCTCCAAAGAATCCTTGAGGAAATCCACATAGGTCTGGCCGTAGATGCGATTGTTGCGCGAAAGAACCCGCAACACATCAGCCCAGTAATTGAACTGACGGCTTACGTGGCCGTATGAACCCAGAAGTTCATCGATCAGATCTGCCCGTTTGGTCTTCGACTTGGAATTCAAAAAGTTCTGTGTTTCGTCAAGCGTCGGGATCCGCCCGATCACATCCAAATAAATCCGACGGACGAACACATCGTCGTCGATCTTCGGATTGCGTTTTTGACCGATATCATCCAGCTTAGCATCGACCAATTCGTCAATTGTTTCGCTGATCGTGTCGCCGATCGAGGCCGTTTTTGGTCTTGCCTTTGTTTCAGCCAACACCGGTACAGTCGAAATAAAACAGACTGAGGCGCAGGCCAGCATAATGGTCAAATATTTCATGGCAGTTACTTTTATTGAGGCAACGAGAGACATCACAAAAATGTTAGGCGACAACTAACTCTATTTCATTTTTAGATTGAATTACCCTCAAGATGCCCGCCGCAGCCCATTTATTGCTAGATTTTTCGCTTTTTGAAGGGGAGTGACCAAGAAAAACACTTCCAAGCATTACCAGTCAAAC
>CAYOZV010000133.1:3885-10130 GCA_964408465.1 uncultured Pirellulaceae bacterium
GTGCTTAATAACGCTGCCTGGATCCTTCACCGAAAATCTCAATTCTCTTTTGCGCATAAAAAAGCCCCGCTGGAAAACCAACGAGGCTTTTAGATTCAGATTTAGAATCGTATCCGCATCAAGTACGATGGACTACTCTTCGGTGGTCTCCTCGGCAGCAGCTTCTGCCGGTTCTTCCGCCTTCTCTTCCGCCGGTTCTTCTGCGGGCGTTTCGACTTTCGGTTGGATCAGCAAACCGCTGGAACCCAGACCGCCCTTGAGATCCGCCGCGTCAACATTGGAGGTCGATGATTGAGCAACGGTCACATTGCCGCCGCCTTCACGTTGAGCTTCCTTGGCCTCTTCCTCAGGCGACCAATCGACGCGTCGTCGGGATAATCCGATCTTGCGTTCGTCGGTGTCGACGCGAAGGACTTTGACTTCCAATTCGTCGCCAACGCTGACGATGTCCTCTGGATTTTCAATCTTTTCATCAGAAAGTTCGCTGATGTGCAGCAAGCCTTCGAGTCCGTCTTCCAAACCGACAAAGACACCAAAGTTCGTGATCTTGGTGACCTTGCCTTTGACCAGTTGGCCTGGCTGGTAGCGATCGGGAATGTCCGCCGTCCATGGATCGTCGTTCATTTGTTTCAGACCCAAAGCGATACGACGCCGGTCGGTATCAACGGCTAAGATGCGGCACTCCAATTCTTGTCCCTTTTCCAAGACTTCGTTGGGATGGCTGATCTTCTGCGTCCACGACATGTCCGAAACGTGCAACAGACCGTCGATGCCTTCTTCGAGTTCGATGAACGCACCGTAGTTGGTCAGGTTGCGGACCTTTCCGTTGATCTGTTTTCCGATCGGGTACTTGTCTTCGACCTTGTCCCACGGGTTGTCTTGAGTTTGCTTCATACCCAAAGACATTTGTTCGCCACCTTTGTCGATGCCCAGAATTGCGACGTTGATTTCGTCGCCGATGCTGACCAATTCGTTGGGGTGATTAACACGCTTGACCCATGACATCTCGGAGATGTGGACCAGACCTTCGATGCCAGGTTCCAGTTTCACAAACGCACCGTAGTTCATCACGTTGACGACTTCGCCTTTGTGGATGGTGTTGATTGGGTACTTCTCTTCGACGTTGTCCCACGGGTTTGGCAGCAATTGCTTCAGACCCAAACCGATTTTTCCTTTTTCGCTGTCGATGGTCAAAACCATGACTTCGATCTCTTGGTCCATCGCAACCATTTCCGATGGCTTAGAGATACGCGTGTGCGACATGTCTGTGATGTGCAACAGACCGTCGATGCCGCCAAGGTCGACGAACGCACCGAAGTCGGCGATGTTCTTGACGACACCCTTGCGGACCTGGCCAACTTCCAATTCGGCCATCAGTTTTTGTTGTGCGTACGTACGTTCCTTTTCGATCAAAGAACGACGACTGACGACGATGTTACGACGCTCTTTGTCGATCTTGAGAATTTCGCACTGCACGACGCGGCCGATGTATTCGCCGATGTCGCCCGGACGGCGGATGTCGACTTGCGAGGCCGGCAGGAAGACCGGCACGCCGATGTCGACCAAAAGTCCGCCTTTGATTTTGCGTTGGCAAGTACCGGTGACGATGTGGCCTTCGCTGACCTTGTCGACCAAGTCCAACCATTTGATGATGACGGCAGCTTTGCGGTAGCTGACCGAGATCAATCCCGATGGATCATCGGCGTTACCCTGTTCGTCTTCGAGATCTTCGACGAGCACTTTGATGGTCTGACCGATTTCGAGCGTTTCGGCTTCTTCGTCCCATTCGTTTCGCGGAATGGTGCCTTCACTTTTGAAGCCGATGTCCACGACGACGGTGTCTTTATCCAGTCGCACAATTTTACCGACGATGATGTTGCCGATGTCGATTGACTGGTTAATTCCCCCTTCGCTTTCGGGGAAGATAATATCGTTGATGTCCATTTCGTCGACGGCGTTTTCACCGGAGACGGAGAACAGGTTGTTTAGTTCGTCTTCGACGGACTGATCGTGGAGCGATAGAATAAGGTTACGGTTGACCATGGTTTAACTCGGGAAGATCTTTCAAGCTGATGCCAAGAAATACTGATTAAAAGTATTGCATCAGTGACAGGTTGCACGCGGGAACAAATGCGTGTCAGGGGGTGATGAAATACAATGCGAAAAAGATCTGTTCGAAAACGGGCGACTGGCCAGAATTCGAATTCGAATTAAGAAGGATCTTCTTCGCAACAACAATCGCCAAAGGTTATCAGAACCCCCGTTTTCCAACAACAGCGGAAAGTTAAACAGTGGCGATTTATAGGCTTTTTCGCCCTGTTTTGGGTCGCGCGATGAAGAATAATCCCAAGAATCGCCGAAATGTGGAAGTTACCCGCGTTGTGCTGGCTTTTCGTCGACCCGGTCCGGAAGGGTACGCGGTGGTTTCGGGTCGGCTGGGAGCCAACCCTACGGGTTTGATTTCTGGGGGTGAACCTTGGACGGCGTGTGCGGTCTGTCACTATGCGGCGACCGTCGCTGCGGGGTTTTAGCACAGCGATTTGCTTGCTTTGGCGAGTGAATTTTTGGTGAATCTGAGGATGTCAGCTTTATCTCAGTCGCCATTTGTGGCTAAAATGAATTTGCGGGTCACGTTACGCGACGTGACAGGTACCAAGCTCGCTGGTCAGCCCTTCTTAGGCTCGGTTGGCAGCGGGAGGTTTTTAAGAAAGGAGGTGTTTTGTGATTAGTTTCTGTATAAGCCAACGAGGTGGCTCTTCTTAATAAGGAGACCGGCGGGTGTCCTTTGACAGCCACCACTACTCGTGAGGATTTAAGAGACTGCGGGCGAAACTTACACGGAAGCAATTTCGTAGACGTTTCATTAAACGCTTTCTGTTATCCAGAACGTAATGCCCATCCCTGCAATTTGTGGGGATGGGTTTTTTGTTTTGGCCGACTCCGTAGCACGGATTTTCAATCCGTTTTTCCCCGCGTTGGTACGCTAAAAAACGTAGTGGGGGGGGAATGTATGGGTGTTTGAGACGTGGAGTGCTAATGGCGCGAACGGATTTAAAATCCGTGCTACGTTTCGTTGCTACGCTACGTGGTTAGAAGAAGCATCTTTCAACCGCGTTCAGCAGTTGGGCGAAACCGGAATTGACCGGTTCGGGTTTTTCGATCATGCCCGGAAGCACTCCGATTCCGGCGATCAATCGGCCAAGCAGACAAAAGCCAAGATACAAACCGTAGTGAAGCAGTCCCGTCAGATAGTCGAAGTCAAAGGTCAACATCCCCACCGCCGCGCCTCCGCCAAGCATCGCCACCAGCGCCAAAATCCACGTCCCCAACTCGTATTGGTCACCGAACGCGTACTTCGACAACGGCATCGCCAGCCAAAACAGCCCGTAGATAGCTCCGCAAATCAAAACCCTCACCCAAAGCGATTTGCCTTTGAAAGCTTCCAGTTCGGAATCCTTGAGGATCACATAAGCGCCCAGCGCGATCGGAATCGCGATCAGGATCGAGGAAACGGCTAAGATCCAAAACGGGAAATTGATTTTGTCTTCGAACGTCAGCCTGAAAAAGAACGCGGTGGCCAGAAATCCAACCAGCAACGCCACGATCGCGCCGATCTGAATCTGCGACAGACGGTTATCGGCGCGTTTGATGGGTTTGAGAATCTCGCGGCCTTGCGAATCCGTGGGGCCGGACTTCGGGGCTGAGATGACGACTTCGTCCGTCTTCTCGGGAACGCGGATCTTCGATTTGCACTTTGGGCAGGGGCCTTCTTTACCAGCAAATTTTTCGCTGACGTTGAATCGTGTCATGCACTCGGGGCAGGTGACTTGGATAGGCATGGGAGAATCGCATCAAACGGTTGAGGAGGATTTCAAAATTTCTGTGACGCCGCCGGGTTGGCTGATTGCGCAAATGATCCGATGACCAATTCATTTCACCCGCATGCAAGGGCGGGATTAGGTCAGTTCGGTCAGTTCATTTTCGGTCAACATGGTTAATCCATGACCGGCCAGCGTCTCTTGAGCTTGGCCAATGTTGTCAACCATCAATGCCACTACGGTGCCGGATTCGCTTTTGACCATCAGGGCATACGTTTGCAGCAGGTTGATTTCAGCACGAAGCAAGGCGTTGCAGACGTCCATTAACGGTTGAGCACTGGGTTGCAGTTCGATCGCGATCAAGTCCGTCTCAATCATCGCCAATCCGGCGCGTTCGAGGATCTCGCGGCCCTGTTCAGGGTGACTGAGGATGCAGCGCAGGATGCAGTACTCCGTCGAATCGTTCGTGCTCAGGGCGAGGATACGCACTTGCGTGTTGACGAATCGTCTCAAAAACGACTGGAGCGCTCCCACTCGGTTCTCCAGAAAGATCGTGAATTGACTGATCGTAGGATAGTCTTTGCCGCGCATCGTTCCTAAATCTACCGAACTGCCGGAGTCTTCGCCTTGGCTCATCGTATTCTCATATCTGTCTGAAAAGATTGGGATAGTTTATCGGTCAGCCTAATACGTTTCACTGAACCGGGGCTGATCAAGCTTCAGTTTGCTGATTGCCGCCGTGATCCGCATCGGGCAATGGAATCAGTCCGCTACAACGAGATCAAAAGTACATTAGATTGTAGGGCTTACCGCCGCTTTGTCCTTCGCCCAAAAACAAAAATTTAAGGATTCGTATGCCATCGGTCAATGCTGAGCCTTCGATGCCGAGATCCCATGAGATTGAATTTCGCGTCCGTTATCAGGAAACCGACGCTCAAGGGCGCGTCCATCATTCAAACTATGCCAATTGGTTTGAGATCGGACGTACCGAATTGGTCCGCGCCGGTGGCCGTAGCTACCGCGATATCGAAGCCGCCGGGGTGATGTTGGTGGTGGTCGATCTTCAATGCCAGTTTTTCCAGGGTGCCCAATATGACGATTTGATTCGCCTGAAAACGTCCGTGGTGAAAGCCAAAGGCGTCCGCATTGTCAACCAATACGAAGTTTTCACTGGCGATACGTTGCTGGCCAAAGGCGAAACAACTGTGGCGGCGGTCAGCCCCGATGGCAAGGTCGTGAGGCTGCCTGAGTTTTTGCAGATGGGCTAAGGCAGACGATGGAACGCGCTGTGGATGGGTTGGCGTCCGCTGCGACGCAACCGTGGTTAGGCGGGGCGCAGCGCAACATTTTATCGGCGGCGTCCAACGCGGTCGCCTGCCGGCTTGTCGTTAAACTTCTTCGCGCGAAAGACTCACCCTACCACGGGATCTGGTAACCGCATTGTTCCATCGTCGATGCGCAGACGCGCTGGAAGGTTTCACGTTGTTGGGCGGTCCAGGATCGCCACCGTTGGGATCGTTCGGACAGCCCGCCTTTGCGGTCGTCGGTGGGGGAGGTGGAATTGATCAGGCCTTGCAGCACGAAATCGGCCGGGGCGTCCGAAGCGCCCATCCCAAACTCCGCCTGTAAACCCGCGAAGGCCGCGCGGCAGGTCTCTTCGGTCTTAAGATCCTCGTGTCGCAAAAGAAAAAACTTTGGCTGTCGGCGAGCCCACTTGAGCATCTCGATCGTGTTGGCCCAAGCAGCACAATGCGTTTCAAAATCGCCCGCGTGTTTAATATGTTCGTGCACCAGTCGCGATGCTACCACTTCGGTGCCTTCACGGATAATGATCACCATTTTCAAATCAGGAAAAATTTCTTTGAGGTATTCCGCTCGCGCCGAACGGAGCGAACTAAAGGTCGACAAAAATTTTGTCTGCGGTAGCGCCGCAAACATCCTTTGCGGAAAAAGCACATTCATCGTCGCGGCTCGGTAAGCCTTCTTAAAACTATCCAATCCGCCGGGCAGCTCTCTAACCACGTCTGGCCGATTCATCGCAAATTGAAACAATCCCGCGACCTCGTTGATGTAACTGCTTTCCCGCATATTGGAGACAACTTCCGGATGAGCCCCGATCGCCTTGGTCACGACGGTGGTCCCCGAACGCGCTTGCCCGTTCACGAGGATCATGGGCAGATCTAACAGGGGATGCGACACGCGGCAAACTTTCAAATGGAGAGGATGTTACAGACTTAGTTTAACGATTAGCCGGCAGGCGACTGCGTTTTAGCGCTGCTAAACACGGTCGCCTGCCGGCTTGTCGTTAAACTTGGTTATCCGGCAGCTCGGAATGTTAAACCGCGGCGACTTTTCGGATTACCTATTTAACGCCGCCGGCGGGCCTAAGGCAATCAGAGAGAAAGGGAATTCGAACGCGCCTGTGAA
>CAYOZV010000133.1:10140-13277 GCA_964408465.1 uncultured Pirellulaceae bacterium
GTGAAGCTGGGTTGACTTTGCGGCGCGGTCATAACGATCTAACGGCAAATTTCGTAGATTCCGATTGAGGTTGTTATACGAATCACATGCTATCGACCGTGTAGTCAAACCACTGCACTTCAACGCCTCCCGCAAGCGTTGCGATTGCCACTGGACCCGCCGGAAGCAAGACCCATCTATATGCACTTTCGAATCCATCAGGGCCTCACGGTCGCATTGCTTGCGTTGACGATTTTCACCGTTTGCACGGTCGAAACGACGCACGCTCAAGACACCGATCGAAGCCGAGAGCGAATGACGCCGCTGGTGAAAGCGGTGCAAGAATGCCGCCTGTCGGTGGTCAACCTGCGTGGTAAAAAAACCATCGTCGATGAAACCTCGGCGACCAAGACAAAACAGGTCAACGGCATGGGCACGGGCGTTGTCATCGACAAACGCGGCTACATCCTGACCAACTACCACGTCGTGCAGGGCGTTAAGACGATCGAAGTCACCACCGGCGATCGTCAAAAAACGACGGCTCGTCTGCTTGCCCACGATCCCGAAACGGATCTGGCTGTTTTGAAAATTGACGTTGGCAAACCGTTGCCAGTGATCGCGATGGGCACTTCATCGGATTTGATGTTGGCCGAAACAGTTACCGCCGTTGGAAACGCGTACGGCTATGAACACACCGTCACCGTCGGCATCATCAGCCAACTGGGTCGCACCGTCCAGGTAAACGACGAACAAATTTATCGCAACTTGATTCAAACCGACGCCGCCATCAATCCCGGCAACTCCGGCGGTCCCTTGATGAATGTTTACGGCGAGATGATCGGCATCAACGTGGCCGTTCGGATCGGTGCTCAAGGCATCGCTTTCGCAATCCCGGTTAACGATGCAATGAAAGTGGCGGCGAAGTTGATCAAGAAATTGGTCGCCGAAGACGTCTATCACGGAATGAAGACGCGCACGATCTATGTCGATGACCAACCGCAATTGGTGGTGTCGTCGGTCGAACCCCGAAGCCCTGCCGATAGTGCAGGCATCCGAAAAGGCGATCGCATCGTCGAGGTCAATCAAGCACCGTCCAGTCACGACATGCATTTTCATTCTGCGTTCGTTGGGAACGAGTTCAAGCGGGGCGTTGATTTAAGACTTAGCAGTCGTGGCGTCCAACGCAACGTGAAACTGCGAACAAAACAAGTTGATTCACCGGTCAGCTCGGTGGCATGGAAAGACATCGGGATCAAGGTCATCGACGTGGCTCCCGATGAAATGAAGGGCATGCACAAAAATTACACTCGTGGTTTGCGAGTCACCGGTGTCCGACCGGACAGCCCTGCGGAGGACGAGGGAATCTTAGCGGGCGACATCATTGTCGCGATGCACGGTTGGAAAACCGAAACGACAGAGAATCTATCCTTCGTTCTAAGCGAAGAATTGGTCCGCAGCCGAGACGATTTCATGTTTTATATTCTCAGAGACAAAGAGCCGTTTTGGGGCCAGATGCGAATCGCCGAACGCGATACTCTAACGCGGTAAACGCTCAGCCAGCGTTGTTTATCCGCCCGAGTGGACCGCGCGAGTAGACTTACCCCAGATTAGTCCTCCGCCGGTCGCGCCGCCCCAAGGTTCTGCACGAAACCGCCAGTTTGACATTAGTTCAAGCTGGCGGTTTCCTTTTATATATACTGAACGAGAGATAAAGTTAGCGACACGACGTGTCTGGTATCAGCTTTTGTTTTATGGTTTTGATACGTTGACGAGGCGTTTAGCGTGCAGGTTTGTTCTGACGCAACGGGGAGGGGAGCGGCGGGGCTGGTGACACGAGGGTCCGCTCAATGAAGGCCACCTTCGTTTAACGACAAGCCGGCAGGCGACCGCGTTTGGCCCTGCCAAAACACCGACGCCTGAGGGCTAATCGTTAAACTGTTTACGTGTCTTTGAGCCAAACAAATCAGTTCACTGAACGGCTTTTCGGTTAAACGATCGAGAAACTCTTTCATCATCCCATTCGTGGCGTCGTCCACTACGGTGATTCTTTTAAAAAAGCAAACAGGATTTATGGAACGCGCATTTATAGAGTGGCTGAAGACGGAAACCGAAAAAAAGCCTCACCCGAATTTGATCCTCGGCATTGGCGACGACGCTGCGATCGTCGACTTCAAAGATGGGTCCGCCGTCATCACCAGCGATATGCTGGCCGACGGCGTTCATTTTGTGGTCGGGCAGACGCCGCTGAAACTTATCGGACGCAAGTCGATGGCGGTGAACTTGAGTGATCTTGCCGCGATGGCCGCACGGCCTGTTTGTGCTGTGATCAGTTTGATGCTTCCTAGGTCTTTGGCAATCGAAGAGGCAAAAGAACTTGCGTTGGGGATGCTGGAAATGGCTGAAGAATTTGGCGTGGCGATCGTGGGCGGGGACACCAATCGCTGGGATGGGCCTTTGGTGATCAACGTCGCAATTACGGGGCTGGTGGATACCGTCACCCCGCCGCTGAACAGCTGGCGACTTGATGGTGCTCAGCCGGGCGATGTGATTTTGGTTTCCGGCGATTTCGGTCACTCGATCAAAGCCAAGCATTTGACATTCACGCCGCGCGTGGCGCTGGCGTTATCGCTGCGCGACCGATATTACGTGCATGCGGCAACGGACATCACCGATTCGCTTACGTTCGATCTGGCAACCATCGCAAAACAATCTGGTTTGGGGATGGAACTCAACGCGGCGTCGATCCCAGTATCAAAAGACGCGCTGGAAAAACATAAGGACGACCAGGCGGCCGCGTTAAATTCAGCGCTGCATGACGGCGAAGATTTTGAACTGGCCATTGCCGTTGCCGATGAAACTGCCAAACTTATCGTTGAAGATCAAACGCTACCCTGTAAAATGACAGCCGTCGGCAAAATGACTTCGGAGCGGAAGTTTGTTTTGATCGATGAAAACCGAACGTCGGTCGACCTTGAGATCAAAGGATATGAACACACTTGATGGCGACTTGTTCTCCATGATTTACCGAGAGGTGGAACGATTCTCACATACCGGTTAACAAACGCAGGTAAAACGCAATACCGTCCAATGGACTGATTGGTTAGGCTCACAGCCATGTGTTCAGTTTAACGATTAGCCGGCAGGCGTCGGGGTTTAGG
>CAYOZV010000134.1:0-4608 GCA_964408465.1 uncultured Pirellulaceae bacterium
TCGTTACGGGTATCAGTGGGCTGGAGGACGAGGCGCCCGAACTGATGTCAGATGGCATTGTAGAATTGCGGTAGCCGGCCAAAAAACAGCCGGCAGAATCCGGTCACCGAGGGTTGAGCACTCAGTACTCAGTACTCAGTACTCAGTACTCAGTACTCGGTACTCGTCAACAAGAAGCCCCGCCACCACCGGACGCCAGAAGCAGTTCCAAAACCCAAAGTTGGGCCGGTGGGAACCAGCCCTGCAATCTGAATCAGCTTTAAAACCACTTCTAGGCAACTTTTTTTCTCTTGCCCACATCCTCGAACGACCAATCTAAAGAATCAATATACCCCAACTCCAGCAGCTCTTTGCCGGCTTCCTCATTGATCCATTCTTTCGCCGCGGCGGTCATGTAATTTCGCCAGTCACCGACCTGCCCCTTACGATTGAAGCCGTTGGGTTTCTCTTTGCTATGCCCCGGTTGAATCCACTTGGGAATCACCGTCACCAAAGAAGGGTCGGCGTCGAGGAAACGAAACAGTTGATTCAGCACTGGGCGAAAGTTCTGATGCAAATCTTCGTACTGCACAAATTTGACTTTGATGTTTTTATGAACCTTCGCCGTGTGGTGGTCAGCGTTGATCGTGCGCTTCCAGATTCGGCAGGTCTTGCGGATGAAGTCCTCGCAATCTAACAGCTCTTGCGGCTGCTTTTGAAAGAACCACGGGTCAGCATCAAATTTTGGCTTCAGCGCTTTGAGTTTCTCATCCACGCTAAAATTAGACAGCACGCGCGGCGCGTTGAGCGTATGAAAGGCCTTGCTGACGACGATGTCGCGCAGATCGCGGATGACGCAAATGTAGGATGCATCCTTGAGAATCACGGGGTGGATCGTCGCAGGAGTTCTGTCGCCAATCAGTCGCGCCGCAGGGTCGGCCAACTCCACCATGCAGCCGCGCACCATGGCCTCGAGGTGTTTGCGAATGGTTCCTGTTTCAGATTCAATCCGGTCGATGTTGACCAAGATTTTTCGGTTCTGCTGATACGCATCAAAGTACTTGTTCCAATGATACTCGCCACTGCTGTGGATATCAGGATGGAGGTTCAAGAGGCGGCAAACCCAGTTGGTCCCGGATTTCATGTGCCCTCGGATGCAAAAGAATTGCTTCTGATCTGTGGGCTTTGCCACGCTGGCCTTATCGTTGTGAGTCATATCAGCTACGTTGGCGGATGTGCGTTGGTGAAAACAGAAAAATTTCTGCGGGATACTAGAAGAGTTTCCCAACGTCCGCAATCGAAGTTATGCTAGCGATTTCCCTCAGCGGACGCTGCCCCGCCCAGAAAGAGAACACGATTTTGCCAACCGACAATTTGATTCTGATTCCAACGAATTTCGAAAGCGCTTTGATCGCGTCGCAGTTGGCTCGTTTCGAAAAAACACACGAAATCGTCATCCGCCACTGCGGCTTCGGCCCCATCGCTGCCGCGGCGGTCGCCACCGAAACGATCATCAACCTCCAACCCAATCGAGTCATCTTGTTGGGTATCGCAGGAGCATATCACTCCTCCGGAGACGCGTTAACTGTCGGCCGAGCTTACCGTTTTGCTTCGGTCGCGACCGACGGGATTGGCGTCGGAACGGGTGAAACATTTCAATCGGCCAGCGATTTAGGTTGGCCGCAATTTGCGGGCGACCCAAACCGACCGCCGATCCACGACGAACTCCAGCTCGCCTCGGACTCGCCGCACCGATTACTGACGGTGTGTGCGGCGTCGGCCACGCGCGAACAAGCACAACGCCGACAGCAACAGCACACGACCGCGGCCGAAGACATGGAAGGCTTTGCCGTCGCAATGGCGTGCCAACTACAAAACGTGCCTTTAGAAATCATCCGTGGCATCTCCAACATTGCGGGAGATCGTGACAAATCAAACTGGCGGGTCGCCGACGCGCTGGGCGCCGCCGCGGAAGAGTTGGGCGTTGTTTTGGGAGAATCCGGATGAGCCAAAAAATCGCGTTAGCAATTTCAACGTGCCCCAACGACACTTTCGCGTTCCATGGGATCATCGAAGAAAGGGTCGACCTCCAAGGGCTGGATTTCGACATCCAATTGCTCGACATCCAACAGCTCAATGATGGATTATTCCAGCAGCGTTTCGACGTCGCCAAAGCCAGTTTCCACGCCGCCGCGATTCTTTCGGATCGAACAAAGGTGCTACCGTCGGGTTCGGCACTCGGATTCGGCGTGGGACCACTGTTACTTTCGGCCTCAAACGGCATGACGTTCGACGCCCCGACCCAACGGGCCTATCGCGTCCTCTGTCCTGGCCAACACACCACCGCGACGATGCTGTTTCGCATGTTTTATGCCGACGCAATTGCAGATGGTCGCGTGGTAGTGAATCAGAAGTTGTTTTCCGACATTATGCCTGCATTGCAAAACGGGGAAGCCGATTTTGGCGTTTGCATCCACGAGGGCCGGTTCACATGGCAGGATCAAGGTCTGGGCTGCGTTGAAGACTTGGGCACGCGTTGGGAAAAAGAGACCACTTCTCCGCTGCCGCTGGGCGGAATTCTGGTAGCGCAAACTTTGATTGACTCCGCACCTGAAACCGTGGCAACGATCCAGGACGTGATTCAGTCTTCCATCCTCTATGGGCAAGCCAACCCAGAAGAAGCGCTCACGACGATGCGCACACATGCTCAGGAATTCGAAGACGATGTGCTGATGCAGCACGTCCAACTGTACGTTAATGATTGGACGTTGGATCTGGGAGCGGTCGGGCAGTCAGCGTTAGAGCAACTTTCGCAAAAGGCAAAAGCGGCGGGAATCATTGAGCCCTCCAAACCTAACATCTCGGTTTGGAAATAGCTTTCGCAAGTGAGGCGGCTAAGATCGGCCATTTCTGATTTCTGATTTTTTTAAAATTTCGAGATTCGAGATTCGAGATTCAAAATCCAAAATTACGAGTTTTCACCTCAGCACACCGTACATGATCCCCGCCATACACGCCGTCATACAGCACGCCAACATTCCGCCAAACATTGCTCGCAGCCCCAGCTGAGCCAGTTCGCCACGGCGTTCTGGGGCCAGCGGGCCAATGCCGCCGATCTGAATTCCAATCGCGCCAAAATTCGAGAACCCACACAACGCGTAAGTCAAAATCGTTTTGCTACGATCTGACAAAGACACACCATCGGCCGCTTCGGTAACCGCCACCGTCGCACCGCGCACGTTCACTTGTGACATTTCGTAATAAGCCACGAACTCGTTGACGACCATTTTTTTACCCAACAAATCACCGGAAACACCGCAGTCAGCCGCTTCGATTCCCATCAACCACGCCAGCGGATAGAACACGATGCCAAACAAACCACTCAACGACCACTGCAAATCCATCCCCGCCCCCGACGCATTAGCAATCCACTCAACGCCTTCTCCGATGACGCCAATCATTGCATCCAACATCGCAATCAACGCCAGAAACGCGATCAACATCGCCGCGATGTTAATCGCCAGCTTCATCCCATCGCTGGCTCCAATGGCGGCGGCCTCGATCACGTTGGTGGCATTCTTTTCCATCTTCTGTTCTGAAGACACCACGTCCACAGGCGTCTCCGTTTCGGGCTGCAGAATCTTTGCGATCACCAACGCCGCCGGCGCCGAAATGATCGACGCTGACAGGATGTGTCCGGCGCTGACACCTTGGTTGACGAAAATCGCCATGAGACTTCCACTGATCGTCGAAAACCCGCCGACCATCAGCGCGTTTAATTCGCTGCGCGTCATCGCGGCCACGTAGGGCTTAATCACTAAAGGCGCTTCGGTGTGCCCAACCAAAACATTGGCCGCCGCCGCGAGACTTTCAGGACCCGTCGTGCCCAAGGTCTTTCGCATCACCCACGCCATGCCACGGATAACAACCTGCATCACGCCCAAGTGATACAAAATCGACATCAACGCCGCAAAGAAAATCACCGTCGGAAGAACGCCGAAAGCAAACGTCTGCAGCAGCGATTTGGGATTGGTCGGATCGTCGGCGCCCAGACCGTTGATCCCAAACATGAACCCCGACCCTTCACCGACGTAGAACAAAATCGCTTTAAAAAATCCATCCACCGCCGCGAATAGAATGCCGTTTTCAAAACGTCCGTCAAAGGTCCAGTTTTGCGACTGAAACAACACCGCCGCCAACAGAAACTGCAGCATCACCCCCACAGCCACCAGCCGCCAATTGACCTGCCGCTTATGAGAGCTCAAACCTAAGGCGATCACGATCATGACCACTAAACCCAACAGACTGATCAAATTTAGTTGGCTCATCGTGCGTTTTCTTTCTTAATTCGGTAGAGCACGAGGCAACGCGTCCGGCCGATCTGGGACCTGGTCATTTCGAGGTTCAACAGAGGTGCTGGCCTTGCGGTTTCGCGGCTTTATAGCCTCCTGGACCGCGCCGGCTATTGGCCGGATTGCTCGCCCTCTGATTCTACGTCGGGCGATTGCTCCTGCTTGGGCGTGGGTGTTTGGACTTGTGGGATTCCATTTTCATCGGTTTTAAGTGGCGGAAGCTCGTACGTTCGTTGCTGGTTGACGACCGATATTTCATCCATCTCTGTATCGTCGA
>CAYOZV010000134.1:4708-12915 GCA_964408465.1 uncultured Pirellulaceae bacterium
TCGTACGTTCGTTGCTGGTTGACGACCGATATTTCATCCATCTCTGTATCGTCGACGTCCTTTCTCAGCAGCAGATAGATCGCGCTGGCCATGCACCAGAATAAACCATAGACAAACGCCGCCGCAACACTGCGTGCCAACCACGACCAACCGCGAATCAGCGCCTGTCCAGCATACAACGGAGTCGATGGATCCGACGCGATGATGTTTCCGTTTTCATCCGTGGTAGTCGGCGACGTCAGGCTGCGGACGACGTCCATGCGACTGTCGTCGCCACTGACCAATGCCGTTCCGAACGAAGTCGACCAATACCCTAGGTTCAAAACACCGTCGGTTAGATTTGCGACGACCAACCAACAAAATCCGCCGAACACCATCGCGATCAAAAGATACAAAGCGTAATTCAAAGGGCGCTGAAACGTGTAAGCATAAGCGCGTGTCATGGCGTCGAAGTTGTTTTGTCCCTCACAGGCAACGCTGGCCACCATGAGAGGCCAACCAAACATCAGTCCCGCCAAAAGAAGCGCCATCGCCGCCGCCAGCGCTAACACGACAAACCACAACAGGCCCACCAACAGCACCCCCAAATCAAACCCCATGATCAGCCCCAGAAAGAACGCCGGCACGCACATCGCCGCGACCGCGACCAGCGGGATACCAACGGCACCGATGGCGGCGGCTGATTTTTCTAATGAGAACTCAAACGCTTCGTCCAGGCTCATCGGTTCGTTGCGGGTCAATTTCAACAGTGACACGCGGCAGATCGCGACTCCGATAAAGGACCAAATCAACAGCGTGCTGACACAACCGGTCAGCAAATACAAAAATGCTCTAAAAGACCATCGACTGGTGGTCTCCGTCGCACCGGCATCCATCACGTGGTATTGCGGGATCGAAAACAAATGCGTGAAGGGTTCCACAATCTGCGTAAACACCATCCGCGGCCCGCTCAATCGAGCCCCCAAAATGTTGATCGAATTGGCTTCGTCGTCGGTGGCTAAAAACACCCGTTTGTGCGGGTTGCGATTGTACTGGATGATCTCGGACATACGCTGATCAGACTGCAGGCCCTGATCGATGAATACCGTTTCGGCAACGATCCAACCCATCGGCATCGCCACCAAACCCAACAACGCCAAAATCAACACCGGCATACTTGTGGCGGCAGACAGCGAACGGAAAATGATCGTCCAAGGACACAGCGATGCCCAAGAAACTTTGTTGACGTGAACCGATTGTGCGCTCATAAGTAGTGTCTTTAAAACGGATTCAAAGGTGACAGTGCTGAAACGAAATTTGGTGCCCCGATTATAGACGACTCAACGAGACGTGAAACCATCGGCGGTTGCCGCTTGGTTAAATTTTTCGGCCATGGCTTGGTAAATACGATCATCAAGGCCATCGGAGAACATATCGAAGTGATTGCGACCGTCGATTATTTCTACCTGGGCGTCGCTGCCCAAGTCCTCTAATCGCTCCTTCATCAGCACGACCGCCTTGGTCAGCAGAAACGTGTCTTGGCTACCGGTGAAGATGTGAAGCTTTCCGGCTAAGTCGTCCTTCAGCTGTGCCCAATTCGTTTGCAGGTAGTTGCTGATGTCGTACTGTTTCCAATGCTCTACAACTGCCGCATCAACGGCACCCGTTTGTCGGTCCCAGCATCGGGCTGGCAGTCCATCGTCGCCGCGCGGGCTGAACACCGCTTCAAAACTCCGCAACTGTCCGCCGCGCCCCAACACATCGTCCATCTTTGAAAACAGGTCGTACCAGAGGATGGGTTTGCCATCGACGATCGCCAACGGTCGCCGCTGACCGTTTGAGTCAGTAAAGATATTGGCCTTCGCCTGATAAAGATCGGTCCCCTGCCAATCGCGAAAGTCGACGGGGTCGGGAGATGTGCTCCACACACCGCCAAAGAATTTTGGGTACTGCGTCTGCAACCAAAGGCTGGCCCAACCGCCGCTGCTGTGCCCGCCCAGCAGTCGCGCGTAAGGTTTTGCAATCGCCCGAAACTGCTTCTCGATCGCCGGAATCATTTCCTTGACCAATGCATCGCCGCGCGGTCCGTTGGTATCGCTGTTGGCGTAAACATGATGGCCCCACTGCGTCTGGCCGGTGAGAAAAACGTGGATGAACTCAACGCCGTCGGCCGCAATCGCGCTTGATTGATGCCGTTCCAACAGGTCCTCGATGGTGGGGCCAAAGCCGGTGATCTCATAATAGACGGGATATTCCTTTTCCGGTTCGTCTTCGTAGCCGGGGGGCAACAACACCAGCGCGCGGTCAATGACGTCGCGCCGGTGAAACGCAGAAAGTAGCGTGCTGCGTTGGGAAACGATTTTGGCCGTCGACGGCAAAGTAACCGGTGGCGGATCAACTTTCACGACCAAGTTCAGCGTGATCGGCGTGGTCTTGCCGCTTTCGATTTTGACGACTTGGGGGAGGGAGTGAGGGTTCTCTGTCCCATTTTTATAGTGAGCAAAATCTTTGTTGCGGCTGAGGATGGCCTGCACGTAATACTTGCCCGCCGCGATTTGACTCAACGGTTTTGGATATGCCAGCGCCTTGGCTCCCAGCGTAACCGTATCTCCTGGCTTCCACTGTTGGACGTCCATCGCCGCAAATGGCTCAGGCGAAAACCAATTCGGGCCTTTGATCGGCGAACGCTGTTGCTTCGAAAACAACACCAACAGCCGCCCCGATGCCCGTTCATCAGCCACGTCCGCGCTAAGCCTGACGGCAACGGTCACCGCACCATCGGTCGCATCGATAGCATCGGTCGTAGGACCGGCGTCAACGCGTTGAGCCACGGCGTTTGGCACAGACGCGGTCAACAGCACCGCGCAAACAAAAAATCGAATCAACAGCTTGAAGGGTGCAGGCATAAATGGCTCGCGACTATACTTAAGTGGATGCGGTCGGTCTATCAGCGCCCCTTTCCTATCATCAAAATTGCAACATTGAAACCCTCCGATTTAGATTTCGAACGTTCCACGTTTCCGCTGCCGCTCACCAGCATGGAAAAATTCCATGTGGCGGCCGACAGCGCCGAATTTCCCAATACGATTTTCTGCCGCATGAGGTTCTCCGGCGAGATTGACCAACCGATCGCCCGTGAAGCGACCAAGAGGATTTTAAAACGCCATCTGCTGATCTTTAAAACGATTAACAATGCAGGGCAGTGGACGATCGCCGCGCATGACACCGAACAAACTCTGGACGCAAAACTAGACCGGATGTTGACTTGGACCTACTGCGATGGCCAACAACCCATCGTTGACGACTCGTTCGCTCCGCCGCTGCCCACCAAATTTGGTGATGCGGTCGTCCCACAAGTCGATCTCAACGCCGAACATGGCCTGAGGGCTTGGGTGTACGTTGGGTCGGGACACACCATGATCCTCACGGGGATTCATCACGCCGCTGGTGATGGCGGCGGCGGGATCCAGTTGCTCAGCGATTTCTTTCGGGTGTATGACAATCTTTGTTCCGATCGCGATTGGGATTTCGGACTGAGAAAGTTAGATGTTAACCTGCTCAAATCGCGCGGCGACATCGGCTTCTTCAGCAGAAAATACCTGCGGCACGCTTGGAAGCAGCCAATCGCACTACTGGGCATGGCGAAGTTCGTCCTGCGCAAATTCCGATCTTTTGAGCCACATACGAAAACGTTAACGCCAGCCACAAACTTCCCCGGAATCACAGGACGTTGGTTGAACGAATCAGATTCGGCCAACGTGCAATCGTTCGCCGACAGTCGGAACATACGAGTCAACTCGGTTGCGATGGCGGCCGTGTTCGGGGCGTGTCAAAAATGGCTCGACCGCGACGGCGACACCGAATCCAACGGCTGGATTCGCATGCTGCTGCCGATTAGTTACCGCGCGAAATCGGATCTCAGGTTACCGGTGACCAACAAAGCCACCGTTGTGCAAGTGGATCGGTGCCGGGAGCAAATGCGAAACGCGCAGGCATTTCTGCATTACCTTAACCGCGAGATCGACATCGTGGTCGGTTGGCAGTTCGATAAGATATTTCTGATGGTGATTGGCCTGCTGGCGAAGTTACCCGGACGTTTAAAACGCGCCGCCAACAATCCTGCGGCGCGGGGGACGATCGTTTTCACCAACCTGGGCGAACCGTTTCGCTTAAAGAAGGTGGTCAAACGTAATTGGGCCGGGCAGATGAAGTGGATCGACTTCGATTTCGTCGGCCCCATCAGGCCCGCGATGCCGGTCAACTTCACCCTGCAACGCCATCAGCAGCGTTACCGTTTATCTTTGCACTTCGATCGTCGCGTCTTGACTGAGGAGTCGGCGATGGATTTTCTGGCGTCCATTGAGAACCAACTCAAGGCAATTTGCCAAAAATAGGCTCACCCCAGTCGGCCGCAATATAAAAAGGGCCTCATCCATTCCCCCCGACCCCACAACTCCGCTCGGGTTAGGTTCGCTATCGCGACCCGCTATCACGCCACGCTATCACACCACGCTCCCCGCCTTCACTTTCAGCGAATGACATGGGGCTCAATGAGTTAGGCAACCGGCGATCGGTTGCTTCCGTATTTCGACGCCGAACTTCAGAATTTTGCTCGTTTGCGACCGCCAGAATTCCGAACAACTACTACAAGCGCTAAATTTTAAGGCACCGATACGCTCCGACACATTTGGCTGACCCAGAATCAGTCCGTTGTATGCTGAAAATTTCAACTATCAAAACTCAACGTACTCAACAGCCACCGGCGGCAGTCGCGGCAACCGTCATGTCATGTATTACGACGGCGGTGATGCTGATCGCGTGGAGTGTTTACTTGACTGGAGCTGCCCAGGCCCAAGAACTGGCCACCGGCACCAGTTCCCGCCAACTGCGCAAGGAAGTCGTCCGCGGCTTGCCGTATGCTCAACTGAATGCCGACACGAAATCTAAGATCGCTGACATCCTCGAGAAACCCAGCCTCTACCGGCGTTTGCCCGTGACGGCGATTAACGTTGATCCCGAGTATCTTCAGTTCTTGATTCGTTATCCTGAGACCGTGGTAGGCATTTGGGAATTGATGGGTATCACGCACATGCAAACCCAGCGCGTCGCCCCTTATACACTTAACACCAACGACGGTGCCGGCACGACCAGCAACATGGAACTGGTCTACGGCAGCCCGAATCTCCACATCTACTACGGCGACGGAATGTACGAAGGGCCGGTGCTGAGAACAAAACTGCGCGGCAAATGTGTCATCATTGTTCGCACCCGTCCGCGGGCCGAAATTAATGGAGGAGCCATCACCCCCAACCGTCCGGGGGACCCTTTACAAACGGCCTGCCAATTGGATGTGTTTCTGAAGTTAGAAAACGGTACCGCTGGCATCATCGCCAAAACAATCAGCCCCATCGTCGGCCCCACCGCCGACCATAACTTCACAGAGTCACTCAAATTTGTTGAGCGACTGAACAAGACCACCGTCAATAACGGCCCCGGCGTCCAGCAGATGGCAGAGCGGTTAGATATTGATGCGCACGTCATTAAAAAGTACCAAGACGTTGTTGGCCGAGTCTACCGACAAGCTCTTGAGCGTACAAATAAGTCCAACGCAGCCTATCAATTTGATTACAGCGAACGCAATCAGCCTGCGTTCAATTCTTCACCCGTGAATTCTGCGCCCGCGAATTCGTCACCTGTAAATCCTTCGCCGGTTAAGGCTCAGCCTTTCTCATCGGCGCCCGCTGCATCGGTTTCTGGCTATCCCTATCAGCAGCAGTCCTACCATGGCAACGTGAGATCTTTCTACAGCGTGCCTTCAGGAGGCAGTGTCTACGATTCCGGTTCGGTTCGCCGCGCTGTTTTCACCGATCAGTACCCGCGGTAGGTCGACTGGATTACCAACGGCCTCCGGTCGCCCAACCTCCTCAGAGATTAGGCTTAGGTGAGGAAGAAGATCAACGGCGGCTCCGACGGAAACACCAAGCCCACCTCCTCCGAACTCTATTTGACACCTGTTCCCTGATAGGTAGCAATCAGATTTCTGCGCCCGCCACGATTGCGATGTTCGCAAAGATAGATCCCCTGCCACGTTCCCAACGCCAATCGGCCGCCTCGAATTGGAATGTCGACGCTGGATCCAAAGAAGCTGGCCTTCACGTGAGCCGGCATGTCATCGGGCCCTTCGCAGGTATGAATAAACGGCATCGTTTCAGGACAGATTAAATTCGCGGCGGTCTCCATGTCAACTCTCACGTCTGGATCGGCGTTCTCGTTAAGCGTGAGACCTGCAGAGGTGTGTTGGATAAACACGTTCAGCATTCCGACCTCGATTTTGCCCAAATCCAAAAGGTGCTGGGTCACTTCCGATGTGATCAAATGGAAGCCTCGGCGCTGGGCGGGGAGTGAAATTGCCTCTTGGAACCAAAGATTCATGTTCGAATTGCCTAAAACTTGAGAGAAACTGAAAACAATTTTCATTATGACACGCGACTTTAAGGCCGGTCAAACCATCGTCTCATTGAGGTTCACGCAAAGTTTTCCGATTCCAAACATCGTCCTGAATCAGCGCTGCCGAACAATCAACACCACTAATGATGGTTAAGGTCAAAATGCTCTTCCATAAGCAATCGAAGGTTAAACCTTGACGCCTGCACGTCACGATCACTCGGTAAAAATCGGCTTTTGGCTTCTCTGATTAGTTGGGTAATTGTTATTAATTTTTCTTGACTTGGGCCCTCACTCGTCAATAATGAGCCTGTAATTAGCAAGCACGCAGAGCAGGCAGCTCGAAGGCGATCAACCAGATCGCAGACCTAGGGAATGGGACGCTTGGTATTTTTTGATTTTGTGCTTCTGCGTTGTTCACGGAATTTGCCGACACCGGTTGGGATTTCGTCGCCGAAGCAATTCGACAGATTTTGAAGAATTAGGTCCCTATGTCATCTCGCAAAGAAATTAAAAACGTATTTGAAGCTATCCTTGAGTACGGTCACGACGAAGATTTCGTGCCTTACGAAGGCGATCAGTTTTCAGCGACAGATGCTCCTGCCGGAAGCGACGCCAAGATTGAAGCACTACGCAAACGCGTGCTCTCAGGCCAACCGCTTTGGCACGACGCCGACCGCAAAGATTACTCGGGACTGACAGGTGCCATTCGCCCGCGCGAATAAGTCCTCACGGATTCCGACAATTTAAGCAGCCTTCCAAGCCCGCGTTTATTGAACGCGGGCTTTTGTTATGCGCTATCGTACAGCTGCCGTCTCGGCCGCTTCGGCCGATGCTCTCCCGTTGGCCAAAAATCGAGAGCCCCCAAGAACATCTCCTCCGTTTGCAGCACTTTGTTACCCAATCTGTCCGCGGCCGCGTTCTGCCTTAGAGAGAACCCTCTGGAGCAAGCGCTTCAGTAGCCGAGACGGCGACTGTACCATAAGAAAAGCCCGCGAGATTTCTCTCACGGGCTTTGAGTTTTAATCACGCAGGAACAAGCCCTACGTTAAGGTTAACCTTCGAGCTTAACCTTCGATGGCAGCTTGCGCCGCGGCCAAACGAGCGATCGGAACGCGGTAGGGTGAACAGCTGACGTAATCCAATCCTGTGCGGACACAGAACTTAACGCTGTTAGGTTCGCCACCGTGTTCGCCACAGATACCACACTTCAGATTCGGACGAGTCGAGCGGCCTTTTTGAACGGCCATTTCAACCAACTGCCCGACACCCGTTTCGTCGATCTGCTGAAAGGGGTCAGTTTCAAGGATCTTCTCTTCCAAGTAGTCCGGGAGGAAAGATCCGATGTCGTCGCGACTGTAACCAAAGGTCATCTGAGTCAGGTCGTTCGTACCGAAGCTGAAGAACTCCGCCGTTTCAGCAACCTGATCCGCGGTCAACGCCGCACGAGGAATCTCGATCATCGTGCCGACCATGTACTTAACCTTCGACTTCTTCTCCTTGATGATGTCGTCAGCGACTCGGCGAACGATCTTCTCCAAGAAGTCCAGTTCGGCTTTGGTACCGATCAGCGGGATCATGATCTCAGGCAAGACTTTCGTGCCCTTGGCCTGAACCTTGACGGCCGCTTCGATGATCGCCCGAGTCTGCATTTCGCAAAGAACCGGGTAGGTAATGCTCAAACGACATCCGCGGTGACCCAGCATCGGATTGAACTCGTGCAGTTCAGCAACGCGCTCTTTTACCTTGGCCAATGGAACCTTCAGTTCGGTCGCCATCTTCTT
>CAYOZV010000135.1:0-12796 GCA_964408465.1 uncultured Pirellulaceae bacterium
ATTTGAAATCTGAAACCCCTATTTTATCCCATTCGCCACCGCCCATCGTCATCTCATTAAACCGTTTCCTTAGACTCACCTGCAAGGTCCAAAGATGCAGCCATCCGATTCATCCAGTCAATCGGAAGTGTACGAGCAGGGTTTGGCGAATTTGATCACCAAGCTTGCCGATCGTGTCAATGCTGGCCACCAAGTTGAACTTGAGAAAACGTGCAAAGAGTATCCAACGTTCGAAAAAGATCTGCGTGATCTCTGGGGAACGATCGCCGTCACACGTGCCGCGGCGGACGAGATGTCCTCCAAATCATTCTCTGGCGATGCCGTCCCGAGGATTCCCGGATTAGAAGTCCCCTACGATTTGGGCAACTACATTCTCCAAGAGGAAATTGGCCGCGGCGGCATGGGGATTGTCTATCGTGCGATTCGTAAGTCGGACGAGCGGATTATTGCGATAAAAATGATCCTCAAAGGTGACTTCGCGTCGCCGGCCGAACGTGAACGATTCCAAGCCGAAGCCGAAGCGGCCGCTCGTTTGTCCCACCGCCACATCGCTCCCATCTATGAAATAGGTGAACACGAGGGACTGGCTTTCTTCTGCATGAAATTGGTCAACGGCGGCACGCTGACCCAGCGATTACTTGCCGGCCCCCTGCATCCGCGCAAGGCTGGTAAAATCATGGCCGAAATCTGCGACGCGGTAGAGTATGCTCATTCTCAAGGCGTACTGCATCGAGACCTTAAACCCTCCAACATCTTATTGGACGATTTAGGGCACGCTTACATCGTCGATTTTGGTTTGGCGAAACAGGATTCAAGCACCACCAGCTTGACAAAATCGGGTGCGATTTTAGGCACGCCTTCGTACATGTCACCCGAACAGGCCGCCGGTGCGCGGGGAGAAGTAGGCGCCGTTAGCGACGTCTATTCGTTGGGCGCGATCCTCTATCACATGCTGACAGGACGACCGCCTTTTCTGGGGGCTTCGCCGGTGGATACGCTGTTAATGGTGTTGGAACAAGACCCACTACTCCCACGCGCTCTCAACCGCCGCGTCGATCGCAAGCTTGAGATGATTGCGATGCGTTGTCTGCAAAAACCGCAGGACCTGCGCTACAGTTCTGCAATGAATCTGAGCAAAGACGTACGTGCCTTTCTCAATAACGAAACGGTATCGGCCAGAGAGGGAAGGTTCATGCAGGTGGTCGCGAACCTATTCCGCGAAACTCATCATGCTGAAATATTGGAAAACTGGGGGCTGATTTGGATGTGGCACTCCTTGGTTCTGTTGATCGCCAGCTTCGCGACACATGCACTTTGGATGATGAGCGACCTCAATCGGGTTCACTATTGGTTGATGTGGACGTTGGGATTGGGAGCTTGGGCGGTCGTCTTTTGGTTCGTCCGTCGCACGATGGGCCCGGTTACGTTCATTGAACGCCAAATCGCTCACGTTTGGGCGTCCGCGATGTGCTGTGTGGCCTTTCTGTTCCCTCTGGAGGCCGCTCTGCATCTCCCGGTACTTTCGCTGGCCCCACTGCTGGCGGTGGTGGCAGGTATGGTTTTTGTCATCAAGGCAGGGATTTTGTCGGGAAGGTTTTACATTCAGGCCGCAGTCATGTTTG
The DNA here is from genome assembly GCA_964408465.1 of uncultured Pirellulaceae bacterium. Lineage (GTDB taxonomy): Bacteria > Planctomycetota > Planctomycetia > Pirellulales > Pirellulaceae > Mariniblastus. Next base: position 1,623 of record CAYOZV010000135.1, read on the forward strand.
CGACGGCGATTGTAATGGCGAAGCTTCCCAACTACGCCATGGTTGTGTTTGGCTTGGCCGCAGCGGCCTGTTTCTTTTCTGCGGGGTGGAAATACTACCGCCGGCGTCAACGCGCGATGCGGTAGTTTGGGGTTTCTCAACAGCAGCAACCGGCGAACACGAGCCGGACGTTGAATCCAAACCCGGTCCAAACTGCCCCTACAACCCCTACCATCATTTGGGTTGTTAAAGTTGTTATTTCCGGTGCGCCGGATTTTTGCTAAAGCTGCGCGGCCTAAGTTCCGACGCCAGGGCCGAGTGCCTCCGACAAAGGCGGCACCTCTGGAAAAGGTTGGCGGAAAAAATAACTCGGTTTTTCAATGGTGAAACCGCATCTCCGATGCGCCGCGAGTATCTCTTGATCATGGCCAACGGCACTCGCTAATTGCCCAGTCGGTAACACCATTAGAGAAATTTCATTTTATTTGAGCGTTAAAGTTTGACTGTGGCCATTCGTGTCATAGGTTTCTGGTGAGTTCATCGTCAAGCGACGAAGACTCACCCCGCCTTAGACCATTGGTTCTAAGCACCCCTGCATTTTTTAATTTTAGGGTCAACTAATAACGCAGGCAGACGCAAGTTTGGTTAGTTGCCCAACACATCGAGCCAATGGCTCACGTCCATCCCTGGACGCCTATTTCCGTCGGAGGAAAACACTATGAAGAATTTTATGACTAAAGTTGAACGTTTCATGAAATCAGAAGACGGCCCAACGGCTGTTGAGTACGCAGTAATGCTTGCTTTGATCGTGATCGTTTGTATCGCATCTATTAGCTCTATTGGTACAGAAGTGAACAGCACTTTTGAAACCATTCAGGGTGAATTGGTTAACGCTAACGGCCTGGCAACAGGTGTTGGTGGAAACTAGTCTTTTTTGTCTAACGACAAAACAGAACATTGTCCCCTTGGCCCGTTTGGGCCAAGGCGGGCTTTTTTTGTAATAGGGAAGTCGGTTTTCATCAAAGCTCTTTGCCTTTTCAAGATCCCAAAGCAAATTTAATGCGTCTGGAGAATTAAATGGAATTCGCTGCATCGCCCGATATTTATCAAAACTGTTTTGGGCTGATTTGTATTTTTTTCACGATGGTCGCCGTATTCGCGAGCTACGTTTTAACGCTTAGGTAATTCGCCGGCATCAAACACGATCGCCGAGATTTTACGGCCTCCAGCAAACCACCATCGCGGTTTGCACCCGAGACTTCACACACACACAACATTTCAAACCTTCCGCAACTGGCGGGCATTGACGCACAGAGGAGATGATTTAATGGACGCTTTTTTAAACACACTCGCTGAAAACTGGCAGCAATGGGGATACTGGGCTGTCGCCGTATTCGCAATCGTTGCTGCCTATATTGATGGAAAAGAACTACGAGTTCCCAACAAACTTACGTTTCCAATGATCATCGCCGGTTGGGTGTTCAGCATGATTCTCTGGGAGATCCAGGGAGACGCTTGGTACAACGGTTTGCTATGGAGCCTGGCCGGTACATTCATCGGCGGGCTGACCTTGCTGCCGTTCTACGCGATTGGTGGTATGGGGGCTGGCGATGTGAAAATGATGGCCGGCATCGGAGCTTGGGTGCATGTCATGTGCATCGTTAACTCTTTCTTGGTCGGTGCCGTTGTCGGTGGTGTCATCGCCGTCGTCATGGTGTTGATGGCGGGAGAGTGGCGAAAGCACTACAACCAGTTCTTTTATATTTTCAATGAAATCGTCACCGTCAAAAATCCTGAGAAGCTCTCGGAAATCGCCGGCGAACGAAAAAGCTCGATGCGATTGCTGCCTTACGGAATTCCAATGGCAATCGGAACTTTGATGTACATGGGTTGGAACGGTATGCTTGCCTAATTTCGATCAGGCCTGACCGATCAAACAAAACACAAATCCGGCAACGTCAAAGTTTGCCGGATTTGTGCATTTATACAGCGTCGGCGGTTTCCTTAAGTAACCGGCCGATCACCGCCGAAGATTACGAAGCAGACTAAATGCAAGCACCTCGTGCGAGCAGCGCTTTACCTTTGAAGGTTCATGGAAGGAACTCAGGTAGCCTAAGGATAGGACGGCGTCTTTCTCAAATTTACCGTCTTACGAGCATCGCGAACCGCGCGTTCGCCATTTTTGGGGTACTCCAATGAAATCAAAATCTCTCATCATGCTGCTGTTTTGCCTTGGCTTCGGAGCTCTGGCGGCAGTCGCAGCCACGACGGTCTTAGGAAATCGCGGCGAAACCAAAGTTGCAGTCGTTGAGACGACGCCCGTGGTGCTTGCCAACGATCACCTGAACATCAAATCGGCGCTCACCGCTGAAAACTGCCGCGTGGAAAACTGGCCCTCGAAGCTGGTTCCAGAGGATGCGGTCAGTGACATCTCGATGTTGGAAAACAAGTACAACAAGTTCCGACTTTCCAAGAACATGCCGATTACGATCGAACAGGTCGCCGATCGAGCATTTTTCGAACAAGATTTGATTCCCCCTGGTCATAAAGTTGTGGCTGTGAAAGTCAACGAAGACGACACGATCTCCGGCCTGCTCAAGCCTGGTCAACAGGTCGACATCATTGGTGTTTTTGAACTGCCTAAAGAGAAAAACGACAATCGTCGCCGCAAGACGGCGGAGACGTTTCTCAAAGGGATTCGCGTCTATTCGATTGACGGTGAACGGGATGGATCGGCTGAGAAAGCCGCCGGGCGTCGAGGAAACTCGGTTGTTGGTGTTCTTGTGACTGAAGAGCAATCCGAACAAATCGTTTTGGTTCAAAAGGTCGGCGATCTTAAGCTCGTTCTGCGCGGCGAAGTTTACGATGACGAACAAGAAGAGGTTGCAGACTTTGAGACGCTGTTTCCCGGCATAAGCGGCGGAGCAACGCCTGCCCGCCCAAGCTCTGCATTCGCCGCCCAACCGCAAGAAGAATCTCAAGGCAATGGTTTTCAAATGCGAATTTGGCAAGGCCTAGAGGATGAAGTTCATAATTTCGACGAAAACGGCGCTCCACGCGGTAGCGGCCAGTCGAGCCAAAGTAATGTCGGATACCAGGGCGAGCAAGACCCTCAGGCAGGTCGATTTCAGGCCGAAGAAGATTTTTCTGACTTAGATGATTTCGAAGAAGATGAGTACCTCGGCATTGAGTGATTTCTGCGGGCGCCCTTGTTGAGTCATTCTTTCGTCGACTCACGATGGCGTCCGGCTCAATCCCCAACGGTTCGGTCCATCATCGGCTGACCACATCAGCAACCCGCCCCTGTATCTGAAATCAGCTTCCAGGCACCAGTTTATCACTGGTGCCTTTTTTTATTGACGTTTTGGAAAATTCGTCTGTTCCGGAAGGTCCGGTTCTACCGATAACAACAGTGGCATTCAATCTAGGTGAAGAGTCTTCCGGGGGGACCGGAAGCATTGAAATTGCCGTAACGTAAGGATTTACGGATGAACATGCGGATAAAGTCATTACTAATTGGCTGCCTGACAGCGGCTACTGTTTTGTGTTGCGGTCAATATGCGAGCGCTTGGCAAGGTATCGCTGGACCACAATTCGAAGTTAACGAATCTGTCGAATCGCTAAACGTGATTGCAGGTTCAGCCCGCAGGCTCAAATTCGCCTATCAGGTCCCTGAATTAATGGTGGAGAACCCGGAAGTGATTCAGGCTTCGCCCGTTTCGCCAAACGAAATTTTGATCACCGGTCTTAAGCCAGGCGTTTCGTCGATCACGATCAGTGACCCAGACAAAAATCTGCAAACGGTTGCGGTCGAAGTCTTGGTGGACACTCGCAAATTGGATTTGGCCCTGTCGAATTTCTTTCCTGATTCTCAGATCGAAGTTCACCCACTGAACTCTGGGGTGATCCTTGCCGGACATGTTGCCCGCGCCGATCAGGTCGCCAACATCATGTCCGTGGCCCGCGACTTCTTTCCTGACAATGTCGTCAACCAATTGGCGGTTAACGGCAATCAAAACATTGCGATCAAAGTCGACGTCTACGAAGTCTCGCGAACGAAGCTTCGCCAGTTGGGTGTTGACTGGGCGATCCTCGGTCGTCGATTCAACGCGGTGTCCAGCATCTCGGACATCATCCAAGCGGTTTCTGACGACGGTGAGTTCACCGTAGGTGAGCAAAACCTTTCGGTGGGTGTCATCGGCAGCAACGGAAATCAGTTCCGAGCCTTCGTCCGGGCTCTAGAGAGAAATGATATTGCGAAATTGCTCGATCAACCTGTCTTGGTTGCCCAGAACGGTCGCCCTGCTGAATTCCTCTCCGGTGGTGAAATCCCCATCCTCGTGCCGTCAGGTCTAGGTACAACTTCCATTGAATTTCGCCCCTTCGGTACGAAACTGGACATGGTTCCTATCGTCCACGGAAACGGTGAGTTAACACTGGAGGTTCGAGCAGAAGTTTCAGAAGTTGCACCTGAGCTTGCCACCGACGCAGGCGTGCCTGGCTTCCGCGTCCGCCGTGTCAACACCGGTGTAAAGATGCGTGCGGGGCACACTTTGGCGCTGGCAGGCGATTACAAAGAGAGTTCCTCCGGTGAGAATCAGGGCGTTCCAAAACTTAAGCACTCAGGCATCTTTGGGCCTCTGTTCCGTCAGGTTCAGATTCAGAATAACGAAACGGAATTGGTATTCCTGATCACTCCTCAGTTCGTAAGCGATGTTGAACCAGGTCAAATGCCTGCGGGTAAGCTTGGTCAATTGACCGCCAACCCGTCCAACGTCGAACTTTACAAAAACGGACACCTAGAGGTTCCCGTCTGTCAGGAAGACTGCCCCGTGGATGATTCATTCGGAATCCGTGGTGTCGGTGCCGCCCAAGGCCAGATGAACTACCCTGCGATGCCTGCTCAAGGCATGCAGTACCAAGGTATGCCGATGGGACGATCTGCTCCACAGACCACCGATCGTCATGCGAATAACGGTTTCTCATGGCCCAGTCCCAACCAACGGTAACCAAAAGTTTTAACAATCAGATCGGCATCGCTCAGTAATGACTGAAAAGATGCCGATCTTGATTTGAATAGAAGAAATTGTCGCGACGAAGCGGCCGTGGTTAATAGCGTGATTTTCTAATTGGAATTGAAATGAGTGGAACTTTACGGGTTGCGATCTGTGATCCCAACGAGACCAGTCGCGAGACAATCAAGAAAAGTCTGATCGGGATGGACCGAGTCTGGATGGAAGCGGATTCCTCGCGTTATGAACTCTTCCCCGAGATCGTCGAGCAAGCTAATCCTGATGTCGCGATCATTGATATTGATGGCGACGAGGAAAAGGCATTGGCGCTCGTTGAACAAATCTCCAAAGCGCATTCTTCTTGCGGCGTAGTCGTCATCAGTTCGATGGCCGATGGCCAGTTGATTTTGCGTGCCATGCGCGCCGGTGCCCGTGAATTTTTGAACTCGCCGGTGAAGATCGAGGAATTAGTAGGAGCCCTTGATCGCGTTGCCGCCGCCGGCGGTGGTGACAACCGCAGCAAGAGTGGCCAGATCATCACGTTTGCCGGAGCCTCTGGCGGAGTGGGAACTACTTCCATCGCGGTTAACACGGCCGTGTCGATGGCCCAGAATCCCGAGTTCAGCGTCGCGCTGGTGGATCTCGACCTCGCGTTGGGCGATGCGGACGTGTTCTTGGATATGATTCCTGAGTACACGTTATTGGATGTGACGCAAAACATTTCGCGGCTGGATCTTGCCCTACTTCGTAAATCACTAACAAAGCACGAATCTGGCGTCTACCTATTGCCACGCCCGGTCCAAATTGAAGACCTCGCGACGATTTCCGAGGAGAATTTCCGGCGTGTGCTGGGACTGTTGAAGGCTTCGTTCTCTCATGTCATCGTTGATTTGTCGAAGACTTATAATCGCCTTGACATTGCCGCGCTCGAATCGTCGGACACCGTCGTCCTGCTGACACAATTAGACCTGCCCTGTTTGCGGAACGTCGTGCGATTGTTCTCCGCGTTTGAGGCGTTTGAAGGTGTCTCCAACAAGGTCAAGGTTGTGGTCAACCGCAGCGGCCTGGACAAAACTCAAATCAGTGCTGACAAAGCAGAAGAAACGATCGACCGCGAAATTTACGCGCGTGTTCCCAACAACTACTTTGTTATCTCTGAATGCCGCAACAATGGTGTGCCGTTGATCACGCAGGCTCCTAAAGCCGCCGTTACCGTCGCGATTCAAGAACTGGCTCATAAATTAGCCGGCAGCGAACCAGAACAATCCGAAAACGGCGACGACAAGAGCAAGAAAAGCTGGTTGAACTTTCTTTCAAAAAGTGAAAAGTAAACCTCGGGGCCGGTTCACACCGGCGAAGGTGTTTTGCCTAGTCCGAAGATTGAAACAGCTCGTTCTGCACCGGAATCAAACACTTCAATATCTGCTGCAGCACTTCGGCCGGCGAACCGATCGCATTGACTTCAGCAATCTTCTCCGGCGGATAACAATCCAAAACCTTCGCAGATACCTCGCGGTAAACCTTGAAGCGATGCCGAACGACTTCTTCGTTGGCATCATCGGGCCGGTTCTCTTTAATCGCCCGCCGCCGCATACGGTGAATCATCTCTTCTTCGTCGTTGCCTTTTAGGTTGACGATCATGCGTATATTGAGATGGTCTTTCACTAATTCGGTTTGAGCAGCGTTCCGCGGGATGCCGTCCAACACCAACAGGTCCTCGCGCGGTTTGTATCGCGACAGCGCGACGTAGGCGTTGAGTGCTTTCTGCCAAATGCTGACCGTCAATTCATCGGGCACCAGTTTCCCTCGGGAACTGTATTCGTAAATTAGCCGTCCATCGGTACTGCCGATGTCAATCGAGCGAAACACATCGCCGACGGACAAGTGAAAAAATCCTGGGATGTTGCCAAGGATCTTCCCTTGGGTGCCTTTGCCGACACCAGGTTGTCCAAACAAAAGAATAGAGCGGTATTTTTCATCCATCGACAAATTCGTCTCTTTACGTATCTACGAACAAGGCATGTCCAGCGGTAGGGCCGGTTCCCACCGGTAGGGCCGGTTCCCACCGGCCAAGCCCCGCCTCTACCCAAAGCCCAATCACCATCCCCCAAGCCGCCGGTTCCCACCGGCCCTACTTGGCTCCCGCGGTTTTCTTTTTACCGATGGTTTCATCGGCTTTCTTGATCAAGTCATCGACGCTTGGGCGAACCTTGAAACTCTCCTCAAACATTTTCCCTTTGACCTTTCCATCGGTGCCGATGAAGACCGTGCCCGGATAAGGCAGGCCGCGTTTGTACTCGATCCCCAATGCCTTGATTGTTTTGCTTCCCTCATCGGACAACAACGGATAGCTGATCTTCTTCGCCGATGAAAATGTCGCCAACGTTTTCACATCGTCGTAGCTCAAGCCAACCAATTGAACGTTCCGTTGTTTGAACTCAGAAACCTTTTTTTGCAATTGAACCAATTGCCGCTTGCAGAAAGGTCACCAGTCGGCCGATCGGAAAATCACCAAAGCAACAGGTCCGTCTTTGAGTGTTTTCGTTAAATCAAACGCTTTCCCATTTTGGTCTTTGAGTTTTAATGAAGGAAACTTCTGGCCGACTTTTATGCTCTTTCCGGCTGTCCCCGCATCCTTGCTGGCGGCCGCGTCGGCTTTGGGCTTGGGTTTGGTTGCCGTTGTTTGAGCCTGCAACTGCGAACTGCCGCTGATCAACAACAGCAACGCCAAACAAGCCAGCGCGGCCCAAGAACCAGCCCGACAACGGGCCTTTGAGCCTAAAGTGGTAAACGACTTTTGCATCATGAATCCCCTTACACGTAATTACTAACGAGCCTCATTATAGCCCAAACAGCGCCCGATGTCGATTTGCCGATCGCTCGGCCCTGCTTTTGCCCGAAGCTTTTTTGCGGCAATTTACTCCGCGGTCTGTTGCCGAATCAGCACAACCGAATGGTCGTGGTAGTTAAATTGCCCGATGACTTCATCCGCGTGAAACCCAAGCTTGTTATAGATGAACATCGCGTAGGGGTCCTCGCGTGGCAGAATCGCAAACGGCGGACGATCTCGGTAGCTGACCTGCCAATTCTCCTGTTCGGGAAGATCCAGCAACTCTTTTTTAGTGCTTTCTTCAATCCTGCAAACGAATTCGATGGGCTCACTTGCCTCAGGCAAACGGCAACGACACACCAAATCACCCAAGATAGTTCCAGAGTCATCGACCTTCAATTGATTCTCCACGATACCGATGGTGGCTTCTCGGTAACCAACCTGCGAAATGTAGGCAAACAATGATCCAATAACGGCCGTCGCACAAAACAAAATTCTTAACGTGAAACTAATGGGTCATTCCTTGGACGATGTCTTGAAGTGTTTGATAATTTCTTCGCAGCTCTTTTACAAAAGTATCCGCGTCCTTACCTTCTGCGGAAGACTGGATCAGGCTGACGGTCGCCGTTTCAATTCCCAGCGATTGCGACAATCCTTCCACCAATGAACTGGCCGCCGGCGGGCATAGTAACAATAAATGCCCACCACTTTCTGGTTTTCGTTTCTCCAACTCCGCGATCGCAGCAGAGGTTTCTGGTGGCTCAAACCACAAAAAATAGTTGTCTTCCAAACTCAGTGATCGAGTGAAAAACAGCAGACGAGGGTCACTGGCGATCACCGTTAGGTTCCGCGATTTGATCAACGTGGCAACGTCTCCCGCCAGTTCTTCCACTGCCTCCAGTTCTTCTCTGAGGGATCGGTGGTTGGCGGTGAAGGCAGTTTCTTGTTCAGGAAACATTGCGACCAATCGGTTCAGGATCGCCACCGACTGTGCGGTGGCCAATCTCGGATTCAACCAGCACTGCGGCACCAGCCAAGGATGCGAGTGTTCGCCTTCATCGCCGTGCGAATGCACCGTGCGGTAGTCCTGTACTTGAATGAAGTCACTCAATTCAAATTCAGCGCTGGTGGTCTCGCACAAACGCGATTGGTTAATGCTGATCAGACTCAACCACGCCGCGTCATCCGCACCAGGGCCGTTGGTCAACACGACCGCCGCACTCTGCAATCGGATTACCTCTGCCATGTCCAATCCCTCCGCCATATCCAACCCGCCTTCGGGATCCGCTTGGACCTGGGGGCGAATCACATCGGCGAAATCGCCAACGATCGCTTGGGCCATGCTCTGAAGCGCGAAATTGGTGGCCGCGATGACCGGTTTGGATCTGCCGGGCGGTCCGTTATTTTCGCCGTCCTGGTGGGTGGGGGCATCGGTGGAACATCCGGCTGACAATAGCGTCAGAACCAACATGAAAACAAAGTACTTTCGGTGAACATTCATTATTGCCCCGCAATCCAATTTTCCAAACCGCGCGTTGCAAACCAATCCAGCCCCAACGCAAACACAATCGCCAAACCTAAACCAACGATTAAGATGATTCCCAGTTCAGCCAACTGAATCGTCGCGATCGTCTTTCGATCGCAACCGATCTTAAACATCGTTTCCATCTCGCCCTGCCGCAGTTTCAGCGATAACAACATCACCAACCCGGTCAACAAAGCGGTCGAAACGCCGATCAACCAAGTATTCACACTCACTAATCGCTTGACCTTGAACAAGGTTGACATCAACGTCTCCAGAGAGTCGACGGGGCGGATGAATTGAAGCCCCTGATCGTTGTTTTGATATTTTGCCTCAAAGATCGTTTCACTTTTGACGTCCGCGGCTTTGATGATGATCGCCGAAACTGGGAAATCGTCCAAGGATCCGTGGAAGTGAAACGAGGCCAGGTTTTTCGGTGTGATCTCCGTGTACGGCACCACTTTGGATGGCAATGCCACGATCCGATCCGATTCGCGTTTTATATTTTCGGCTTGCTCCTCCGATTCCAAATCCTGATGGCCGTGCCCTAGCCCTTGGATCACCCATTGCGTTTTAAGATCAACAAACACGGCCTCATCGTCGGCAGAATTTTGTTGCGCCAAAACGCCAACCACTTTCATCTTCAACGGGTAATCACCGGCCAGCCCCAGCAGATCAGGGCGATCCGAAAGCAAACCGTCCCCCACATTCAATTGCAACGCGGCGGCCACCGCTGACCCCACGACGCATTCGCCAATAATCCCAAATGGGCGGCCCTGTTGTAATCGCAACGACCTAAACCGAAAGTACTCGTTGGTTGTCGCCACGATCGGATAATCACGCGCCGTGTGTTTGACGTGGATGGGGATCGCCGTGATGTGCTGCTGCTGAAGGATCTGTTTGTACTCCGAATAAGGCAGCGTGTTCTCCAGCTTGCGATTAAAGTAAAGGCTCTGCAAGGCAAGATCCAGTCGGCTGCCCCGGGCACCGATCACCGCCGGGGTTGCTGTGGCGCGTGCGAAGATCCCTGCTTCGAACGAACTCAGCAATCGGCTGACCGAAATCGGCAGCACCGCCGTCAGAAACAGGCATAAGATCATCACCACCGTTTTCCAGCGGTGGAACCGAATGTAGCGCATCGCTAAATAGAGTGCCCTGATCAAGCCGATGCTCCCGCCTGAGCCGTCTTGCCGGCACGGTTGCACGCCTTGTGAAGCGTCGAAAAATCGACCACGCGATCACATTGCTCAGCCACCAAACTGTCGTGCGTCACCACAACAAAACCTCGATCACTTCCCGCGAGTTGCTCAAAAAAGAGATCCAAGATGATCTGTTTGTTGGCGGGGTCAAGATTCCCCGTCGGTTCGTCGGCCAAGATCAATTTCGGCGACGTGATTAATGCTCGGCAAATGGCGACGCGCTGTTTTTCACCTTGTGACAGTTTTGTTGGATGGCGGAACAGCAAATCTTGGATCGCCATCTTTTCCGCCAGGTCTTTGGCGTTGGCGCGAACTTGCGGCGTCAGTTTGAGGCTGCGGTTGATCAAGTAAGGCAAAACGATATTGTCGCGCACGTTCAAATAGTCGATCAACTCAAACCGTTGGAACACAAATCCAATTTCCGAAATTCGAAAATGCCGGCGCTGATGGTCGTTCATTTGCTCAACGTGGTGCCCGCAAATGTCCAAGGTTCCGCGAGTCGGTTGGGCGATGCCGGCGATTAGATTCAGCAGCGTCGTCTTCCCGCTGCCACTGGGCCCGACGATCGCCAGTCGTTCGCCCGCGGCAACCGATAGCTCCGAGATCTCTATCGCAAATTCAGACTTGGGGTA
>CAYOZV010000136.1:0-7901 GCA_964408465.1 uncultured Pirellulaceae bacterium
TCGCACGAAAATCGACTTTGCAGTTCTCCCGTTAAGTGATTCACGTTTGCTGACAGGGACGGGGCCGCTTCGGCAAACTAAAACGATTCTCACTCTTGAGCCCACTTGGTTCGCTTGGTTCGTTGAGGCGGCAATGTTTTGTTATTTGGTTGCCGTGGCAAGTTTCTCTCTCGCCTCAAAACCTCGCCGTACTCTGGCGGCACGCCCCCAATGTTGCCCGGCAGTTCACTGGGCTGGGGCAGTTCGGAAGCGGTAGAAGTAAGCCCCCTCGTTCAGCCCGCGTGCAGGTTTCTCTCCAAATTTCGCCCATCCAATATCTGTTAAAAGATAGTAACTGGTCGATGGTGCCAGTTTCGGTAGTGCGAATGTGATTGCGTGCTGGCCCTGTGCAGGATGATGGACGTCCGGATCCAACTTCCAAACAGGCGTCTCGGGCCGGCCGACGGCAAACAGTTGAATTAATTTTCCTTGGGAGTCCTCAAAGTCGATCGGTTCATCAAATGTCATTTTCAACTTGGGTTCCAACCCAACCTCGGTCGCCGAACAAGCGGGCTCGATCGTTTTCAACGGCATCGTCATCCGCACACGATGAAGCCCCCAGCCCTGCCACGCCTTGTTCAGCGGTCGCTTCCAGTCCGCAGGCATGTCAGTTTCTTCCTTCGCAAACCGGTACCATTGCGACTCCAGTTGCTGAACTCTCTCAGGATGCTTATCCGCCAAATCTTTGGTCTCAGACGGATCGGCACTCAGATTAAATAGTTTCCACGGGCTGTCGTTGATGGACGCAATTTTCCAGTCCCCCGCCATCAAACCCTTGGTGATATTTTCGAAGCCCCAGAAGACGTTCTCTCGGACGGCATTGTTTGGCAAACTGGAATCTTTGATTACAGATAGAAACGACTTTCCATAAAGGGGCTTGGTTGTCTTACCCGATTCGACGCTTCCATTGCCCCCCAGAGCCCCATCGTCACCGGGATAGCTCTGGCCAATGATCTCCAGCAACGTCGGGTAGATGTCCGAAACATGCAGCCGATGCTTTTGTATGGATCCCGCTGTGATGCTTTTCTGACCCGGCCAGCGAATAATCAGCGGCGATGAAACGCCACCACGAAACGCCGACGTTTTGTACCAACTGAACGGTGTGTTCATCAATCTGGCCCAACCGGTCGCACACGCCGGTCGCGGCCCGCGCGGTGCCCATGGGACCTCTTGGGCAAACGTCTTGATCGAACCGTGACTGTAGTTGCCGCCGTTATCGGAGAAGAAAATCACGATCGTATCGTCGGTCAGATTCCTCTTCTCTAGATGCTCAAGCAACCGGCCAATGTTCTGATCCATACGGTCGACCATCCCCGCGTATGCACAAAAACGGCGACTCTCTAGGCTCTTTTCCGCGGCGGAAATTTCCTCCCAAAGATCAGCTTCGGCCTCCGGTTGGTTGGACCGATAACGACCGTCAATCAGCCCCATCTGCCGCATTCGCTCGATGCGCTTCTCCCGCAGCACGTCCCAACCCGCGTCAAACCTGCCGTGGTATTTGACCACGTTTTCCTCAGGCGCATGCAGCGGCCCGTGCGGAGCATTAAACGGAACGTAAGTGAAAAAGGGTTTACCATCTCTCACCGCCGCGTCGATTTGCTCAATCGCATCGTCAGCAAAAGCGTCCGAGCAATACCACGATGGCGATACCGGCCGAGCTGCCTCTCGATCGGTTTGGATCGCCAGCGTTTTGTTATCGCAGTAGGTTCCCAGCCAACCGTTGATTTCGCCTTTAAGGAATCCGTAAAAGGAATCAAACCCTGCGTCCAGCGGATGCACGGGCTGGTGCCATTTGCCTGACACAGACGTCCTGTAACCGGCGGTCCGCATCATTTTGGCAATCGGTATCGAGTGGCGATATTCGCCCGATTGAGAATGTTCGTGTCCCGTCAGCAGACTGGTGCGCGTCACGGTGCACATTGGATTGACAAAGAAATCAGTAAAACGGACTCCGCCGGCGGCAATCGAATCAATCGCCGGCGTGTCAATCTCGCCGCCAAAACAACCGCAGTCCGAATACCCCATGTCGTCGGCCACAATCAACAGCACGTTGGGCAGCTGCTGACTGACCGCCGCAGCGTTGTCATCCGCCCTTGCCACGCCAAGAAAAAACAACACAGCACACACCAGCGAAAATGTTCGCGTCAATTTTCTACAAATCCACATCGTGCGGTTAAACCTTCTTAATTGTGATTGAGGCTGCAAACATTTCGGATGTTGCAAAACGCTAACCATCGCATCACGGTTTTGGTAGTATAGCAATGGGCGTCTCCCAGAATCGGTATTCTAACTGTTCACGTAAGTTCTATGCTCTGGCAACCTAGTTCATTTCTTCAGCTTTCTTGTGCTCTGATCTGCGTCTGCTGTTCAGCCGGCACCGCCGTGGCGTGGCAAGCCCCCACGCCTGTCGCGGCAGCGCTGTCGCCCGCCAATCGCGCGGCGACAGAGAAAATCGACGCCTATCTGAATTGCGACTACGAAAACCGAATTCTCAGCGTTGAAGTCGACGCAAAACAAATCACGATTACCGGCCACGTCGAACATGCGGCCGCGGATCTCTACCTGCAAGACATTCCTCTCCCAACGACGACCGGCCAGTTTGATGCATCCATTAAAGGAACGCCTCTGGAAATCGAAGACAACAAATTCACGATCCAATTACCCCGATTCGTCAACGGCCACGACCGGCGACGTGACCGGCTTCTTTCGCGGTGGCAGATTTTCACAAAGATGGACGGCGGAAAAACGGACGGCATTTTGCGTCCGGCCAGCAACGCCCGCTACGCTGAGGATATTCAGTGCAACAACCCCGATCTTCGGCCGGCAAACCCGACATCTAAAAAGGGTTTAGGCGGTTGGAATCCCCGAAGAGCTCCGGCCCTCAAGAATGAACTGGCGGAATTGGGCATCGCTTCGGTGACGGTCAACCTGTTTCCCTTGCACGCATTCGTCTCCCCGAAAAAAAGACCGGGATACACTCCGTTTCAATGGCAGGGACGCCGTTATTTTGCCAACGAAGCAAAACTGGCCCAAGCCGACAACACCTTTCGCGCTGCGGCCGCTGAAGGTGCGATGGTGTCCGCGATCCTTCTGGCAGCCAACGCCCCCAACAGGGAAGACGCCGATCAACGACTGCTGAACCACCCCGACACACAAGCCGAGGCACGCTATGCGATTCCCAACATGACCTCGTCCGCTTCGGTCGACTATTACGGGGCGATTATCAACTTCATGGCCCAGCGCTGGTCTCGGCCCGATGGCAAATACGGACGCGTTCACCACTGGATCATTCACAACGAAGTCGATTTTGGTTGGGAGTGGGCAAACGCTGGCGTGAAGTCCGACGTCGAGTACATGGATCTCTACCACCGCTCAATGCGGTTGGTCGATTTGATCGTACGCCAACACGATGCCAACGCGCGGACATGGATTTCGTTGACTCATCACTGGGCCGATCGTGGCCACCGGCGTGGTTACGGTTCAAGACGCATGTTAGAACTGTTGAATGATTTCTGCGCCGTCGAAGGCGATTTCCCTTGGGGCGTCGCTTTTCATCCTTACCCGCAAAGCCTTTTCAATCCGCGGACGTGGGAAGACGATCAAGCAACTTTTGATTTCGACACGCCCAAAATCACACCTCGCAACATCGAAGTTCTGGACGCGTATATGGCTCAACCCAAAATGCGATACCGCCAGAACATCAGGCCCGTCCAACTTTCGGAAAACGGATTCAACTCGCCAGATTACACGCCACAATCGCTCCAAGACCAAGCCGCCGGCATGGCGATGGCTTGGAAGAAAATTGAAAACCTACCGTCGATCGTTGCGTGGCAATACCACAACTGGATCGACAATCGGGCCGAAGGGAATCTACGCATCGGTCTGCGCAGATTCAAAGACGCCTCGCAGCAACCGTTGGGCAAGAAACCCATTTGGGAACTGTACAAAGCGCTGGCTACCGACAGCGAGGACGAGGCCGCCGCACCTTACCTGAAAACCATCGGCGTAAATTCATGGGACGAAGTCAAATTTCTAGGACGCATCAAATGAGACGTTTATTATCGGCACTTGTTGTCATTTCGTTATTTTTGCTAGACCCGCACGCACTCCAAGCAGGCGACGCGGACGACACCAGTGCGCTAACACCGGTCGGCCTGCGGTGCGAATATTTGCAGAACCCGATTGGCATCGACGAAGTTCATCCTCGGCTGAGCTGGCGAGTCGAATCCGAACAACGTGGGCAATCGCAAAGCGCTTACCAAATCATTGTCGCCGCGACGGCTGAAGGACTGAGCGATGACGCCGGCAGCCGCTGGGATTCGGGGAAAGTTCAATCCAGCAATACGTTGCACGTGCCGTACGCCGGCAGCGATTTGAAAACAGGCCAACTTTGTTTTTGGAAGGTGAGGGCTTGGGACCAAGATGATAAGGCTTCCTCATGGAGTAAGCCTGCTTCGTGGTCGATGGGGTTGCTGAGCGAATCGGATTGGAGCGCGTCCTATATCAGCTTCCGCGACACATCGCCGGTCTTCAAAGATCGCAAAAGTTTATACCTGCCCGCGGCGCGGCAGTACCGTAAGAAATTCAACGTCGGCCCATCGGATCGCAAGGTCCGCCGCGCGACGGTGTACGCGACGGCGTTGGGCATCTACGAATTAGAGATCAACGGCCGGCGGGTGAGCGACAACTATTTCGCGCCCGGTTGGACAGACTATTTGCAGCGCGCCTACTACAACACCTACGACGTGACCGACATGATCACCGCCGGCGACAACGCGATCGGCGCGACGGTGGCCGATGGCTGGTATAGCGGATATTGTGCGTTCGGTTTACTGACGGGCATCGGCACCGAGAAAATCGGACGCTACTCCTACGGCAAAACTCCGGCGCTCATGACTCAGCTGGAGATCGAGTACGAGGACGGCAGCCGCCAAACGATCGGCACCGATAAAACATGGAAGGTCACCGACCAAGGGCCTCACCGCGAAGCCGACCTGCTTATGGGGCAGTTCTACGACGCCACACGTGAGATGCCGGGATGGTCGACGGCCGACTTCGACGACAGCCAGTGGGACACTGCCATCGCCGCCGGTGAAAACGGACCGCAGCCGGCCGATTTCTATCAATTCGAAACTTCTCCAGAGAGCGGCCGCGCCACGATCGTCGGCAAACCGAGAGATCTGGCTTTCATCAAACCGAAACTCGAGGCGTTCCCCGGCGTGCCGGTGCGGGTGACGGAGACCTTAAAAACAAAGTCCATTGATCAGCGTGAGAGCGACCAATACATCTTGGATTTCGGGCAGAACTTTGCCGGGACGATCCGAATGGCGGTCAAGGGACCCGCCGGTCACAAGATAAAAATCAGATACGGCGAGATGTTACACCCCGACGGGCGGCTGATGACAGAGAACCTGCGGAAGGCACGCGCGACAGATTTTTACATTTGCAAAGGCGATGTCGAGGGAGAAATTTTCTCGCCGCAGTTCACGTCGCACGGTTTTCAATTCGTCGAACTGACAAATTTTCCCGAGCAGCCGACTTTGGAATCGGTGACCGGGCTGGTGCTGCATTCGGACACGCCGATGACCAGCTCCTTCGCCTGTTCGGACCCGATGGTGAATCAACTTTACAGCAACGTCCTTTGGACGCAACGGGCTAACTTTATCGACCTGCCCACCGATTGCCCGCAGCGCGATGAACGCATGGGCTGGACCGGCGACGCACAGGCCTACATTGCGACGGCGGCTTACAACGCCGATATCGGCGCGTTTTTCACCAAGTGGAATCGCGAGCTGATGGAGTCGCAGCGTCCTAGCGGTGCGTTTCCCGGTTACGCTCCGTTTCCGTTTCAGCATGGCCACGAATTCGGATCCGCATGGGCCGACGCGGGCATCATTTGTCCGTGGACCATCTGGCAGGTCTACGGCGACACACGCATGATTGACGTTTGCTGGGAACCGATGACTCGTTTTTTGGACTGGCGAAAGCGCACCAGCGTCGGCGATTTGGGAATCAAGCACGGTAACGGATGGGGCGATTGGCTGAATCAAGGCGAAAACACGCCGCTGGATTACATCGACTCGGTTTACTTCGCAATCAGCACCCGCATGATGGCAGAAATGGCCGAAGCGACCGACCGCACCGATGAAGCGACCGCCTATCGGCAACAGCTGGAAAGAACCAAAGCTGCGTTCGTTGAAAAGTACGTTAACGATGATGGCAGCATCAAAGTCAAAACGCAAACCGCTCACGCGCTGGCGATCTCGGCGGACCTTGTTCCCGAGGACCTGCGAATCGGCACCGGTAAGAAACTGGCGGAGATGCTCAAGAAAAACGGCAACCACATGGCGACCGGATTTTTGGGCACCAAACCTCTGCTGCCGGTTTTATCCGAGCTTGACCAACATGACTTGGCGACCTTTCTCTTGCAAAGTCGCGAATTTCCCTCGTGGGGATACGAGGTCGAACAAGGGGCGACGTCGATCTGGGAACGCTGGGACGGCTTCACTAAGGAGGACGGCTTCGGCCGCCACAACGCCGCGATGAATTCCTATTCCCACTATTCGTTCGGCGCGGTGTGCGAGTGGATGTTTCGTTCGCTTGCCGGCATCTCGGCGGACCAACCCGGTTACAAAACGATCGTCATTCGCCCCATGCCGCCGCGCCCCGGCAGCAACGCTCAACACGCGCCGATCGACTGGGTCAAAGCTCGTTACGACTCGATTGTCGGCACGATCAAAAGCGATTGGAAACTTGACGGCGACCGCTTTGGACTCAACGTTTCCATCCCCGCCAATACGACGGCCTCGGTTTACTTGCCGACGGACGATTTTGAAAACATTCTTGAATCAGGCAAACCAATCGACAGTCACCCGCATGTGAAACTTCTGCAAAACGACTCTGGCCGCATCGTGCTGGCGGTTCAATCGGGCGACTATCAGTTTGAGGCCGCCAGTAATTTGCAGCCCGCCGAAGTTGCCCTGACGACGTCGACGCCGGTGGATAATTCAATGAACCCCGACGAAATCGACGTCGCCGCCGCCGAGCGGATAATGCACTGGGATTTTGGCGACGCCGATGACATTCAGCAGTGGGATCAGCGCAACAATCTGGACGTCCAACGCAGAGACGCCGGCACGTTCTTGGTCGCCACCGGCGACGATCCGCAGCTGGCGATCAAGCTGCCCGAGGCAATCGAGGGCCAGCTGGTGATCTTGCTGCGGTTGCAGCCACAAAAAACCGTTGATTGCCAGTTGTTTTGGGCGACCGCGGGAAAGGGATTTAACTCGTCGATGCACACCGGCCGTCAGCTCAAATCATCAGACACCGTGAATGAGTATCTGTTTACGATAGATTCCGACGCGCCGTTAAAGAAACTTAGATTCGATCCTTTCAAAAGGTTTGAACCGCACGCCAATCGCGGCGAGATGTTGATTGAGTCGATCTCTATCTATCGACCTGATAACGCGGCAGATAAGCCTTAAATCGAACCGGATTGTTGTGGTTTGTTTTTTCCCAAACACGTTCACTGCTTGCGATTCAACCTTACTCTCAACAAACGCTTACAACTCGGAGAGTTGAGCGACATTGTCGCTCGATTCTCCGAATCGTAAGCGCGCGTTACGTTCGATGCCGCCAATAAAAAACAGCTCAAACAATGGCGGATCATGGTTTTATTTTCACTCCGTCTTTTCACCAAGCAGAACCAACTTATGACACGATTACATTTCGCCATCACAACCCTGTGCCTCGTGCTTGGCTCTGCCAACGCCCAGACAATGGCCAACGAAATCAAGAATCAATCACGATCTATCGACCTGATAACGCGGCAGATAAGCCTTAAATCGAACCGGATTGTTGTG
>CAYOZV010000136.1:8001-12777 GCA_964408465.1 uncultured Pirellulaceae bacterium
GGCCCCGGTCCTGCCGGCAGCTTCGTCGCGCCGTGGTCTTATCCGGATTTCGATCCTGACACTCCCGACGAACACATCGAGGACCGCATGGCGAAAGAGGCCGTCGCGTTCATGAGTGCCAACGGAGATAAACCTTTCTTCCTCAACTACTGGATGTTCAGCGTCCATGCTCCGTTTGATGCCAAACCCGAATTGATCGAGAAGTATCGCAACAAGATTAACGCCAGCGACGACCCAAACGCGGCTCAGCGCTGTCCAACCTACGCCGCCATGATCGAAAGCATGGACGACGCGGTGGGCACGTTGCTCGATGAGCTCGACCGGCTGGAAATCGCGGATAACACCATCGTCGTGTTTGCCTCGGACAACGGCGGCAACATGTACAACTGGGTCGACAATACCTTTCCGACCAGCAACGCTCCGCTGCGTGGCGGCAAAGCGTCGATGTACGAAGGCGGCGTGCGTGGGCCCTGTTCGATCATCTGGCCCGGCGTCGTCGCAGCCAACAGCCGCAGCAATCAACCCATCCAAAGCTGCGATTTCTACCCGACGATTCTTGACATGTTGAATCTCCAGCCGCAAGCCGATCAATCGTTCGATGGCATCAGCATCACGCCGACGCTACGCGGGCAAACGCAACAGCGCGATGAAATTTACACCTACTTTCCCCACAGCCCGTCGATTCCAGATTGGCTACCGCCGGCGATCAGTGTCGTCAAAGGTGACTGGAAACTGATCCGACTTTTTCAAAACGGCGAAGACGGCGATCACCGCTGGAAGCTGTACAACTTGCAGCAGGACATCGGCGAGCAAAATGATTTGGCCGCCGAACAACCCGAGCGTGTCGAAGCTTTGGACCAGTTAATCGAGCGGTACCTGATTGAGACCAACGCCGTTCAACCAACCGCCAATCCGAATTTCGACGCTTCAAAATATCGTTTAGAGGACGAGGGCAAAGCCGAGCCTCATGGCAAAAATCGTAAGCAGCGAAAGCGGCAATCGAAGCCGTCGCCGCCGGTTGCCTCGTGGACGGCTAATCCCGATTGTTCTCTGGTGCTTAAGGACAACCAGTTAATCGTCACCAGCAGCGGCACCGATCCCTACATCATGTCGCCTTTGGAGAACCGCATTGCCCCCGGCAAACACACGCTGGTTTTGACGATGGCGGCCAATTCTTCCGGCCACGGCAGCGTGTTTTGGGAAGCGGCAAAAACAAAACCACCCTACGCGGTCAATCGTCGAGTGGAATTTGAGATCAACCATGACGGCGAATTTCATACCTACGAAGTCGAATTCCAGCCACGCAAACCGCTTGTTTCGTTGAGACTGGATCCTTCCACAGGTCCTGGCACCATTTCCATCTCCGCGATGGAGATTCAAACCGCCGAGGGAACGACGCTGAAGAAATGGGAATTCCCAACGCCAGAGAACTAGGCCTCCGCCGCTGCTTTTCCGATGCGTGCCAGCGGTCAGTTTTCAGCGCCTCGCGTGTTGTTGTTCGCTGGCCTGCGAGGTTTTGCGTTTTTGCCTTTTCTTGATACGATATTGGTATGGATGACACACTCCAAAATCAAATCGCAAATCTTCCTGCGGCTGAGCAATTAGAGATTGCTGAGTTTATCTATCAATCATTAGCCTCTACGGGAGACCTGCTGACGGACGAACAAATCGCCGAAACGAAAAGGCGATCCCAACAAGTCGACGATGATTCAGAATCACTGCTCACCACTAGCGAAGTTTGGGCTGAAGTAGATCGTTTGGGTAATGCCCGAAAAAATTAGATATCAAAAGAATATCCCACAAGATTTGGACCGCATCCTAACGCGTTACCAATCAGAGCTTACCGCCAATCGTGTGCGGTCGTCGATATCACGCACGTTTGAGCTAATCGAATCATTCCCCAAAATGTACGCCGTTGTCTACGACGATATTCGACTGGTCAAAACGAAAGACTACCCAGTAATGATCCAGTTTCGCTTGCTGGAAGATGTGCCAGTGATTCTTTCGATTTTCTTCGCGGGAGAAAAGAACGAATGATCAAAGTCCGCTTGATCACAATGCGATGAAACGCCCGCTCCCAAAGTGCCCAAGGGGTTGCCAAGGATTGCCAAAAGGGAGGGGCCCATGAATCACCGAACAAATGAGCATTGACCGAAATGGCCAATGCACATTTTGAACTTCGCCAACCGCACCGACGGTTACTCGGCGGCTAATTTCAGTTCATTGAACCGCTTCCGCATCTCGGCGAGTGTTTCGGCGTGCGCCGGATCTGCAGCCAAATCGTTTTCTTCGATGGGGTCTGACTTGATGTGGAACAGCTGCTCGCGATCGAACTCAGGCCAATAGAAGTACTTCCACTCTTTTCGCACGAGTGCTTCAGAGGCAGGAATGAAGTCCGTTCTCTTGAACATCGGGTGCTCGTAGAAGAACTCGTCGCGCCACTCCGGCTTTTCGTCGGCAAGATAAAGTGCGCTTAGATCTTCGCCCTGCATGGTCTTGGGAGATTCAACTCCCGCGGCGGCAAGGATCGTCGGCGCGAGATCAACGTTCAGCGTGAAATCGTCGTTTGTTTTTCCGTGACATTGCTTTGCCATACGCGGATCACTGATGATCAATGGAACCCGGATGCTCTCCTGGTGAGGATACCATTTATCGCCCAAACCGTGCTCCGCATGGTAGTAACCATTGTCGGTGGTGAAAATAACCAGCGTCGTTTCCAACAGCCCCTGCTTCTTCAACTCCGCAAGAACTCGTCCGCAGGTTGTGTCGACCTCGGTTGCCAAGCGATAATAATTCTTCATCATCGACTGGTATTTTTCAGGCGTGTCAAAACGCCAACGCCAACGGTTGCGGCCTTCATTTTTTTCATTGCCCACAAACTTCGGCAACCGTTCGAAGGATTCCTGCGTGGCGTTAACGGCAACCGGAATGTCGATGTCTTTGTACAGTTCCATGCTTTGAGGCTGAGGAAGGAACTGCAGCGGGTTTTTGTCCTCGGCATGCGTGGCGAAGAAGGCGAGCGTCAAACAAAAAGGTTTGTCGTCGGGCCGTGTTTGCAGAAACTCAAGCGCGTCGTTTTCATTCTTTTGCGTGACGTGAATTTTTGTGCCGTCCTCTTCCTCGATCCAGTGCGTGCCCGCGTAGGCGCGTCCGAAATCGTATTTCTTCTGTGGGAATTTTCCGTTGTGCCATTTTCCAATATGCCCAACGTGGTACCCGTTGTCACGCAGCAATCCCGGATAGGTCTCCTCCCAGCTGGTTTCCCAGATGCGAAAACCACGGTTTCCGTGACGAGACATCCACTGTCCAGTGTAAAGCGAGGCTCGGCTGATGCCGCAAATCGACGTCGTCACGCAGTTCTGAGTAAACCGCATCCCCTCGGAAGCCAACGCGTCGAGCGTCGGTGTCTTGACGACCGGATTACCGGCAACGCCCAACGTATCATGCCGCCAATCATCGGCGTACAACACCAGGATGTTCATCGGCTTGGCGGCTTCGGTCTCCGTCGCCTCGGCTTCGGTCGCGGCGGCAGCATCGGCCACATCAGCAGCAGTGACAACAGCAGCATCACCACTGTCGGTCGGTTGAAGTTCTGCCGGCGGATCGTCGGTGGGTTGATTGTCTGCCGCGCATGTCTGGCTGGTGAAGGCCAGCGCAAAACAGACCATCACAAAACCAAACAGAAGAAACCTGTTGGCAAAAAACGTGTTCACTCGATTCATCTTGTATCCGTTGCTAAAATTCTTCTAAAAATGGCCAGCCTGTTTCGGTCGCCCGTTGCGACTTCCTATTCTACCGCAGCGAGGAATTTGTTGCGACTTGGCCGCACCATCAGGCTGTTGGCCGCTGCGCTGTTGGTGAACTCTTCCTTCACCGGATCCCACTTGAGGTCTTTGCCAACCATCAGGGCGATATTGCACATGTGGCAACTGGTCATCGTCCGGTGGTGCGTGTAGACGTCAGAGATTGGCTCAGAACGATCCCGCACACATTCGAAAAAGTTCTGCATGTGGCTGGTGATCGGTTTGTTCTTGTACAGTTTGGCAACAGCCTCTTCAATATTTTTGTTGTCCGCTTCGGTCAACTGTTCGACCGGCTTGCCCGTCAGTTTCCCGCGGTTAACAAAGATACGCCCTTTGGAACCCTGAAACAAAATTCCGTTGGGGAACTTTGTTTTGCCATCTTCGGAGACGTATTGGTCGTTGACGTTTAACACCGAACCGTTGGCAAACGTTAGATCCACACTGAAGTTCGTCGCCGCGTTGTAACCGTTTTCGAGCGTTTCCTTTCCTTCGAAGAAGCTTACCCAATCAAAGCCTTCAGGCACAACGTTTCCAAATTTCCCGCTGCCACTGATTGTTTCGGGGCCGCTTCGATCCATGCCGATGGCCCACTGAGCAATATCAATGTGATGAGCCCCCCAGTCAGTCATCTTTCCACCAGAGTATTCCAAATACCAACGGAAGAACTTGCGGCGTTCGAGCGAGTAGTCTGCCGATCTGGCGGGGCCAACCCAAAAATCCCAGTTCAATTTCTCGGGCACATCCGTGTTGGCGAACGGCCCTTCTCCGGGCGCCGTTCCGATCGCGATGTTAGCGCTGACGTTGTCCCCGATGTATCCGCCTTGAACCATGGCGATTGCTTTGAGGAACTTTTGATCCATCTCAGTACGCTGCTGCGTCCCGACCTGGAAGACTTTGCCCGTCTCTTGGACAACCTTGCAAATCTGTTTGCCTTCGTCGATGGTCAGTGTGAGTGGTTTTTCACAGTACACAT
>CAYOZV010000137.1:0-6757 GCA_964408465.1 uncultured Pirellulaceae bacterium
CGATTGAACGAACAACTAACAGAGAGGTTTAACAACCTCCACTACGCACATTGCGTAGGGCCGGTTCCTACCGGCCGTTTTCAATGGTGCTGGCGATCGCCTACCTGCGTTCGGCGGGAAAAATCACCGAGTGATCCGCGCGGTTTGACGTAGTGGATCTTGTTAAAGATCCCTCGTTGCGTTGCGATTGAACCAACAACTAACAAGGAGGTTTAACAACCTCCACTACCCACATTGCGTAGGGCCGGTTCCACCAGCCGTTTTCAGCACTTGGGGAAAAGGTGGTGCTGGCCGGTGGGAACCGGCCCTACGAACTAAGCCGTCATCACTCGCGGTTGAAGCCTGCCCTGATCGGCCGGCATTTCCAGATCCTGTTTCAGATACAGCTCGTTCATCTCATTACGGCCGCGCGGCCAAATATGAAACGTCCCAGACGTCAGAATCGACCACTCGCCCATGATGCCTTTTTCAGTAATCTGCCCGAAATAGTTCACGTTGTGTTGGCCAACGTAATCTTTGACCCAGGAACAGACGCCCGTTTGGGTGTCGTAGGAACCGGACGCTGTCCACGGCCCGACGTAATCGGTGCCTTCGCCCTTGATGCGGCCTTCTTCAAATGACATGTAAAGGTGCATCCAACCGCGTTGGGGGCGGCCCTCCAAGTAAAATCCGTTCCATTCGCCTGACGGTAATCGGCTATCAGTTTCCATTTCGATCCTCTGTGCGTGTCCCACGATTAGTCCAGCCCCTCGGCCCTCCAGCGGTAGGGGGGACGTCGTGGCTGCTCCAATTGTTCGCGGTCACAGCAGCTTTGGCAATTTAATCGTGGAAAACTCCATTTTTGCTGGCAGAATCGCCTTTTAGGGCCGCTGGATACTTCGCCAAGTCGTCAGAGCCTGTCAAAATCGTCCGATTTGAGGATAACCTACGAAAAGACCTTTAAAAAGCTGAACAATCTCTCTAAAATCCTCGATTCTAATTTGACCAGCATCTCGCAAAATCGTTGAGAGAACGCCGGTCCTAACAACAGACCTTCATTGGAAAGACCCCGACGGCCATGTCGCACAAAATGAAAACGCATAAGGCAACCAAAAAACGGTTCCGCCTTACTGCAACCGGAAAACTAAAACATCGTGCTTCAGGCACCAGTCACCGCAACGTCCGTGTCAGCCAAAAACGCAAACGCAATCTGCGTGGAACTCGTTTGCTGGCCGAATGCATGGTGAAGTCGGTTACTAAGGCACTCAACAAGTACAGTTACTAACCAACGTGCAGGACGCGAAGTGGATCTTGTTGAAGATCTCTCCGCTGCCAGTAGATTAAATTAAGCTGTGTTCAAAGCAGCTGCCGGATTTTTAACAACATCCACTACAAGACTTAGGGCTCTCAGCCCACGCACTCCAAAGGCAACCAACTTCAGACCCATTTGTCTGGGGCCTTGTTCGAGGCGAAATGAAAGAAAGATTCGATGCGTACAACAAAAGGTGCAGCCAGAACGAAGGCTAAGCGTAAGTTATTCAAGCGAGCAAAAGGTTATCGCGGTGGTCGTGGCCGTCTATTGCGAACCGTTAAAGAGACTCTCATCCGTGCCGGTGTATTCGCGT
The DNA here is from genome assembly GCA_964408465.1 of uncultured Pirellulaceae bacterium. GTDB lineage: Bacteria > Planctomycetota > Planctomycetia > Pirellulales > Pirellulaceae > Mariniblastus. The sequence continues at coordinate 1,605 of CAYOZV010000137.1, forward strand.
TTCGCGATCGGCGCGTCAAAAAGCGGACCTACCGCCGCCTATGGATAACACGTATCAACGCCGCCTGCCGCATGCGAGGCATCAACTACAGTCAGTTTATCAACGGCCTGTTAAAAGCCAAAATTGAACTCAACCGAAAGTCACTGTCTGAAATCGCGATCACCGATCCGGCAGCCTTTGACCAAATCGTAGAAGCTGCGAAGAAGGCGTTGGCAGCTTAGAGCCGCCGACCCAATTTGATATACTCATCGGGAAAGGTTCGCCTTTCCCGTTTTCGTATCTTCATTTCGAAGTTTGATTATTTCGAATTTTGAATCTAAGTTTCGTCGCCCCAACCAACGCGCACCGCTATGCCACTCGCTCAATTCGTCCAAACGCTAGAAGCTCTCACCGAAGAAGCTCAAACAAACTTCGCCAACGCCGCCGACGCGGAGCAACTGGATGCCGCGCGCGTTGAATTTTTGGGGGCAAAAAAAGGCCGTTTAAAAACCGTTCAAAAAGAGCTTGGTGGAATTGATAAAGACGACAAACGGGCCGCCGGCCAATCGCTCAACGCCGCCAAATCAGCCATTCAATCAGCGTTCGACGAAGCCAAAATACGATTACTGGGCGATGGTGACAAAATCGTCCGTGACCCCAAATTCGACGCCACGTTGCCGGGAACGAAACTCCGATTGGGGAAACTGCATCCCATTACCCAGACCATCGACGAACTCAAAGACATCATGGGCCGGCTAGGATTCACACCCGCCGAAGGCCCCGAGGTCGAAGACGATTATCACAATTTTCAAGCGCTCAACATTCCGATGTCCCATCCGGCGCGTGATCCGCTGGACAATTTCTATCTGTCGGTCGCCGGCAAACAGGCCGCCGCGATCGCAGCCGGTGAGGAAGATAATCCCACGCTGATGCGATCGCAAACCAGCACCGTGCAAATTCGCGAAATGGAGCGGATCGAACCGCCGATTCGAATGGTGTCGATGGGGCGTGTCTACCGACCAGACACCGCGGATTGGTCACACTATCCAATGTTCCATCAAATCGAAGGTTTAATGATCGACAAAAACGTGACACTGGCGGATCTGAAAACGGTGCTGAAGTTGTTCGCGACGAATTACCTTGGCGACGAAGTTCCCATCCGCATCCGTCCGTCCTTTTTCCCGTTCACCGAACCGAGCGTGGAAGCCGATTATTACTGGGACGGAAAGTGGGTCGAATTTGGTGGCGCAGGCATCGTTGACCCCAACGTACTCAAATCCGTCGGCTACGATCCTGAAAAGTACTCAGGTTTCGCGTTCGGGCTGGGCATCGAACGCCTGTGCATGATCCGGCACCAGATCACCGACATCCGCTACTTGTTCACCAACGACGTGCGATTCCTCAGACAGTTCTGAGTTAAGAACCTGATCATAGTAGCCTTTCGCTCCGCGAAAGAGCGCTCTTTCGCGGAGCGAAAGGCTACTATGATTCAGGATCCGTAGTGGACGAGGCCACGAAATCATAAAACGTTTTACCCAACAGAGTTTTTGCAATGATCGTTTCTTGGGACTGGTTAACCGAATACGTAGATCTAAAGATGGACCACGATGACTTGGTCGATCGTTTGACCATGTCAGGTCTAAATCACGAAGGCACCGAAACGGTCGGTTCGGATCAAGCGATCGACCTTGAAGTCACCAGCAACCGCCCGGATTGCTTGGGACACGTCGGCGTCGCGCGCGAGATCAGCGTTCTGTACGATGTGCCGTTGAAATTCAATGACCCGCAACCCGCCGCCGGCGACAAATCAATCGACGACCTTTGCAAGGTCGAGATTCAATCCGACAGTTGCTTCCGCTACACGGCGCGGCTGATTCAGGGCGTGAAAATCGGGCCGTCGCCTGATTGGCTCAAGGACCGCCTGGCGACCATCGGCGTCGAATCGATCAACAACGTTGTCGATGCCACCAATTACGTTATGTTCGAGATCGGTCAACCGCTGCACGCGTTTGATTTCGCCAAGATCGCCGGCGGCAAAATCGTCGTCCGAGATGCCGCGCAAGACGAATCCTTCGTGGCGATTGACCACAAAACGTATTCGTTGGACGCCGACATGTGCGTCATCGCCGATGAAAAAGATGCGGTCGCCATCGGCGGTGTGATGGGCGGCGCTGACTCCGAGGTTGCCGACACAACCACCGATGTGCTGATCGAGGCGGCCTATTTTGACCAATTATCGGTGCGCCGAACGGCGCGGCGACTGACGCTCCAAAGTCCATCCTCGTTTCGATTCGAACGAAACATTGATTCACACATGCTCGATTGGGCCAGTCGGCGCTGCTGCGAAATCATTCTTGAGACCGGCGGTGGAACGTTGGCCGCAGGTTGCATCGACGTCGGACAACCGCCGCCACAATCTCCAAAGCTGACGCTTCGCTACGCTCAGTTGCAACGACTGCTGGGCATCAAGATTCCAGTCAACAACGCCAATAAGATCCTTGCCGAACTCGGTTTGTCCATCGAAGCAATCCACGACGATTCGGTCGAAGTCATCGCGCCCTCTTGGCGAAAGGATCTTACGCGCGAAGTCGATCTGATCGAAGAAGTCGGCCGCATCTACGGCTTTGACAAGGTTCCTGACGATGCTCCGGTTCCCATGTCGGCATCCTACCGACCCAAAGCAGACCGCGCCCTGGACCGCGTCCGCAACGTGCTGATGGCCGCCGGATTTGACGAAGCGATGACGCCCAGTTTAGTTCCCCAGCCTTGGTCGGAAGTATTCAGCCCGTGGACCGATCACCCGCCGCTCAAAAGCAGCCAACCCATGTTGGGCGTGCTGGAAAAGGCGTCACAAAATATCGGTTCGGTCGATTTATTGCGTCGGTCACTGGTTCCCAGTTTGCTGGAGGCGCGCCGGATCAATGAATTCCGTTCTAACAACGATATTGAACTTTTTGAAACGGCGAAGGTCTATCTTCCGATAGAGGGGCAACCGATCCCCAATCAGCCGACCAAAGTCAGTTTCGTTTCAGGCCACGATTTCTTCCACGTCAAAGGCGTTGTCGAAGCGATCGTCGATGCGATGTCTCCGGCAGCAAAGTTGGTTTTGGTGGCGGCCGATCACGATTTGCTTGATCCTGACCAATCCGGCCAATTGAAGGTCGGCGACCAGACACTAGGTTGGATCGGCCGCGCTTCTAAATCGGCAAAGAAGCTGTTTCGGCTGCGGTCTGACGCCGTCGTGGCGGAGCTTGATTTGCAGTTACTTGAGCAATGCATGGTGACGATCGCTCAACACGAGAACCAGAGTTCGTTTCAAGCCGTTTCGCGCGATTTTAATTTCATCGTCGAAAACTCAATTAACTGGGACGCGCTGGAACAAACGGTTCGACAGCAAGGCGGCGATCTGCTGGAAGCGATTGATTTTCGCGAGGTCTTTCGCGATGAGGCGAAGGATGGAAAGACCAAGAAGCGGATGTTGCTGTCGGTGACGCTGCGGTCTTCGGATGCCACGCTGACCGGCGAACAAGTCGACGGCGTGTGCCAGTCGATCATTCGGGCCTGCGAAAAAGAGCACGCCGCGACCCTGTTGGGGTGAAACGATTGCTCGTAGCACGGATTTTCAATCCGTTTCACACGCCAACGGAATAAAAATTGATCGTAGCACGAATTTTCAATCCGTTTCGCACGCCAACGGATTAAAAATTGATCGTAGCACGGATTTTCAATCCGTTTCACGCGCCAACGGATTAAAAATCCGTGCTACGGAAAAAACACATGACCCCCTCCCAACCTGTAAACCCAAAGATCGTTTACCTCACCGCCGGTGCCGGCGGCATGTTCTGCGGCAGCTGCATGCACGACAACGCTTTGGCGACCGCGCTCAAACGCAGTGGGTGGGACATTCAATTGGTGGCAACCTACACACCGATTCGCACGGACGAACCGGACATCAGCGTTGACCACGTCCTCTTTGGCGGACTGAACGTCTTCCTCCAACAGAAAATCCCGCTGCTGAGATACCTGCCGGCGGCGTTGGACCGGTTCTTAGACAACCCCAAACTGATCAGAACCGTCACCGCCAAAGCGATGCAAACCGATCCCAAAACGCTGGGAAAGCTGGCCGTGTCAATGCTTAGGGGCACGCACGGGAATCAACGCAAAGAAGTTTTCCAAATGGTCAAATGGCTGCAGTTGGCCAACCCCGACGCGCTGATCTTCACCAACGCGCTGATCGGGGGCTGCATCCCCGAACTCAAGCAACAACTGAACATTCCGGTAATCGTGACATTGCAAGGCGATGATGTTTTCTTGGACAGTCTTTTGCCAAAGTACCGCCAACGCTGTTTGGAGCTGATCAAAGCCAACTCTGAATATGTCGATGCGTTTATTGTGCATTCGGAATTCTATCGCGACTACATGGTGGATTACCTTTCGATTGATCGCAGTAAATTCTTCGTGACGCCGCTGGGATTGGACGTTGACCAGTTTTATCCAGCGCTGGAAGTCAAAGACAATTCTCGGAGATCCGAATTCACCATCGGCTATCTCGCTCGGCTGGCACCCGAGAAGGGACTACACAATTTGGTCGACGGTTTCATCGAACTCAAACAACGACCGGGAACCGAACACGTTAAATTGAAAATCGCCGGTTGGCAGAGCCCGCAGTGGCAGGAGTACAACGACCAGCAATGGAGCAAACTGACCGCGGCGGGGCTTGAGGACCAGTACGAAAACTTAGGGACGTTGGATCGAGGTCACAAACTCAATTTCCTTGATTCGCTGGACGTGTTTTCGGTGCCGACGGAGTTTTTGGAACCCAAGGCGTTGTACGCGCTGGAGGCGATGGCGGCGGGTGTTCCGGTGGTCGCGCCCGCACACGGCGCATTTGTCGAACTGCTCAACTCGACCGGCGGCGGGATTCTGACAAAGCCCGGTTCAGCGAAAGATTGGGCCGACGCGGTGCAGCGGTTGATCGGGGACGATGATTTGCGAGAAACATTGGCTCAGCGCGGCCAGCAGTCCGTGCATCTCAATCGCAACGCAGTCGCGATGGCCACGTCGACAGGACGCGTAATAAGTACCGTTGTAGGTCACGCATCGCCCACCGCGTTCTGAACTGGCGATCGGCGCGTAACGAGTTTCGTCCGTAGGCGGGAGTACCGCCATGCCCG
>CAYOZV010000137.1:6857-12051 GCA_964408465.1 uncultured Pirellulaceae bacterium
CATCTCTACACCTGCCGAATTTTTGCGAACTGTTTTTCCAACCGCTTCGATGATACCGTCAGACTCGTCCCCAGCGTCTGCGCGAACAGCGAAACCCGATACTCCTCGATCATCCAGCGATACCAATCCAGCTCAGGATCGACGACCGATTGAGCTTCCTGACGCTGCTTCACTTCGTGGTACTTATCCCAGTAATGATCCAGCTCCATCGTTTTCATCTGATCAACATCGACCGCCGTCGTCGGCAGTTTTTCGATTCGAAACGCAATCGCTTCGAAGAATCGCGGATACTCTTTCAACCATTCCCAGGGCGTCGCGGCCAGGAAATTTTCCAGCGTCAGCAAAACAATTTGGGCTTTTATGTCGCCTTTGACCGGACTGCGACCGGCGGGAATGTTCTCCATCTGTAGATACGTTTGGTGGACCGATGCCGCAAAACGAGGCAACCATTTGGCCACCTCCTGAGCGGCGATGCTTAACTTTTGCACCGCGCCCGATTGCAAATCGTCAAACTCTTGTGCGTTGCGTGGGAACTTTTTCAAGTGCACAAACGCCACACGCACGATCAAATCCGCCAACTGCGGCCGCAGTGTTTTCGAGGGAACGACGCGGGCCAGTTTCAACGCGTGCTGTTCAAGATTGGGCAAATGAGCCACCTGAGCCTTCACCGATTTACGATGCAAAATCTGCAACAGCCTAACCAGCCCTTGTTTAGAAACTTGATCACTGGCGGGTCGAGAATCCATCAATCGCAGCCCCACCGCATCGCCCTGATCGACGATCGCCGGGTACGCGGAGAGCCGCGTCGCGCCGCGCGTGATGGTCGCTTCTTTGGGAAACTCCCCCCAACTCCACTCGCTCAACCCGTCCTGATGCCACGTCGAATCCTGGACTTCAACAATGCTGGTGGCGTGTTCGGCGCCCAATTGTGAACGGACTTCGGCCACTGAACGGCCCTGAGCGATCACTTCCCCCGCTTCGTCGACCACCTCTAAATTGACGTGCAAGTGGGGGGCGAGTTTTTCTTGCTTGAACATTTGCACGGTGATCGGCACGCCTCCGATGCGCGTCAGTTCCTTGGCAACGGCTTCGGCAAAGAACCCTTGCCCCATCGCCATTGATTGGATCACTTGGTCGGCAGTTTCAGGCGCTGGCACGACGTTTCGGCGGATTTGTTTAGGCAAACTTCGGATCAGCCCAATGATCCTTTCCTTCATCAACCCTGGCACCAACCAACCGGTCTGCGCATCGTCCAATTGCCCCACGCCATCTACCGGCACACGTACCGTCGCGCCGTCGTCATTGGCCCCGGGAGCAAACTGATAGGCAATTGGAATCTTCATCGACCCCACCGTGACTTCGTCGGGAAACTGATCGCGCGTCGCATCGTTTCCGCTGTTGGGTAGAATGTCGGCGCGCGTCATACGCAGTTTTTGATCCAGTTCGTTATCGTCTTTGATAACTTTATTGAGACTGCGCGTGTCAAAAACATTCTCCGGCAGTGACTTCTGGTAGAAATCAACAACGTCCTGCGGATCGACGATCAAGTCACGGACGCGCGTCTTGGCGGCTTCGTTGGACAGCTCCTCCAACAGCCATTGATTGTGCAGATAAAAATCCTGTTTTCCCGTGAATTCATCTCCGCTCAAACCGTCGCGAATAAACACATCACGGGCCGCTTCACTGTCGATCCGGCCGTAGTGAATCGCACGACCGGCGACGATGGGAATGCCGAACAGGCTGACGTGTTCGGACGCCATTACCGATTGCTGTTTCTTACTCCAGCGCGGATCGGCGTAGCGTCTTTTCACGATGTGGTCCGCGATCGGTTCGATCCAATCGGGGGATATTTTTGCCGCCACGCGGCCATAGCGTTTGGTCGTTTCGACGATTTCACTGACCATCACCCACTTGGGTTTCTGGTTGAAAATACCCGACCCAGGCCACAGATTAAATTTGATGCCGCCCGCTCCGGTGTATTCATGCCGGTCGGTCAGGTTGGCGATGCCTGAGAGCAGTCCTGTCAGCAAACTGCGGTGGATCGCGTCGTAGTCGTCTTTGCGTTTGCCCGCCTTCAAACGTTGCTGAGCCACCATCGCTTTGAGCTGTCGGTGGATGTCCTGCCACTGCCGCATCAACGAATACGAGATAAAGTTTTGCACGCAGGCCCTTTTCAGTTTGCCGCGCGACAAATCTGATTTCAGTTCGTGAAAGAAATCCCAAATGTTCAACAACGAAATAAAGTCGGACCGTTCGTCCTTGAATTTTTCATGAGCTTCATCTGCCTGCTTCTTCTTCTCCGCCGGACGCACGCGCGGGTCTTGGATCTCCAGCGCCGCCGCGATGATCAGAATCTCACTTAAACAGCTCTCTCGATCGGCGGCAAAGATCATCCGCCCAATCCGCGGGTCCACCGGCAAACGAGCCAACCGTCGGCCAAGCTTCGTCAGTTTCCGGCGTTGATCGATGGCGCTTATTTCAAACAGCGTTTTATAACCGTCACGAATTGAATCCGCTCGCGGCGGATCGATGAAGGGAAATTCGTCGATCAATCCAAGGTTCAACGCCAGCGTTTGCAAAATCACCGACGCCAAATTCGTGCGTCTGATTTCAGGCACCGTAAATTTTGGGCGCTGTTGGAAGTCATCTTCGGAATACAAACGGACGCAGATGCCCGGGCCAATGCGACCGCAACGTCCGGCCCGTTGGTTGGCTGACGCCTGCGAGACGGCTTGGATTGGCAAGCGCTGAACCTTGCTGCGCGGCGAGTAATGGCTGATCCGCGCGGTGCCGGTATCGATCACAAACCGAATGCGCGGCACGGTGATGGAGGATTCCGCGACATTCGTCGCCAACACAATACGACGTGAATTTCCTGGATTGAAGATCAAATTCTGTTGGTCGGTCGACAACCGCGCGTACAGTGGCAAAATCTCCGTCCGCGTTCCCGGCAGTTTGGCGTCCCGTAATTTTTTCGCCAACGATCGGATGTCGGCCTCTGTGGGAAGGAAGATCAACGAGTCGCCATCGTCGATTTCGGCCAATTCCCTGACGGTGTCCACGACCAGGTCCAGCGGATCGTTTTGAGCCGATTCTTCTTCGGCCGGCGGGCGGTAAAGAATATCCACCGGATAGGTTCGACCTTCGACGCTGATGATGGGAACGGCAGCGCCGATCGCTTCGGCAAAGTGATCGGCGAAGCTTTGCGTGTTGATCGTGGCCGAGGTGATCACCAATCTTAAATCGGGCCGTTTTCTAAGAATGCGTGTCAAACAGCCAAGCAGGAAGTCGATGTTCAGCGATCGTTCATGAGCTTCGTCGATGATGATGAGATCGTATTGATCCAAGAACCGATCGGACTGCGTTTCGGCCAATAGGATCCCGTCGGTCATCAATTTGACGTAGGTGTTTTGCGATGTTTTATCATCAAAGCGAATCTTGAAACCGATGTCGGTACCTTGAGCGGATCCCAACTGAGAAGCGATCCTGGCCGCGACGCCGCGCGCGGCAATACGGCGCGGTTGCGTGTGTCCGATGGTGCCGCTGATGCCAAAACCGGCTTCCAATGCGATCAGAGGAAGCTGAGTCGATTTACCGCTGCCCGTTTCACCGCTGATGACGACGACTTGGTTATCGGCGATCGCCTTGGCGATTTCATCTTTGCGTTGGTAGATCGGGAGTTCGGTGTCGAATTTCAATTCCGGCAGACCATCACGGCGTTTTGTCAAACGCTGCGCCGAATCTTCGATTGCCGTTGCCAGTTGCTCGATAGCGCCGGCGGCGGGTTCGGTTTGGTCGCGCAGTTTCCTTAACTGATTTTTAAATCCGAAACGATCGCAGTGCATCGTTTGGTTGACGCGCTTCTGTAGCTGTTGAAGATCGGAAATCAAAGTTAATTCGGCGGTTGGGGACTATGTTGCTGTCGACTGTGGTGACGTCGGATGGCGGGAGCCATCCACGTAGTGCGTTCCCAGGCGGGAGCCTGGGAACGAGGGACGAGGGACGAGGAACGACGGGAGCCTGGGAACGAGGGAAACGAGCATCTGGAAACGAGGTTGATTGTTACTATTCTTTCAGGACCATGTCGATGCACAAGACGGCTGCCATGATCAGTTGCCGCACCGGCTGGTCAGGCGGGACGGCCTCCGAGATTTGCAGGACGTAATTGTCGGCCGACGTAAACAGTTCCTTGCCCAATCCGGCCCATTTCTTGGAGACCTTGGCTAATTCGTTGTCGCCGGCCAGGAATCGAAACTCCCAACTGGTCCACTTTCCCTTGAGCTGACAAAGAGGTTCATCGTGGGGGCTTAAAACGGTGAACGCGCCGCCAATGGAGAAGAACTTTTGCTTGAAAGCGCCAATTTTTTGATTCGCTTCATCAAACACTTCCACCGTTGAAACAAACAGCGAGACGCCTCGTTTGATCCGAATGATCGGCCGTCCACTTAAGTCTTGGATTTCGATATTAAATGGTGTCATACGTTTGTAATCGGTGAAACGCAGCAGCTTCGTAAAGACACCAAGATTCGGCTCGCGGCAGTACAACAGCGGCTGGCCCGACTCGGGGTCGAGGATGTCGAAGTTGTTGGCGGCTTTGAACATGCCGACATGTTCTTTGACCAGAAAGAGGTCTTTTTCTAACGCAGGATGCATGCCTATCTCCCAAGGTAATAATCTGTTGAGTTGATCTCCGCTGTGATTAGAGCAAAAGATAATCACCGGATGAAGCACCGCTGAAAATAAAGTCACACCGGCCATCAATTGGGCAAATGCTTCTGAAACAGCTTCGTGACCGCATGTTGATTATGGGAAGCGGCTCGATCAACCGGGGTCTGCCCGGCCGTATCGCGCTGGTTCACGTCAGCACCAAATTCCAGCAACACACGCACCGTTTTGGTATCCCCACCGGTGGCCGCCTCATGCAGCAGTCCCCGACCATCGCGGTCGGTACGGCCAATCAGTTCCTCGCGCTGGGAGAGAATCTTTTTCACCGTCGCCGTGTCGTAGCTGTAAGCGGCGCGAAATAAATTTAGCAGGTCGGCATCTTGCGAATCCACCAACTCGTCGACCGCCCCCGCTTCGACCAGCAATCGGCATACGTCTTTGTGTTTCCGCTGTGCGGCGAAGTGAATCGGGTTGCCGCCGGTTGTGGAAACATCGGCTCCGTTTTCGATCAAAACTTTGACCGCATCAA
>CAYOZV010000137.1:12061-12325 GCA_964408465.1 uncultured Pirellulaceae bacterium
CGGTAAGCCGCCCAAACGATCGGCGTCCAAGTATCGCCATCGGCATGCCCTTGAACGTCGGCCCCGTGGTCCAACAGCAGTTGCACGACCTCGTGTTTCCCTCGACTGGCTGCCACGTGAAGCGGTGTGAAATTTTTTGCATCGCGCACATCGACGAGGGCGCCATCCTCCTCTAAAAGTCGCTTGACCTTGGCAACGTCACCGTAAAACGCGGAGGCGAAAATCGGATGGTTTGCCATGTGAATTCCGTTGGAGGATCATGAC
>CAYOZV010000138.1:0-11974 GCA_964408465.1 uncultured Pirellulaceae bacterium
TGAAGCACTACAACCGAGTGACGCGCCAAGATTACGACCGAGCATTGGCCGCCGACCCGTTCACCGATTCGGCGATTGCAGACGCTGAAAATGTAGCCACTCCATCAAGTGGCTACACTGGTGGCTACATCTTGTCCAAGAATGGCGGAGAACTGCCCCGCACGACATCAAAAAACCCCGCAATTCATAGAATAGCGGGGCGTGAAAAAGCAGAAAATGACCCCTACGGGACTCGAACCCGTGTTACCGGCGTGAAAGGCCGGTGTCCTAACCACTAGACGAAGGGGCCGTCGATGATGCCGAACATCACAATTCAAACACTTTGCAGGGCTCGAAGAACGTTGTCCAAAAAGTGGCTCATCGTGGTAAGGGCAACAGAATACTGTGTTAGTCGTCTACCCGTCAAGGGCTGCTTTAACTGTCCTCGCTCAAATTCCCAGATAGTTAAATTTGGCTGCAAGAAGACCAAGATGAGAACCCGTTTTATCCGCCCAAAGATACCCGCAGAGCAAAAACGGAGGCAAAGAACACGTTCGGCATGTTGCCGAGCTCGTGTGATTTGCCGGCTTGCTACCAATTCAGTGACGACGGCGGTCGAGCACAGACGCAACGCAACATTTGCGGCACATCACGGTGTTTTATTCCGCGGTCGCTGTGTCGGTTCCAAACGCCTGAGCATTGCTTTGATCAACTGATTTCTTGATCGCATCGTAGACCTCTCTGCGGTGAACGGGGATCTCTTTGGGCGCGTCGATACCCAAACGAACCTTGTCTCCGCGGATTTCTACGACGACGATTGAAATATCGTCGTTGATCACAATACTTTCGTTCTTCTTTCTTGAGAGAACTAACATTCATCTATCCTTTTTTGCATTCAACGATGCAAGAGTTCGACTGCTGAAGGATTTGCCCTTCCAAGCTCGGGAAAACTAGCATAATACGCTTCCAGTCGTGTGAATCTCTTGTGAATACTCTACGCTAGAGCATCCCAGAGTCAATGAAGCGAAATTTCCAATCGGAGCCGGAATTCGCAAAAAAACCCGAAAAACACGATAAACAGGTTGTTTCCGCGGCGATAGCACGCGCCACACCCGCTTTTTGAACACCTCAGAGAAACTGATATCGAGTTTCTACGTAAGTTATGACGTTTATAACCTTCAAAAGTTCACAAAGAGTCGTTTTACATCGTTCGGATTCGGACAATTAAACACTTGTTTACATTTTGGCCAGGCCGTGGAGGGTTGTAAAAGCGACTCCAAAAGGATGGGCTGGTGGCGTAGATTAGACTAATCCCCCAATAAAACCGATCATTCTGCATTTCGGGACCGATAAAGAAACAAATAGCGGGCGCTTTCGCGTCGCATCCCTCGCGTGATAGCAGTCGGCAAATAAAATGGGCACGGTAGCAACGTTGGGTGGTCTCGCGATTCTCATGCTCCTACCATCATTGGAGTGATTTGTTGCAACAGGTGGCTGGAACAGGCTGTTTCGACGAAACAGTATCGTGTAAGGTTCGAACGTTTTGATCCAGCGATCGGTCGAAGTAAATGTCGGCGATCATCCCCAGATTGAGAGACAGTTAAGCGTAGGTGAGTCGCTTGACGCCCTCCGCATGACTAACAATCGAAAGTAGTTGACGATGGACGAAGGCCTAAAAAAACGAACCGAGCAACAGCATCGGTTTTCGTTTCATTCTGCTAACGCGATGCTGCCTTTGGTTCGGTCGATCGCCAAAGACGTTTACCAATTGCTGAAAACGATTGGTGACACCAAAGAACGTTTATCTGCGATCAGCATCACTAAGCCCGCCAGCAGTCGAGCACCAAATTTTAGTAATCCCAAGATAACGCCGTACGCGCGGGAAGTTCAGTCCATCGTTCAGAGCGTCGACACAAAGCAAGCACGATTGGACGACTGCGTCAAAGAACTGGAAGACTTAAATCTAGTGGCTCCCGATGTTGATCGCCCGTTTGTCGATTTCCCAGCAATCTATGACGACAAAGATGTTTGCTTGTGTTGGAAGATTGGCGAAGACAAAATTCTGCATTGGCACCTGCCTGAGGAACCGTGCAGCGCACGTCGGCCGGTTGATTTGGATCTAGTTCCAGCGAAAAACGAACTGTCCGGCAGCCTGTAATTTGTGGACGATAGGCTTAAGCCCAATGGCACTCACTTTAACAACTTTTGCACCTCAACCTGACTTCGAAGCGGCTTGCTTCCGGTAGGTTGGGCTCTTCGTCCGACCAAGACTGAAGGGCGATTCGGCTAAGAGCCAAATCTACGGCTCGTGTTCGACGCGTCACCCATCTAAAGTGAGTGCCACTGGTTAACCCCAGCCGGCCGGGCAAGCCCCGGCGAAACCGGTGGGCTTAGGATCTGACGCTACCCGTTTTTCTGTAGAGCCATCTTTCTCAGAGTCACCCATGTTCTTCGATACTCATTGCCACTTAGACAATCAGCAGCTCTCAAGCGTTGTTGGTGATGTCGTCGACCGCGCGACGTTGGCGGGGGTGAGCCGCATGACGGCGATCGGAACTGACGTCAAAACAAGCCGGCGTTGTGTCGAGATCGCAGAACAGTTCGACCAAGTCTATGCGGCGGTGGGAATCCATCCAACCGTTTGTCAGAACTTTGCAGTAGGTGATTGGGAGCCGATCGTTGAGCTGACCGAGCATCCGCAGGTTGTCGCCATAGGTGAGACCGGGTTGGATCTTCACTGGGACACTTCAACATTTGAAGTCCAGAAACAGTGGTTTCAGCGGCACATTGATTTGTCGTTCGAAAAAGAGTTGCCTTTGGTCATTCACATGCGGGACTGCGAAGCGGAGATTGTGGAGATGCTGGAGCAATCAGCGGTCGGCGGCCAGATCAACGGGATTATGCATTCGTTTACCGGTTCGATTGAATCGGCCCAGCGTTGTTTAGCGCTGGGCATGTACATCAGTTTCGCAGGGATGGTAACGTTTAAGAAATCGGACGAATTGCGGGCAGTGGCGGCGGTGATCCCAGATGAACGATTGTTGATCGAAACGGACGCTCCCTACCTTTCGCCTCACCCCTTACGTAGCAAACGCCCCAACGAACCAAGTTACTTGGTCCATACGGCTGCCTGTTTGGCGGACGTGAAAAACATCAGTCCCGAGGAACTAGGCGATATCACGACAGGCAACGCGTTACGAGTTTTCGGATGTCGAAACTGAATTTTCTAGCTCGATTTCATGTCTGCAACTGGCGCATATCGCAGCCCGATCTTCAACGGTTTGATGGCTGCCCTGCTGACGATTGAGACTCCGAAATCGGCGCAGATTTAATTTGCGTTCACTGCCTCTGTGGTGGGATCACGGCGCGGCGTAGATCGGCCCGCCACTGCTGCGCGACGGGATCGTAGATGCCAAAGTCGTACGCCAGTTCCCAATAGGCCCACGATAGCCGCTGCTGTTCGCTGATGACACGCACGTCTCTGGTCCAGAGAATGCGCGAATTCAAATCCGCCATGCGGAACGCCCCGAACTCACCCAGATGCAGAGGAATGTTGTTTTCATCAGCCCAGGTGCGAGCTTTCTGAAACTGGCGACGGATAATGTTTCTCTGGGAGGTCATCATGTAATCCCATTTTCCGTTTTGCTTGATTCGCAGAACGGACATGATCATGGGGATTTGAGCATTGGGTGTGTAGTTTTGAATCGCGAAGTGCTTGAAATCAAAATCAGGCGGTAGCGTATCGAGCTGCACGGTGTACATTTTTTCATTGCCCGGAGTAGCGGTTGATTCAACGGGGAGCAAAATATCATCTCCGTTTTCGTTGAATACAATTACTTGCAAATTAAACGGGCGATTGATGCGAAATTGGATCGCTTCCACATTTTTCAATCCAACATCGCGATACAGAGCCAGCCCTGACCAACCCTCACGATATTTGATTCTCAAGCCGGGCCCGGTGTTTTCAACGGTGGTGTCCCAAGAGTAATTCTGCCATGGCGGCGCAATTGCTTTTTCCAAAGGGCGGTACGCCAGGCCAACCGGCGGCGTAGGGGAGGCCCAAGTTGCCCCCTGGTGCGTGAAGGGAAACGGTTCGTAGAAGTGAACCGAAGTGATTAGATTGGGGTCGTCTGGCACCACCATTTCGTCCAGTCGGCTGATCGAGCTATATCCGACCGGTTCGATGAGTATCTTTCGTGTTGGATTGGTCTGGCGAATGACGGCTAAGGCGTCCGCCTGCAGTTCGTTCCACAACTCTGGCAATTCACTAAATACCCCGTGTGGTTCATTGAGGATTTCAAAGTGCAGCCAATCACCTCGGTCGGCGTATCGAGTCGCGATTTGGTTCCAGATGGCCAGAAAACGCGCCGATTCGGCGGGTGGGTCGGCATCCAGTGAGTCATGATGATGATCGTTGAGAATCACCTGCACGCCAATGGCCTCGGCCATTTCCAAAATTTCGTCGACCCGCTCGAAAAACGTTTCGTCAACCAAGTAGGGCGCTTCTAGGTCCGCGTGATAGGTCCAGCTGACCGGCAAGCGGATGTGATCGAATCCCGCTTCGGCAACCCGTAGGAAGAAATCAGGTTGCACCGTCAGGCCCCAAGCTCCCTCGTAGGGGGCTTCAAGCATGTTGCCAAAATTGATGCCTCGGCCTAATCCCGCGTCCAAGGTCAGCGTTGGCTGGGCTTGCGAAGGACTGCCAAAGACAGTCAGGATGAGGAAGGAGAGGAGTGCGACGGCCGCACTGTAGAGATTTCGTGTCGTAGTGCGAGTGGATCGCGGGTGGGAATTATTCATGTCTTTGGAGGAGCGTCTGGAGGTATCTGGAATAGAAGGCGATTTATTATATCAGAGTCTGCGCTAAACGTCCATCGGTCGTAGGCGTGGTCTGAGCCGCATTTTTTTCGATTGCCAGTAACTTCTCCAACGACAGCCGATCGCGGTTGTAAATTCGCGATCGGCGATCCTTGCGATGGTTACCTAGGCAATGTTAATCATTTCAGCAGCGGGTTGAACGACAAAACGATCACGCTGCAGCGTCCGCCGTTGACGTCGGTCCACCGATTTTCGTTTCATCAGTTTTCGTCGTGCGCTATTCCAGCAGGCCGCTGTAATTTCGCATTACTAGATGGCTGTCGATCTTCTGAACCAGATCAAACGCCACACTGACCGCAATTAGCAGACCGGTGCCACCGAAGAAACTGGCCATCAAGAAATCGACGCCCATGGTGGTCGAGATCAGCGTTGGCACAATCGCGATCAAGGCCAAGAAGCCCGCACCGACGTAGGTGATGCGTTCCATAACGGCATTGATGTATTCTTCGGTGCGACGCCCCGGGCGATGGCCGGGAATGAACGTTCCAGAGTCCTTCATGTTGTCGCTGATCTCTTTTGGATTGAAGATGATCGCGGTCCAGAAGTAACAAAAGAAGTAAATCATGGCGATGTACACAAGGTTGTAGATCACCGACGCTGGGCTTTGGAAGGCTGCCCCCAAGTTTTCGAATTGGCGAGCGAAAAATCCGGTGCCCATGTTTTTGCCCAAGTACGTCAGCAGCAGCGGCGGCAGCATCAGAAGGCTCTGAGCGAAGATGATCGGCATCACGCCGGCTTGGTTGATCTTCAGCGGCATGTACTGGCGGGTTCCGCCGTACATTTTTCGCCCCCGAACGTGTTTTGCACTCTGGGTAGGAATGCGACGCTGGGCCAGCGTGATAAACACGACACCAACAACGACCGCGACGAACATAAACAACAACATTAAGATCTTTTCCAGACCCACGCTACCGCTGGACGTGCCCTGCAGCGAGAGTGTCGCATTGCCCAAAAAATTGTGCAGCGCCGGAGGCATCTGGGCAACGATACCGGCCATGATCAAAAGGCTGATGCCGTTGCCGATTCCGTATTCGTCGATCTGCTCGCCGAGCCACATGAGGAACACGCTGCCGGAGGTCATGATCATGATGGAGGTTAGCCCCCACATGAACGTCAGGTTTCCGTTGGCATTTTCAAATTGTTCGGCGATCATATTTTGACCACCCTCGTTATTCGCCATAATGAACCAGAGATAGCCCGTGCTCTGAATCAAACATAGAATCACCGTCAAATATCGTGTGTACTCGGTGATTTTTTTCCGTCCGGCCTCGCCTTCTTTCTTCAGCTCTTCTAGTGGCGGATAAACGGTGCCCAGCAACTGCAAAATAATCGATGCAGAAATGTACGGCATAATACCCAGGCCGAAAATCGTGGCGCTGGTAAGTGAACTGGCGCTGAAAATCGCTACCTTTGAAAGAAAGTCAGATACGGTCGAATCCATGTTCTCTGAGAACGCGGCGACTTGCGCCTGATCGATGACCGGTAGCGGGATTTGCCAACCCACACGATAGATCGCCAACAGGAAGATCGTCAAAAAGATCTTGCGGCGGAGTTCGGGGATCGTGAAGATGACACGTAACTTTTCAAGCATCGTCTAATTCCTAAAACCGGTGACAGTTTGTGCTACCGATAGTGTGATGGATGTATATGGCTTTGAACTAAGGTTGGATTGTCCAATGATTTTCGATTTGCGGCAATAGCGTTCGGCTACCCCGCAGCACGGTTTTTCAAACCGTTTATTGGCGACGACACGGTTTGAAAAACCGTGTTACGCGTCCATACGCAAAAAGCGAACCTCTGACAGAAGTTCGCTTTTTTATCTCCGGCGTCAGACACGGCCTATTTAGGCGGCTTTGTTCCGACTTTCATCTTATTTTTAACCACAGGTTTGGCCATCTCGAGGACGACAACTTTTCCGCCGGCCTTTTCAATTTTCTCCTTCGCGGAGGCACTGAACTTGTGCGCCGAAACCGTGAGGGCTTTGGTGATTTCACCGGTCCCTAAAATTTTCAGGGCTTTGTAGCGATAGTTCGCCAGGTTCTTTTCTTTGAGTACCTCGGGGGTGACTTCGGCACCGGCCTCGAAAGCCTTCTCCAGGTCACTGACGTTGACTTCGCCGACTTTGACGCCGTACTTATTATTGAAGCCGCGTTTGGCGACACGTCGGATCATCGGCATTGCTCCACCTTGGAAGGTTGGATGCTGCGAATGACCTGCACGTGAGCGTTGACCTTTGTGTCCACGTCCAGATGTCTTACCAAGACCCGAACCTGTACCACGTCCGAGACGTTTACGCTTCTTAAATTTTACAATGCCCTCATGGACGTCGTGAATGTTCACAGTTCGACTCCTCGTAGGTTCTCAATGTCTTCTTTGGTTCGCAAGTTCGTTAGGGCGTCGATCGTAGCTTTGACCAATGTGACAGGGTTGTTGCTGCCAAAGCTCTTGGTCAAAATGTTCGAAACACCAGCCGCTTCGCAAACAGCACGGACCGCTGCACCGGCGATGATACCTGTACCAGGACCTGCCGGCAGCAGTACAACTTTGGCGGCACCGAATTGCCCGTCCACACGGTGAGGGATCGCTCCGTCAACGATGGGGACCTTCTGCATCGAACGCATTGCCTGTTTGGTCGCTTTTTCTACCGAAGGCTGAACTTCATTGGCTTTGCCGTAGCCCCAGCCAACTTTGCCGTTGCCGTCACCGCAAACGACCATCGCCGCGAAACTGAAACGACGTCCACCTTTGACAACCGCTGCACAGCGTTTGATTTTGACCGTTCGTTCGATCGTGCCCGATTGTTGATTGTCTTGTGCCACAATAACCTCTTAATGAATCACCAGAGGGTTGGCCTCTGGATGGAATGACATTCGCTTTTTATTCGTTCGTATTTTAAAACTGTAACTGATGAGCTCGAATTTTCACCGGAAATAACCGCCGAGAATTAAAACTCAAGTCCGCCTTCTCTGGCCGCATCAGCGAGTTCAGCCAACCGGCCGTGGTACTTGAAGCTACCGCGATCGAATTGAATTTGCTTAACACCCGCCGCCGTCGCCCGTTCGGCGATCGTAGTACCGATTAGCTTCGCTGCTTCACAGTTCCCGCCGTATTTAACTTTAGACGCCAGATCCTTATCGCGGGTGCTGGCCGAAGCAATTGTTTTACCCGCTTCGTCGTCGATGACTTGGCAATAAATGTGTTTGTTGCTCCGGTGAACGCTTAAACGTGGCCGCGCTGCGTCTCCACGAACCGTTTTACGCACGCGGTTGGCGCGACGCCATTTTTGCTTGTTCGCTATTTTCTGTTGTTTCACCGTATCACTCGCTTATTTAGCTTATATGTCTTTGTTCTGAACTGTCTTAGCCACATCGTTGGCGTCAACAGGCAGATTGATTTTCTAACCAACAATGCCGAACGTAACCAATCCGGGGTTGGTTACGCCTTCGCAGATTTACCAGGTTTGATTTTGACCTGTTCTCCGAGGTATCGGATTCCCTTACCTTTGTAAGGTTCCGGCTTTCTGAGAGCTCGGACTTCTGCTGCGAACTGACCGACTTTTTGCTTGTCGCAGCCCTTCACGTCGATGTGTGTTTGGTCAGGACAAGTAACGTCCAGTCCCTCTGGTATTTCCTTTGTCAACTCGTTGGCAAGTCCCACGCGAAGGGAAAGCGTTTTGCCCTTCAATTGGCAAACGTAACCGACACCTTGAAGCTCGAGTTTCTTTTCGTAGCCATCTTTGACGCCGACGATCATGTTGGCGATGACGGCTCGCGTTAGACCGTGCATGGCACGGGCGTGACGAATTTCAGATGTTCGAGAGATGTTGATCTCTTTTCCATCCTCGTTGACTTCGACGGTAATGACCGGATCAATCGGGAAGTCTAATTTGCCCTTGGGGCCTTCCACATTGATGTTGTCGGCGGAGACATTTACTTTGACTCCGTCAACCATCGGAACCGGTTTGTTGCCAATACGTGACATTGTATTACTTTCCCACAATGAGGACCCGAACCGGTCCAAACAGCTTTGATTTGTTTCGTTGGGATGCTTGACGAAGATGATCGCCGCATCCAGTTTTTATGTTATCTGTGCTACTGAGCAGTGAACTACCCAGCAGTCACTACCAGATCTCGCACAGCACTTCGCCGCCGACTTTGGCTTGGCGAGCTTCGCGATCGCTCATGAGTCCCTTGCTGGTGCTGAGAATCGAAATTCCCAGCCCGTTGAGGACCGGACGCAAATCCTTCGCACTGCGATAAACGCGGCAGCCAGGTTTGCTAACCCGTTTGACGTGGCGAATTACTTTTTCACCACTGGGTCCGTATTTTAGATCAATATGCAGTTGGCCGACTGGTTTGGCTTCTTCAGCTTTCCAGTCCCAAATGAAGCCTTCGCGCTTGAGCACATCAGCGACACCTGATTTCATTTTCGAAATCGGCATATCAACGTTTGGCCGTTCTACGCTTACAGCGTTTCGGATGCGGGTAAGCATATCGGCAATCGGGTCAGTCATCATCGTGTTATAGTTCCCCTTACCTTGCCTTTACCAACTTGCCTTGCGGACACCGGGGATCAACCCCTGGTCTGCAAGGTTGCGAAAGCAAATACGACAGATTCCAAATTTTCGGTAGACACCACGAGGTCGTCCGCACAACTTGCAGCGACGCTCTTGCCGAACCGAATACTTCGGCTTCCGGTTCGCTTTGGCGATTTTTGATTTTCTTGCCACAGCAGTAGCCTGTTAAAAAAGTTTTTCTTGGTCTTGGTTTGCAAGTGCTTAGTACAGAGTATTCAGTACTGAGTACCTATCACTTAAATCTCTTGCTTTGAGTCTTCCTTGAAGGGCATCCCAAATGCACGAAGCAATTCGCGCCCTTCATCGTTGTCTTCCGCAGTTGTGACGAACACAATGTTCATCCCCTGCGACCGAACAAATTTGTCCGGGTTCAATTCTGGAAACACCAAGTATTCGTTAAGCCCGAGGCTGTAGTTACCTTTGCCGTCGAAGGCTTTGGAACTAACGCCGCGAAAGTCACGAACACGAGGTAAAACCAGCGTGAACAGTCGATCCATGAATTCATACATCCGGTCGCCACGAAGGGTGACCTTACAGCCAATTGCTTGGCCTTCACGTAGCTTAAATCCAGCGATTGATTTACGTGCTTTGGTGATAACAGGTTTTTGGCCTGCGATCAGTCTCATCGCTTCACTGGCATCTGCCAGATCTTTTTTGTCTTGTGTCGCTGAACCAACACCCATGTTCAGTACGATCTTGTCGAGCCGAGGCAATGAGTTGACGTTCTTACGACCAAACTTCTCGCCCAAGGCTGGGCGAATTTCGCTGGTAAATTTTTCTCTTAATCGAGCAGCCATGATGGTTGCTGTCTCCTGGAATGGTGGACGCTGGTTTAGTACAGCTATGGTTTAGTGTCGCCCTTCGCTCCGAAAAAGAAGCGTTCTTTCGCGGAGCGAAAGGCGACTGTGTTGTAATGTCTTAAATAACTTCGTTGGCCAGTGAAACGATCTTCATGAAGTTCTTTCCGCGGAGCTCACGAGCCACCGCACCAAAAATGCGAGTGCCGCGCGGATTGCGATCTTTGTCGATCAGCACTGCTGCGTTGGTGTCGAACTTGATATAGCTTCCGTCTTCACGCCGCGTTTCCTTTTTGCAACGAACGACGACCGCTTGAACAACGGACTTCTTCTTCACATCGCTGCCAGGAATCACGCTTTTGACGGAACAGACGATCACGTCGCCAAGTCCGGCCGTTCTTCGACGAGATCCGCCGAGCACTTTGATGCACATTACTTCGCGTGCGCCAGTGTTGTCGGCAACTTCTAGTCTGGTTTCTTGTTGAATCATTTCAGTAACGCTTTACGTTTTAACGTTGTGTTCTTGTCTTAGTTTGTTCGCAGCCGCCTTGGCTGGGATAATTATTCAGCAGCTTCTTCGGCCGGTGCTTCTTCAGCAGGGCTTTCCTTTTCAGGCTTCGTTTGAGCATCTGCGATCTCGGCCTTGCGAGCATCTTCCAGACGGCGAGCCGCACGCATCGCGGCAACGTCGACTTCACTGCTCTTCTCGATGACCTTCACCAAAGTCCAACGCTTCTTTTTGGACATCGGAGCAGACTCAATGATCTGGACGGTGTCGCCTTCACCCGATTCGTTGTTCTCGTCGTGCACGTAGCAAGTCGTACGATCGCGATAGAACTTCTTATATTTCGGGTGTTTGACCAAGCGGGCGATTTCAACGACGCGTGTCTTTGACATTTTGTCGCTTTTCACGCGGCCGGTTAGCATTCGTTTTGGCATAAGTCTTGTCTCTGTTTTGTTTTCTGTCTTGGTGTCTTGTAGCACGGATTTTCAATCCGCCTTTTGGCAGCTGTTCAATACGGTTTGGAAAACCGTGCTACATCCGCCTACGCGTCGGTGCCCATTTTTTCGCGTTCAGTTTGCAATGTTTTGATGCGGGCAATCATTTTCCGGTTGCGATGAAGTTCCGATGGAACTTCCAAACGGTCAGTTTGAGCTTTCACCCGCATGTTAAACAATGTCTTGCAGGCTTCTTTCAAAGTCGCTGTCAGTTGTTCGTTGCTCATGTCGCGTAGTTCGTGCATGGAAGCCATGGTCGAAAATCCCAATCAAATCTTGCTTTTAATATCTTGTCCGTAGTTGGGGCTCTCAGCCCCAACTAGTTTTACTTTGCTTTCGTTTGGCCTAAGAGCCCAAACTACTTACATTGTTTTTCGTTTTACCAATCGAACTTTGAATGGCATCTTGTGAGCCAGTCGTGCAAAGCAAACCTTTGCCTGCTGCTCGTTTACTCCAGACAATTCATAAAGAATTGTACCGGGGCGGATAGTAGCGACCCAAAATTCTGGTTCGCCCTTACCTTTACCCATCCGCGTTTCCAATGGTGTCGAAGTAACACTTCGATGTGGAAAGACGCGAATGTATAGTTTTCCTGTGCCGCGAATATACTGCTGGGCAGCAATACGGCCTGCTTCAATCGTCTGAGTCTTGAGCCAACCTGGCTCCAAGGCCTGTAATCCGAAATCTCCAAAGACAACTCTGTTGCCGCGAGTCGCATTACCTTTTATATGACCTCTTTGGACCT
>CAYOZV010000139.1:0-11966 GCA_964408465.1 uncultured Pirellulaceae bacterium
ACCCCAAATTTCAAACCCAAGGCAGGGAGGTTTAACAACCTCCACTACGACACGTCCCTCCCTTACCGCTGGAGTTGGGATTAGAATATTGGCTTACTTAACCGACGTTCTGGAGCAATCATGCCGCGCAATTTCGTAGCCCCCAATATACTGATCGCCGCCACTCTCCTTCTTTCAGCCGGTATTAGTTCCGCTCAAGAGAACTGGACGCGCTTTCATGGGGACAACGGCAGCGGTCTGGCGCTGACGGCAAACCTGCCCACCCAATGGACCACCGACGACTACGCGTGGGAAATTGAACTGCCGGGCGTCGGTTCCAGCGCTCCCATCGTCTGGAAAGATCGTATCTTCCTCACATCGTCCGACCCAGAGACGGCTGAGTTAACGATTCTCTGTATCTCCGCCGCTGACGGCAAAACAGTGTGGAACAAAAAGTTCGACTCTGCCAAACACCGCCTGCACCGAAACAACAATTTTGCTTCTTCGACCTTGGCCGCCGACAAAGACCACGTCTACGCTGCTTACGCCAACAACGAAAACACATGGCTGATCGCGCTCGATCACGACGGCAATGAAAAATGGAAACGCAACTTTGGCACGTACGTTTCCAGCCACGGTTTTGGATCCTCGCCGGTCGTCGTCGGTGACAAGGTCATCCTCATGAACTCCCAGCAAAGCGAGAAACTGGAACCCGGTCAACAACCGGGCACCAGTCGTTTGATTGCGGTAAACGCGGTCGATGGAAGTCAAGCATGGACGACGCCCTTTGACGACCGTCGAGTTTGCTACGGCGTGCCATGTGTGTTGGAAACGGCCGATGGAAAGAAGTCCTTAATCTGCACCAACACCGTCCACGGTTACTTCAGCGTCGACGTCGACAGCGGAGAGATTAACTGGACAACACCCACATCGTTCGATAAACGAATCGTGGCATCGTCTGTGATTGCCGGCGGTTTGATCTTGAACACCGCCGGTTCGGGCGGCGGCGGAAATTATCTGGTTGCCATCCGCCCCGACCCGGAATCCAGCACGTCTTCGCCGAAGGAAGTTTACCGGATTAAAGCCGCCAGCTACGTGCCCAGCCCCATCGTGGTAGACGATCTGTTGTTCATGTTCAACGACAAAGGGATCGTCATGTGTCATGACTTGGCCACAGGTGCCCAGCACTACCGCAAACGGATCGGCAAAGGATTCAGCGGTTCTCCGGTCGCCAACGCCAGCCACGTTTACTGCCTATCAGACACCGGAGACGTACACGTTGTGGGCGTTTCTAAGGAATTCCAACATCACGTGGCCGCTAAACTCGGACAGCCCAGCCGCAGCACACCAACCATCGTCGGCAACCGAATTTACTTCCGCACCGAAACAAGGTTGTTCGCGCTCGACGGCGACACGCCGTAGGGTGGTCTCTCAGGCCACCCAAGCCTCATTTCGGCAACTTCAATTTGCCGATCCTACTACAGCTCACTGCGTGTTTGTTACGTCAATTGTTCGCCGCGGGCCATCACGACGCTGCCGGTGCGTACAATTTCGATTAATTCGAACTGAGACAACATCGTTTCGGCGGCGTCCACTTTGCCGGGGTCGCCTTGAATCAGCGCGATCATGGAACTTGGCGTTAGATCGACCGTTTTACCACCGAAGTGTTCGATGATGTGCAGCGCCTCGGTGCGGTCTTCTTTGGGTGCCACGAATTTAATCAGGGCCAATTCCTTAATCACCGCGTCAGCTGGCGTGTGTTCGTAAACGTGGATCACATCGATCAGTTTGTTCACCTGTTTGTGAATCTGATCGAGTCCTTCAGGATCACCGGTAATGCCGATCGTCATTCGCGCGTACGCGTCGACGCGGCCTTCGGAGACGACCAGTGAATCAATGTTAAACGCCCGCCGCGCGAAGACTTGGCAGATCCGCATCAACACGCCCGGTTCATTCAGAGCTAAAATCGACAGCGTGTGTGAATTGGCGCGGTCGCGCGGTTGGTCAACGGGAGTGTCTGTGGTGACGATAGATTTAATCATGGAATCGTGAGAACGTAAGGGTGTATGAGTGTATGAGTGAAGGAAAATCGCTTATCGGACTGAGCCGCAAGGCACTAGCCGCGGATGCATCGCCACCGCACGACGCGTTGGGGCGACGCTGGGCCCAACATACCGGCGGCCGGCGCTATCGGCCTTGCCGCTCAATTATGTGCCCTAGTCGTATCGCAGATTAAGTTGAACCGATCGGTTTGGCCATCTTCTCTTTTGGTGGCTCAAGGATCATGTCTTCCAGCGCCGCGCCGGCAGGAATCATTGGGAACACGTTGTCCGTCTTCACGCATTCGGCGTGGATCAAAATCGGACCATCGTTGTAAGCCAGCGCTTCTTCGATTTTACGCGTGACATCCGCCGGGCGTTTCATGAAAACGCTGGGAATATCATAAGCGGCGGCCAATTTGCAGAAGTCGGGGTTACCGACCAAGTCGACGCCCGATTCACGATCATCGTAGAACAGTTCCTGCCACTGACGCACCATGCCCAAGTAATGATTGTTCAGCACAACGATCTTGATCGGCAATTTGTGAATGGCTGCGGTCGACAATTCGAACGCAGTCATCTGGAAACCACCGTCACCAGAGATTGAGATCACCGTCTTATCTGGGCAGCCTAACGCTGCGCCGATTGCGGCGGGAAAACCAAAGCCCATCGTGCCGGCTCCACCGGATGACAGCCAGTGATACGATTCGTCGTTTTTATAAAACTGAGCCGCCCACATTTGGTGCTGGCCAACGTCTGTTGAGACGATCGCCTTGCCTTCTGTTTGTACGTAAAGTTCATGGATGACTTGCTGCATTCGCAAACCGCCCTGTTTTTTAAACGCCAATGGATGTTTGGTTTTGTAACCGTCCATCTTCGCCAACCACTGCTCCGAAGGCAACGGTTTAATGCGTTTGTGACTGTTGATTTGCTTCAGGACCGCCGACGCATCGCCAATCAATTGAACATCCGGGCGAACCATTTTGTCCATCTCCGCGGCGTCGATGTCGATGTGAATGATCTTTGCATCCTGACAGAATTTTTCAGGGTTGCCGATAATACGATCATCAAATCGTGAACCGATGTTCAGCAGCAGATCGCATTCGACCATCGCCTTATTAGCGTACGCCGTGCCGTGCATGCCCAGCATTCCCAACGACAATTCGTGGGACTCTGGAAAGACACCTTTACCGAGCAGAGTCGAGGTCACAGGAATCTGGAGTTTCGTCGCCAACGTCATCAGTTCTTGGTCGGCGCGAGAGATCATGCAACCGTGACCGGCAAGGATCACAGGACGCTGGGCCTGCATGATGAGGTTGACGGCTTCTTCGACTTGGTCGGAAGTAAACACGTTTGCATCTTCGGGTTTATAACCGGGCAGACGCATCGGTTCGTCCATATCGCCGGTGAAGGCGCCTTGGGAAACGTTTTTGGGAACGTCGATCAAAACCGGACCAGGCCGGCCGGTGGTGGAAATGTGATACGCCTCGCGCGCCACGCGTGGCAGGTCATTGGAATCCTTAACTAAGTAGTTATGCTTGACCACGGGGATCGTGATGCCAAAAATATCCGCCTCTTGAAAGGCGTCTTTGCCCAACATCCAAGTCACCTGTTGGCCGCAGACAACGATCATCGGAACCGAATCCATCATCGCGGTCATCAGTCCGGTCACGGTATTGCCCGCACCAGGTCCAGAAGTAACCAGCACCGCGGCAGGTTTTCCGGTGGCCCGCGCGTAACCGTCGGCCATGTGAACGGCGCCTTGTTCGTGGCGAACAAGGATGAACTTCATTTTGGTTTTGACGGTCTCTAAAGCGTCAAAAATTGGAATCGCCGCACCGCCGGAGTATCCGAAGATGAACTCGATACCGAGGTTGTCGAGCGTTTTAATAAGTGCTTGGGCGCCATCAAGTTCTTGCTTGGCCATATCAAAATCCACCAAAATGATCGAAGTTATCGTTTTTCGTCGCGTCGGCCGCCTGAAAACAGCCTTGTTTGATCGAACTCTATCTAACTTCGGAATTTAATCAAGCGAAATTTGGCTGTTTTGAGCAAAGTTGGATCAAAATGTCATTTTGCCAAATCGAAAATTGCCAAACTGGTGGCAGTGCTATCAATTTTGACCGATTTTACAGGCAGAATGGGAACAGCAGGCGTTCGGTGAGAACGAGTGGCCCGCTTACGGCTCGGAGAGCCGAGCGACATTGGCGCTCGTTCCGAGGCCGCCCCTCGTCCCTAGGCTCCCGCCTAGGAACGTGGATGGCTCCCGCCATCGGAGCCACCGCTGGCAAACACCGCTGGCAAAAGCCGCCTAACGAAGCAGCGGCAGCAGTTGCCCTTGATAACGCGATCCGAAGACCAGCACTAATAACTGCTGGACGATTTTGGTTTCATCGGTGTTCAAGAAGGATTCGCCGCCGCCCAGTTGAGCGATCTGGACGAAAGATTTCAGTTTCGTGCTGCGATGGCAGGAGACGGTGCTGACGATGCCTCCCTGACCGAAGCGGAAATCGGAAACCCATTGCTGACACGCCAGCCACTGGTCTGGTTTGGGCGGCGCGTCACCAAAGATCAGAATCACCTTTTTGGCCGGCCGTCGAAATTGGTTATTTTCGATCACCCATTGCACGCCCGCGGCTACCGCCTCCGATTTGTCTCCGCCGCCTTGGGCGCGGACTTCGTTGAGGAACGTAACGACCTGAGCAATACTCGCGCTCAACGGCAACCCTTTGGTGACGTACTGATCGCCTTGGTCGCGGTAAGTGCAAACACTGATGCGTGTTTTAGGGACCAGTCGCAATAGCGTTTGGCCCATCTGCTCAATACCGCTTTTCACCTCAGCAATCTCAAGATTCATGCTGGCCGTACTATCGAAGACGATGGCGATATCCAGTCCGTCCTTCCCCAAACGGTTTAACAGTTCGTCAAACGTTTCGACGGGTAACAGAGGATTGGGTTGACGTTGAAATTGTTCCCAAGCATCCCAGCCCCCAACTGCGCCTCTCAAAAATTCCGGCGCTCCGTCGAACGATCCATCGCGTGGTACCGGATCCCCCAACCGGCTTTGACGGCGCTGCAGATTGGAAACCGACATCGGCAGCACTCGGGCTTGGTCCACCATCAGGGCGTTTAGTGACTCGACCGACATTGATTGAAGTTGCGGTTCAGCTATCGACGTCAAACGTGGTTCTTCCGGCGGACTCAGCACAAAATGATGTTCGGCTTCTACCGCCGTCTGCGTCGGGCTGTACCAGGGGAGTTTTGTCATCAACAACAGCGCCCCAACGTGCAACAAAAACACAACAGCCGCCAACAGCACCTTCTGAACCCAACGCGGATCTGGAGACGCCAGCGTCCGCCGCGTTTGGACTTGATCGACCGACGCCGGCATCTCCACAGAGCACTTGCAGTGTGGACACCGCCCGCGCGTGCCCAGTTGGGCGGCTCCGATGGAAAACGATTTTCCGCAGTCAATGCACTGAACGTTCATAGCCAAATGATAACGCCCCGCCGGGAGGGGGCTGGTGTTCCGCCAGCATTGCGCTGTGTTTTTGCCACATTTTTGACCTTATGTTGCTTTTTACCAACATCGGATCGGTGGATGATTTCAACGGTAAACAGCTTCCATCGGCATGGCAAAACTACCTCATCGAATTTATGAATTTTCCCCAACACACTTGCACAACGCGACATAGATTTCAGAACGTTTATACCCATGCCTTCTGCAGTGCGCGATCCGCACCGCCAACAGGCCTACCCATCGAAGCACGTTTTTAGTTTAAGAGAGTCCCATGAAGAAACGAAATTCCCGCAGGCTGAACTACCAATCGCTTGAACCTCGCCAGGTGCTTGCCGCCAACCCGCTGTTGACGCTGGACGCCGGCACGCTGACGTATGAAGGTTCCGATTCGTCTGACAAAGTTGAGATCAGCTACAACGACGGACAAGTTCAAGTCGACTATAAGAACGACGCCAACTTCGGCGGTTCCCAACGGTTCGACGCCAACGACGTCCAAGACATTCGTTTCCTTGGCCGCAACGGAGATGATTCTTTCGTCAACCGGACTAAAATTTCGGTTGTCGCTTACGGCAACCAAGGAAATGATCGACTGGTCGGAGGCAGCAACGACGACGTCCTGCGCGGCGGCGACGGCGACGACGTCCTCAATGGCGGCGACGGCGACGACAGCCTTCACGGCGATCATGGCAACGACATCATCAGCGGCTCCAACGGCAACGACCGCCTGTTGGGTTGGTTGGGCGATGACATCTTAATCGGCGGTAACGGAGATGATTACGTCTCCGGATACACAGGTAACGACTGGTTGTCTGGCGATGGCGGGGACGACATTCTTAAAGGGCACGAAGGAGACGATTCATTGCTGGGTCACAGCGGTAACGATGAACTTTATGGCTGGAAAGGCAATGACCGGATCATCGGCGGCAACGGCGACGATTATCTTTCGGGCTACACCGGAGATGATTTTATCGCTGGTAACAACGGGAGTGATGTGATCAAAGGGCACGAAGGAAACGATCGTCTCTTCGGCGGTGCCGATGATGACAAAATCTACGGTTGGTTTGGCGATGATCTGCTCAACGGCGGCGAAGGTAACGACGAACTTTGGGGCGGCGCCGACAACGACATCCTAATCGGTTGGACCGGCGACGACATCCTGCACGGCGACACCGGCAACGATTGGCTTCACGGCGGCAAAGGCGATGATGTACTGATCGGATACCACGGCAACGATCGCTTGGTCGGTGCCCAAGGATGCGATATGCTGTGCGGTGGCCAAGGACAAGATTCCTATCGCCAAATCGAAGATCATGACGAAGGTTACGATCCCGATTCGAAGTTCGCCAGTGAAGGCATCACGCGCAGCGACCTAATACTAGAAAATGCCAGCGTGGAGGTCTTCGAGCGCGAATATCGCGCACTTTACCAAGTCGCTTACCGAGTGGCAAAAGTAATCGCCAACAGATAAACAGACGAGTGTTTTTTCTGGCTTAATTAACTTATCTGGCTTAACGGACTTATCTGGCTTAATTGACTTATTTGACCCATCTGAGCAGGTGTTCCCTTTGGGAAATGCCTGCTTTTTTTCATGCGCGATACTTTCGCGGCTTAGATCAACCGTCTTTGCAAAGTCCTCTGATTCCTGCGTTGTGCGTGTATCGAAGGAGTCGAGGCTTATTCACGATGTGCGTCTCCGCCGAAACATAAATCGCAAACGATCTACAATCTTATGAAACCTACCCATTATAAGTTCTTTGCCGCTGCCGGATTGATGGGCCTCATCACCGTGGTCACCACGTTAAGTCTTCAAGCCCAACGTGGCGGTGGCCCCAACGCGCCTGATCTTGAGATCCTTGCCGATTTCGACGAAGACAACAACGGCTGGCTCAACACGGTCGAACGAAACAAAGCTCGCGCGAAAGTCGAACAAGCCAGCGGTGGCGACGACCGCCGGCGCGGTCCAAGGGGTCCCGGTGGTGGGCCTCGCCGAGGCGGTCGCGGTCAGATGGCGGTGGGGAAACCCGGCCCCAAAATAGCAATCCAAGACGCACAAAACTTTCCCGATGCTGCGTTCTATGACCCGAGTGTACTGCGGACGTTGTTTATTGATTTTGATGCTCGAAGATTGGGCGTACAGAGCTGGGAAAAGGAACTGGCAACATTCAAACCAACCGACGTTGAAGTGCCCGCGACCCTGACGGTGGATGGAAAAGCATATCCCGACGTGGGCGTCAGTTTTCGCGGCGCGTCGTCCTTCTTTCAGATTCCTGCGGGGCTAAAACGATCGCTGAACCTGTCAGTCGATTTCATCAATGAAGATCAGCGACTGTACGGTTACAAATCGCTGAACCTGCTCAACTGCAATGGCGACCCGACGATGATGAGTTCGATTCTTTATTCGTATCTGGTATCCCAAAAAATCGCGGCCCCCAAAGTGAACTTTGTGAAGGTGGTGATCAATGGTGAAAGCTGGGGACTGTACGTCAGTTCTCAACAATTCAATAAAACGATGGTCAAGGAAAATTTTGGATCCAAAAAAGGCGCGCGTTGGAAAGTACCAGGCAGTCCCCATGGCGACGGGGGCCTGCGATTCATTGGCAACGACATTGAAAACTATCGTTCGCGCTTTGAGATCAAATCGGCCGACAAAGAATCATCATGGAGAGATTTGATCAACTTATGCAAAGTGCTCAACACGACGCCCACGGAGAAATTGCCGGCAGCGCTGGAACCGATTTTGGACGTCGACGGAGCACTGTGGTTTTTGGCGGTGGATGTTGCCACGTCTAACAGTGATGGTTATTGGACGCGCGCCAGTGATTACAACATTTACCAAGACGCCAAAGGCATGTTTCATATCTTGCCTCACGACATGAACGAGGCCTTTCAGGTGAGCCACGGCGGGGGCCCCGGCGGACCGAGAGGGTTTGGACCGCCCGGAGGAGGACCCCCGAGAGGAGGCCCCCCCGGTGGAGGGCCGCCGCGCGGTCGTGGTTTCGGTGGTGGACCGCCCGGTGGTAGACCGCCTGAAAGATGGGGACCGCCGGGAGCGGAGAGACAGAAGGGTCGAGGATTTGGCGGTGGCGGTCAAGGAGGTCCCGGCGGCCCCCCAAGCCACGGTGGCATCGAACTTGATCCATTGGTTGGCATTAACGAAGACCGTATGCCGCTGCGTAGCGTTCTGTTGAAAAACCCGCAGTATCGCCAGCAGTACCTCACATACTTGCGCGAAATCGCATACCTGATGGACTGGGAGAATATCGGCCGGCGCGTCGCCGAACATCGCGCGCTGATCCAAGAGGAGGTTGATCGCGATACACGCAAACTGTTCACGACGAAACAATTCAAAGACGCTACGTCTGCGAGGGTGCCAGAGAAAGATTCCAACAGCCTAAGAGCCTTTTTAGAGGGTCGCTCCAAATTCCTGCTTAACCATTCTGCGATCAAAGCGCTCAAGCCAGCCCAGAGTCCTTAAGACTCAGATCAATGAGGGGCAGACAAAGTTCATGCCGAACAAATTCGTCTTGGACGCAGTGTCTTAAGCACCGAATATTGAGAGCCGCATATTGCGACGGGACGAAGCACCGTTTGTCAATCGCATCACTGCGCTGTTGGATCACGGCGTTTGTGCGTTATTCTTCGATCGCCCAAATCGCTTCGTCCTCGGTATCAAAGATGAGGAAGATCTTGTCAAAGCTGACCACACGCAGGATGTCAAGCACTTGGTTTTCGATGCAAGCCAAGTAAATCGTTCCACCTTCTTTGGCGGCTCTTGAACTCGCTCTCACCAACGCACCCAACCCCAAGCTGGAGATGTAACCGAGACCGTCAAAATTAATCACGATCTTTTTATGGCCGCGTGCAATTTCATCTCTAACACAGTCGAAAAAGTATTCCGTGGTGTCATTGTCAAGAACTCCTGACGCTTGGATGACCAATGTACCTTTCTCGGTTGTACGGCTACTGAAATCAATCATGTTCTCACCTTCGATTTTGTTTTGAAGCGGGGCGCTGTTTGGATTCTAGCAGTTGAAAACATCAGCGGTTGCAAAACACACTATACAGAAGCAATAAAAAACGCGGTACGCTGGTCGCGCGCGGCTGCGATGCTGAATATGGAAATTAGAACGGGGTGTGCGGAGTTGGGCCCACAAACCGTTTCTTGACAAAAAGATTTTTGACAAAAAAATGGCGCGGCAATATTTTTGTCTTCAATTTTTTTGTCGTAAATTCAAACACCGACAGCCTGATCAATACGGTTGGGGCTTTGCCGCAATCCCACGGCGGAGCGCTTGTGCAATTTTTGACTTCGCCAAGGCAGATGATTTGAATGCCCTTGGTCACCAGTAGTACGCTGGTCGCGCGCGGCTGCGATGCTGAATATGGAAATTAGAACGGGGTGTGCGGAGTTGGGCCCACAAACCGTTTCTTGACAAAAAGATTTTTGACAAAAAAATGGCGCGGCAATATTTTTGTCTTCAATTTTTTTGTCGTAAATTCAAACACCGACAGCCTGATCAATACGGTTGGGGCTTTGCCGCAATCCCACGGCAAGGGAATTGGCAAACGGCATCCGGTAAGATTCGGTTCTCCCCAAGGTTAATTGCATTCAGTCTCGGGAAAATGAATTGCAAAACACCCAAGCGATACCCATGAAAGCAAACAGCACCAAGTTCAACAAAATGCCTTGCGCAACCGTGGTGAAGACAAATTGAAAGCACTCATAGCCGGCCGGAACTGGTGAAGATGTGGAATTACCAAGCCCCGCCTGCAAGCCCGTCACCGAGGAGGAGATTCCCATCGCGAAAATTCCGCAGAACACGTCTACGAAAATGCCAACGGGAAAAACAATCGAGATACCCACGCGCGTCAGATAGGCAATCCATGCGGCGCGGCGAGAAACGGGTTTGGCCATCTGTTGTTGAACGGCGGATGTGAACTCAAGCGCCGTGTAAGCCACCACGAAAATCATCACCCCGATCACCATACCCAGCACCGCCGGAAATCTTCCGTTGCCCACGCTGTATCCGAAAAAGAAACTGGGCCCCGCCGAAATACCGCAAATCACCAACCACTTCGCAAACACGTTCGAAAGCTTCGGAGGCGGCAACGGATCAGGATCTCCCGCCAGCGGTTTTATCGCGGCCGAAGTCACCGGCGCGGCGAATGGATTCACCGGATCCTCAGGTTCGTTGGCGCTCATGAATTCTCGTTCCCAATTTTTTGTTTCTGGATTTTAGCGTGTCCTAAGCATCTTCGGCAAACTCCACAGCGCCCAGAAGTTCCGCACTCCAAATTTTTGGACGTTCATTGGGAATGCGGTGGCACGACAACGTTTGAGGATGTTCTTGGATTTTAAAGAGTCCAAATTCAAAACGGCCAAATCTAAAACGGCCATACAAAGGGCGTGATCAAAATCGTTATCACCATGAAGATTAACGACAGCGGAATTCCCAATCGCAAGTAATCGGTGAACTTGTAACCGCCGGGGCCGTACACCATCAGATTGGTTTGATACGCGAACGGCGTCGCAAAACCGGCTGATGCGGCGACACAGACACAAATGGCAAACGGCATCACACTGACATTGAGCGCCGCGGCGGCTGACACCGCAATTGGAAACACCAACACCGCTGCCGCGTTATTGGTGATGGCTTCGGTAAAGATCGTTGTTACAAAATAGATCGCCAACAATACCAACCACGGACTGCCACCGGCGGCCGCCACTAAATTCGTCGCCACGGTCTCCGCTAGGCCACTCATTTGAACCGCTTTGCCGATCCCCAACGCCGCCGCGATGACCACCAACAACGACCAATCCACGCTGTCTCGGGCTTGGGCCAAAGAGCAACACTCAAAGGTCACCATCAGGCAAGCCGCCAGCAATCCACCTGTCAGCAGGCTCACGGTCCCTGTTGCCACCAACACCACCATCGCCACCAGAACCATCATCGCGATCGGCGAACGCTCATGCCGGATCGGCTGGGAATTATCAACGCCGGAAACCAAATGGAAGTGGCTGGAGTTGCGTTGGCGTTTAAGAAAATCAACGTCGGTGTCCAGCAGCAACGTATCACCGGCCAACAGTTTCACATCACCGATCTTTCCGGGGATCCGCCGATCACCACGCGCCAGTGCCACGATCGCGGCATTGTAGGTCGTTCGAAAACCACCCGCGCGGATACTGGATCCAATCAGCGGACAACGATCCGAGACGACCGCCTCGATCAAACGGCGCTGTGAAACGTCCAGACCCAACGAATCGGCATCATCGACCGCTGAAACCAGCCCGCGGATCTGAGTTAGCTCTGCCACGCCTTCGACGACGCCAACGAAGACCAATCGGTCACCGCCTCGCAAACGTTGACGTGAGGACACCGCCGCCAGTTGCTGGCCATCGCGCTGGATTTCGACCAAGTAAAGATTTT
>CAYOZV010000140.1:0-11962 GCA_964408465.1 uncultured Pirellulaceae bacterium
TTCCAAGGCGGGAGCCTTGGAACGAGACACACGACAAACTCGTTCCAAGGCTCCCGCCGACACTCGTTCCGGGGCTCCCGCCTCGGAACGCACTACTTGGATGGCTCCCGCCATCCGCCCAACCTAATGCCTCATCCCCACGTGATAATTATGGCACTGCATACATCCACTCTCAGTGCGGCCCTTCTGATGGCAGGAAACACAATCCGCTTTCACGATCGGATGAAAGTTGCTCATCCCATCGCACCCGTCGACGCCATCAAACGTTCCTACCAGAGAAACACTCTCGTTCATCCGATGACAAGCCGAACATTCGCGCATTGATGATTGGGTTAAGTGCGGCCGGTGAGAAAACTTTGTAAACGCAGCACGAACATCGTTCCCCCGATTTGTGGACCACGCAAATTTGAAATCATCGGCTTGCGTTCGGTTGAGCGTATGACAGCTGCGGCACGAACCGGCCGCGGTTGAAGAATTCATCTTAGCAAACAGGCTGGAGGTCGCTGGATTGGTATCGGCGTGCGCGACGCGACTGAGACAGTCGCCCCAAGATCTCACGATAACGTCCGCGTGATCAACCGGACGGTACCCGATCTTTAACAACCGGTCGCTTCGATACCACCCCGACTTCACCGCCACCCCAGCAAACTCAACCGGCAGCAACAGCTCTTGGGGAACCGCCGCTTTGGCGGATTTTGGCTTGGCCGCTGGTGTGGATCGCGGAGTCCCTTGCGTTGTTTCTCGCGCCGCCGGTTTCGATTTTGGACTCGTGATGTCCTTGAGCGGGTTCTCCGCCAACAGTTCTGAATCTCCCAAGTTTGCCGCAGGAATATCGGCCGGCATTACCGACGCTTCGTCGAAACCGCCTTCTTGCGATTCAGGATCAGCACTTTGAAGCGGCGTCAAACTCTCAAAGGATCCGCCCGCCAGCGGGTTATCAGCCAACAGTTCTTGAGTCGGCCTCATTGGTTTCACATACGCAGTTAAAAACATGGAAGACGATCGTTCCTTAGACGACAGTCGCTGCGCTTCACGTTTTTGAACCTCGTCTGAAACCTCAGGCAACCATCGTTTGGCCGTTGCAGCAAAAATTTCGGGATTGAGCCCCGTCAACAGTTCGTCAGAGACCGTTTGCGAATAGCGATCCCCCATCACCTCCATCAGTCGGTGATCTACGGCCGCTTGCCCATGTTGGGATAGGTCGTGCAGTAGTCCTTTAATCCCCCAAACCAAATCGACGGCTAACGCCACCGACTGATCATCGTCAATATCAATATCGCCAAAAGAAAAGTCCTCCGATAATTGCGACACGACCTGGGTCAAATTTCGATCTCCGGCCAACAACATCCGCATCATCGGCGGTAACTCGCCATCGAAGTCACCGGTGGCAGCGACGGGCCAATTGCCGACGTCTAATTTCAAATCTTCGATCGCCGCCATGTCCAAACGAGGCAACTCGAACAGCGTCCACCCCGATTGTCCGCTGTCCGCGATTTGCTGAGCGTGACATGTGCCGCAGGCTTGCTCGAACGACACCAGCCGCTGCACGTCTTGCCGATCGTTGTCTCGATGACAGAGATTGCAATTGAATTCGACGTTGGCACTTTTGAAGTGTTTGTTTAAGTGCGAACCGTGATCGAAGGCAATGTTCTGACGGCCCGTTTGCGGCCAAGACTTAAATTCAGGGTGGCCCGTTTCGAAACTGGCAAAGGTATTTTGATGACAACTCTGGCATTGCCGGTCCGTTAGCTGCGAGAGGCTGACGTTGCCATGATGTTCCTGATGACAAACGCTACAGGCAACTTCGTTTCCATGAGACAACCCCGCCATCGTGGCCAGACTGCTGACCAGAGATCCACCGACGTCCCGGCCAGATGCCTTGGCCAGATCCTCGGCGGACACCCCATGCGGATGCAGTGCAAACTGAGCATCCATGGTGTTGTCATGGCACTTCATGCACAAGGCACTTTGTTGCACGGGTTGGCCGTCTGACGTCACACTGTGATGGCCTGATATCCATTGGGCAAAAGACGC
Organism: uncultured Pirellulaceae bacterium; assembly: GCA_964408465.1. Classification (GTDB taxonomy): domain Bacteria; phylum Planctomycetota; class Planctomycetia; order Pirellulales; family Pirellulaceae; genus Mariniblastus. Next base: position 2,035 of record CAYOZV010000140.1, read on the forward strand.
ATCGGCGGCACCGTGGCAGGCCGCACAACGATCGGCGCCTTCACCGGCCAACAGTTGAGCATGAGGCGAACTCAACGGCCCCGGTGCGAGAAACTCTTTGCTCCACGGCGAATTCATCGCGATCAGCAAAAACCCAAGCGTCAACGCCGTCATCGCCAACGTAAACGCGTGTCGGCGCGATCGCAGTGCAGGCATCGTGAATTCATGCGGCCGCCAATCACCGTCCCCGATCGACACGGGCGGTTCACCATCGGTGCTAAAGTCCGGTAACGTGTACGTCGTTCGATTAAGATTGGGACGCTCGTAGGTGCTTTTTTCGTGCGTGAAATCCTGGAGCTTCCGATTCATGGCATCGCTCCAGAGAACGCATGAGCCATGACGCCGTGGACGACCGCGACGATCAATAGGCTGTAAGTAACACCGATGTGAGCAAACAACCAGATCTTCAATCGTCCTTGGATCGCCCGGTGGAAATCCAGATCATCTTTCTGCCGCACAAGGCCCGCCAACTTTCGGCTGACCGTGCGTTGGTCTTGGTCAAGGAAACGGTCGAGGGCTTCGATTTCACCGACCAGCTGCCGGCGTTTACCGCCGGAGGGGCTGACCATGTACGCCAAGGAGCGCGGCCGTTCGAAGAAGTTGATCAGACGGTGACTGTAAAATTTCGCCAGCACCTCTGACGTTTCGCAAGCCTCCAGCGCGATCGCGCGGGCTTGGGCGGCCAGTCTTTGGCGAAATGCGGGTATGCGTTCGAAGATAATCTCTTCATTGACCGCCGTTAAACGCTTGGGAAGAATCCTGGTCACATAGAGTCCGTAAACGCCCGACAACGCCACGAAGAAGTACAAACAGCTAAGGAAAATCTCCAACCCGCCATCAGGCAGTCGCCATTTCACGTGCATCGCAAACATGGCAAAGGTAGACAGCCCAACGTAAATGTGTAACTGCATCCAGAAACTGGCCGAACCGATCTTTGGCAAAAACGACAGTCGCTTCCGCATGTTCAGCGCGGTCAGGAAAAAGAGGCTGCCGATGAAAACGTAGCCAGTGAAAAAACTACTGCTCAGCAACCGGCTTTGCAGTAACCAAACCACGCCCGCCATCAGCAACACTGCGGCCACGGTCATCAGCGCGTACTTCCTTCGGCGGCTGGCGAACGTGAACGATTTTGGTTTATTGCTTTTCATGTTACCGGTTGGCTATGGTGATCATATCAGCGGGCGTTGACAGGTCGATGCGTACCAAGGCGTCGTGGGGGCAAGCGTTTTGACATGCGGGGCCGGTGGCTTGGTCGGCGCAGAGATCGCACTTAGTGGCTTTGAGGATCGGCGTCTGATGATCGGCCGCCAAAATAGGCAGGCCCTTGGCGTTATTGATTTCGACCATCCGGATATTGTCGTAGGGACAGCTATTGGCACAGGTCGAACAGCCTACGCAAGTGCCATCGTTGATTGAAACGACACCTGTTTCTTCGGATCGGCCAATCGCACCTGTCGGGCAACCGATCATGCAAACAGGATCCATACAATGCATGCAGGCGTTGGCGATCATCCAATGATCGTGTTTTTCTCCATGTCGAACAAAACGCGGATTATTGTCATGCGTTGCGGCACAGGCCCGCACACAATCATCACAGCGCGTGCAGCGATCAAGATCAATCACCATCGCCTGGGAACCATTGATGTAACGCCGGTCAACCAAGAACTCCATCAAATTTTCGTCCAGCGATTTCTCACGAGTGATCTTGCGACGCGTCGCGATCGTTTCGGCTTCGGGAAACAGCGGAGGTAGGACCTCAGAATTCACTTGCGGCAGAACGTGTTGCTCGACGGCGGACGTTGGAATTTTCAACACGTCCACATAGCCAACCGCTCGCAGGCTGAGCGTCCAAGGTTTTTGCTGCGCTGTCTGCCAATTATGATTCAGTTCCCGTAACCCAAACGTCTGGCCCTTGCCGAGATACGCGATCGTCTGCTGCCCGCCGCCTCGACTGCGACTGAGCCGCGCGAAACCGTTGCGGATCATGATCAGCCCGTCGACGTATTCGCCTTGTTGCGCAATTACCGGTTCAGACAATATCCGATCGGCGATATCCTTTTGTTTTGTGGACTGAAAATTCTGGCTCCATTGAAAACTCCCAAACGACTCAAACACCGTCAGATCGCTGATCGTTTCGATGGAGGAGTGCGGAAGATCTTTTAGCAGCTCGATTTCGCGCAAGTGCGAACGAAGACTGTTTTCGCGGTATTGTGATTCAATGTGCATCCGCATGGCGTCATTGCGTTTGAGCAATTCCCGAAATCCTTGCCAGCGAATTTCCAAGATGTACGTCGTTTTGCTTGCTACAACGGTCGCAGACCTTGGCGTACGGGTAAGTGCCGAAATCTCACCAAAAATCTCGCCCCTGTTCAACGTCACCGATTGTCCAGCGGGAATCACGCGCGGGATGTCGTGGAGGAAGATTCGTGTTTGGCCATCATCGACGCGCTGGCCAACGGCTTCGTCCTTGGATGCACCACCCGCTTCGAAGTTGCGGACCTCGGAGTGTTTTGAGTTGGCCCAGAGTTGAGCAATCGTTTCGAAGAACGATTTCGGCTGGACCGGATCACGTCCCAAGACCGACTGCGGAATCTTCTTCAACGAAACCAACGCCTCGCCATCGACGATGAGAAAGGCGCTGCTGCCGTAGTCGCCTTCGCGTACGATGATGTCGCCTTTGTTGAATTCAATCAATCGACAATCGTTCTTCAGAATTCCACGAAGCGGGATGTTCTTTGAGAAAGCCGATTCGTCCATCGAAGCGAAGGGTTCGACCTGCATCAATTTTGACGCAATGTCATCGGTCGCCTGAGGATCAAGTGGTTGATCCCAACGTTGTGGTTTCTCGATGATGGTGGCGGAGGTTTTCAATGCGGCGTTGTTCTATGCGGATTGCGAAATGGGATTTCGGATTTATAAATTCAAAATTCAAAATTCAAAATTGGAAAACTACTTGTACTGATCTTGGGTTGGCAAAAATGAATCGACCAAACCTAGGTCGGCCCCATCGGCATTCACGGCGAATTCCTGTCCCAGTTGCCGGATCGCATCAGCGACGGCGACCAACTGTTCTTGGTTATTTGTTCTCAAATCGGCCTTTGCAAATGCGGACAAAACACCCTCAACTTCAGCCACTTTGATCGTCTGTTGTAACTGCATCAACTTTCGGGCGGTTGCTGCGGCGCGGTTGGCAACGGCCAGCCCATAAGTCGACTTTTGCGTCGCGTTGGCGGTCGCGCGGGTGCTGAATTCCAGATCAGCAATTAAACCAACCACGTACATCACTCGTAGCCGTTGTACCGAAGAAACCGCGTTCACTTGCCCGTCGGACCTTAAAAAGTTGTGCCTGATTTGCCCCTGAGACCAGCTGACCAATTCAAAATCCATGCTGCCAGCATTATGGCCTCCAACGTTGACCAATTCCTCGTTAGGGACAGTGTGGCAGTGGTAGCAACTACTGGCGATCAAATACAGATCGCGCGTATTTCGCATCCCGTAGGCTGTGCTGAGGGCAAGCCTTTCATCGCGATGGTCTTCGGATTCGTTTTCTTTGGTTCCCGTGTTGCCGCCATAATCGTTGTGCACCTCCAACCAGTCCGCCGCCGCCCCGTGGCAGGATTCGCATGAGATACCTGAAATGGGTTTGTCACGATCGCCCTTTTGCTGCAACGTGAAATGGCAGTTAATACAAACGTCACTGCGTTTGACCGATCGCAGCCCCAGGTTCTGACAAATTTCGGACGCCTTGGGGTCACGCGAAAGCTGTTCAAATGTTTTGAAGTGCGGCGTCTGTTTCCAAACACGCACCTCACTTCCATGACATTTTGCACAGGATTCATAGGACAGTACGCTGGCAGGATCACACTGAGGCGGTTGCGCTAAAGCGGTTTCCAGCAAGAACGCGGTCATCGACAGCGCTGCTACCACCAATGAAATCGCGGTCGGAAACAAACGGATGATCGTCTTGTCATAAAGATTTTTTTGCATCGTATTTCCTTACAAATCCAGCTCGACCGGGCCATCTGGTTTCGCCAAACACAACAAACACGATCTGGGCGCGCAATCGACCGACTGGCCATCGGGATACCTCACCTTGCCTTGGACAATCGCCGTTTCGCAGCTGCCACAGCTTCCGGCGCGGCAACCGGATTCCGGAAATATCTCATGGGACTCAGCAAGCTCCAGCAGCGAATCGTGGTTCTCAGACCAAAGGACCGTCCGATCCGATTTTGCAAAGGTGACCGGATCCAGTTGATCGTATTTCGCAGCGATGCCATCACTGGTGAGCACGTCCGCTTGATTTTTTTTACCAATCGAAGCCGGTCCAAATGCCTCGTAGAAGATTCGGCTCTGAGGTACTTGCCAGTCGATCAGTCCATCGTAGATCGTTTCCATAAACGCAGGCGGCCCGCACAAATAGAACTGACAATGATTGTTGGGCAGCATTTGCTTCAAAAGATCCACCGACACAAAACCTTCGACCTGGAAGTCCTGATTGGGGACGTCCGTTGGCAGCGGACGCGAAAAGCAATGGATCGCATGGAAATTTTCGCGCGTGTCGGTGATCTGTTTAATGGCATCCGCGAATGCCTGCTGGGCGCTGTTGCGGACTCCATACAGCAGCAGCGTCAGTCGCGACGAAGGAATGCTGGCCAAGTGTTGCAGGATACTTACCATTGGCGTGACGCCGATTCCGCCGGCCAGCAAGATGACAGGCAACTCCGAAGAATGATCTAAAACGAAATTTCCTGAGGGGGCTTTGACTTCTATTCGGTCACCGGCGCACAACGCTGTATTAATGAAATGGCTGGCGACTCCACGATGCACCTGCTGAACTTCTGCGTCACCGGTAGAGGGCAGGGGCGTCGTTATCGCCTTGACCGAGATTCGATAGTGATCCGACTGGGGGGCACAAGACAAGGAATAGCAGCGGACGACGGGTTTGGCTTGGCCCGGCACTGGCATTTTGATGGTCAGATGTTGCCCGGGCAAAAACGAAGGGATACTTTTACCATCCTCAGGCTTCAAATAAACCGAAACGATATCTTGGGTTTCCCTGACAACGGCGTTCACGATAAAGGTACGAAAACCCGTCCATGAATCGGCGGGCGTCGCGTCGACATCAGCAACTCGCCGATCCATCACGCTTTCGACCTGCTGATTCAGCAGAGCCCGAGAGAGTTCAAATTGCCGCCGACTGTGCCCCATCAACGTCAGCGACTGCGCGGCCCACAGCCCAAGCTGCACAAACACCAACGCGCACATTGCGATTCCCAAAATGAGAAAGAGTGATTGGTAGCTATCCATGATTCCCTTCAACCGACACAACCGTCACTGCACGAATCCTTCGCGCAAGCCTCATCATTTGTCACGAGCACAAATGCTATCGCTATTATAACGTCGTCCAATGGCGAAAGGAACCTTTAGATAATTGGTCGCGCGGGGCCAATTCTAAACCTATCCTTTTGACAGACCTAATGATCCCCAAACTCAACCGCACCGCTGCCAGCACTGCCATGAAATTTAGCATCGCAACACTTAACCAAAACCACCACCAGCAGCATATCTTTGAATCCAAAGAAGTTAAAATCGGGTCGGCTGCGGACTGCGATGTGATGATTTCCAGTGATGAAGGTGTCGCCTCATTGCACTGCGCCATCAACATGAAGGGCGTGGAGGAAGTTGAGATCACGAACTTTGAGCGGTCGATCGTCCTCAACAACGGGCCACGCATTCATCGCGGAACCACGGTCGTGACTACGCTGCCAGCGCTGTTTTCCATCGGCGACACCCAGCTTCAAATCAGCAGCCTCGAATCGCCCTTCGACCTTGATTATGCGCTGTGCCAACTCTCTGAAAAAAGCCGTCCGCTCCAACAGCCAAGCACGCTAAAACGCATCGACCAAGTCGCTCCTTCTCTGGGCACGTTAACGGCTTGGTTGGAAACACTGGGCGACCTGCAGAAATCAGCCGCCGGCAGCAAAGCGTTCTTCAAAGACGCCGCTCGCACGACCTACAATCCAGGCGGCATGGATGGCTGTATGATTTTGCAACCCGGCGGGCAGGGGCAGTGGGACATCGTTGCCAGCCACATTCCTTATCCGCATTGCAACCTTACGTTCCGCCCTGATTTGGTTCAAGCGGCGGTCAATCAGCAGCAAACAATCTTCCATGACGCCTCACAAATTGACGCCTCACAAATCGTATCGGATAAACCATTCACCGACACACATACCGCGGTCGTCTGCCCGGTGATGGACGAACAAGAGAAAGTCATCGCCGTCGTTTACGGTTTTCGAACGCGGCACAGCACCAATAACCGCATCGGCGCACGGGCGCTCGAGGTGCAGTTCGTGCAGCTGGTCGCCGGTTCAATCGGAGCCGCGCTGATGCGGATGGAAAAAGAGGCCGAAGCCTCAAGATCGCGTGTGCTGCTGGAACAAGCGTTTTCCCCCAAGGTTGCTCGGCAATTGGAGATAGATCCACAGATCCTGCAAGGCGTCACCCGCGAGGTGACGGTTTTGTTTGCTGACCTCAGAGACTTCACCGCGATCAGCGAGGCGGCGGGGCCCAAGGTTACCTACCAAATGTTGACCGATGTGATGGATCGTTTCTCTGCGATCATTTCCGAAAACGACGGTGTCGTGATTGATTTCTACGGTGACGGCGTTTCCGCATTTTGGAATGCGCCAATCGAGCAAGCTGACCACACGCTGTTGGCGGTCAAAACGGCTCAAGAAATTCTGGCCGCGCTGCCGGATTTGAATTCGGTCTGGGGCCAGAGGCTGTCTCATCGGTTGCGCGCCGGAATCGGAATCCATTGCGGTCCCGCTCAAGTCGGCAACGCAGGCAGCAGCACTCGGTTGAAATATGGTCCCCAAGGAACCACCGTCAACATTGCCAGCCGTTTAGAATCGGCCACCAAAGGATTGGGGCTGCCGATGCTTGTTTCGCAGGCAGTGGCCGACAAGGTAGCAGAAAGCTTCTACGGCCGGCGGATCTGTCAAACGAATCTAAGTGGGCTTAGCACGCCGCTGAATCTTTTCGAATTGATCCGCAAACCAATGTCCAAATCCACGATGGACCTCTTAAGCAAATACGATGAAAGTTTGGCATTGTACGAAAGCGAGCAATATGGCGAAGCGGTGTCAATGCTGTGCGATTTAAACCTCGACATGCCCGACCCAGCAGCAGAGTATTTGCTCAAGCAGGCGATGCAAAAAAGCAAGAACAATATCGACCGTCGCCTAGGGGCGAACCCGAAAACAGAAATTGCTGCCCTGACGTCGCCACTGAGAACTGAGGTAAAAACCACCGCATGGTCTGCAACTGCAACAGAAGACACTATTCACGTGCGACCGCAATAAGATCACCCAGTGTGGACCGGGCCAACAGACCGGCAATTCCATGACGCCGGCAGAACTCATGGCCTCCTCGACGACTAAAAACGATCAGCAACATCTGGGCAAGAAAACGATCTACTCTTGCTCGATCTCGACGGGCTTACCCTTTTCAAATTCGCACGCGTAAGTGGCGCGATCCTTTGTCGGTCGGCGGGCATAGACGCGCGCGTAGTTGAGTTCGTTATAACGCACCTTGAACCGGGCTCCGGTGCGGTTGACAAACCGCTCCAAATCAAAATAGCGTTTTGAATGGGCCGCGATCGGTTCGGAGTCGTGAATTTGGTAATGATGGTTGATCTGAATATTGAGATGCGTCCAATCTTGATCGCTCAAGTTCTCGACCACCAATTGCCCGCCCCCAAACTCGGGCCGCAGATCGTAACGCGGTTGGTAAAACGCCTGCGAAGGCAACCCTTCCGCGGTGATCTTACACTCAAGCTTGCCTTCATAAACCTTCGGCATGTAACTGAACAACGCCAGAATGATGACCACCGGCACCCCGCACATAAACGCCAACGTGATCTTGAGCGCTTTGGGCGACATGGTCGGCATGTCTTTGGAGATGTTCGAGCGTGGGATGCCGACATCGCTGGTTGAGATATTCGTCATTTTTCGGTTCTTCTGAATTGAGATTCGCGTCCGGATCGCTGGCGGAAATTATACATCGAGAGTACGATTCAAATATGCCAAACCTAAAAGAGCGAAATTTTCTTAACGCGTCTTGGCTGATCAACTTACGGTGGGTCGCGGTGATCGGTCAAGTCGCCACGATTGTAGGCGCGGTTGCCATTTTCAAAACCCAGATGCCAGCGGTTTGGTCATTAATTGCCGTCATTTCACTAACAGCGGTCTCCAACATCCTGCTGACGTATTGGTTCGCACGAGATAACCGCGTCGAACTGAATGTGAAAACATGGAATGCTCTGTTGGCATTGATCATGGTGATGGACATGCTGTCTTTAACCGCTTTGCTGTTCGCCACCGGTGGCCCCAACAACCCTTTTTTTCTATTCATCTTCGTCAATATCAGCCTCAGTGCATTGGTATTGAACCGAAACTGGGCTTGGGGAATTAACCTGCTGGCGAATATCTGTTTCCTGTTGATCACTTTCGAACATTTGAAAGTGCCTCAGTTGGACATGGGCCTTCCGCCACTTCATGCGGCGGGGCAATTGCAACTGAAGCATATCGCGCTGCTGGTTGCTTTCGCGACCTGTTCAACAGTGATCATGTACTTCATGACACGGCTGACGGCCGAATTACGGGCCCAGCAGTTGGAGGTTCGCAACGTACAAGTGAAGCAGGCCAGAAGCGAGAAGATCGAGGCGCTCGGGACACTGGCTGCCGGGACGGCTCACGAATTGGCAACGCCGCTGTCGACGATTGCCATCGTGGCCAAAGATGTCGAGCAAGCCTTTGAACTTCATCCGCCGGATTTCCCCGGGGCCGAAGAGGTCATCGAGGATGTTCACCTGATCCGAAGCCAACTCGATCGCTGCCGCAGCATCATTGACCGCATGTCCAGCCATGCCGGAGAAGCCGTTGGAGAGCCGATTCGTCCTTACACGCTAATCCGATTGGCCGATGCTTCCTTGGAGGGATTGATTGGCCGCGGCCGAGTTCATTTGGACATTTTACCCGAGGACGAAAAAGCGATCGTGGCTGTTCCGATTGATGGGCTGAGCCAAGCGATTCGTGGGCTGGTTCAGAATGCTTTGGATGCAGATAGCAGTGACCGTCCGGTCTTGGTCAATATCCGCCGAGAAAACGAGCAGTGGCGTTGGCAAATTATTGATCGAGGGCCCGGAATGCTGCCCGAGGTGCTGGCGCGTGTCAGCGAACCATTTTTCACCACGAAATCTCCTGGCAAAGGAATGGGATTAGGAGTTTTTCTGGCAAAAAATGTTGTGAGGAGGCTAGGTGGGACGGTTAGTCACAGGTCAAGGGAGGCTTCGGAAGGTCTCGCTACTGGAACTACTGTAACCATTCTGTTGCCAAATCATGATTATGAATGACAGATTTTCTGAAACGATGAACCAATTGCAATCCATTATGGTCGTCGATGATGACGACGTTTTGCGAAGCCGATTGGAAAAAGCATTTCTTAAAAGGGGCTTCGCAGTTTACATTGCCTCCAATCGTGACGAAGCGATGCATCTGGCATCGCTGCACAAACCTGACCGAGCCGTTTTGGATTTAAAGATGCCGGGGAAGTCTGGTCTGGATTTGCTGAATGAGATGAAGAGCATTTCGCCGACGACCAACTGCGTTATTTTGACAGGCTACGGTTCCATTACCAACGCCGTCGAAGCGGTGAAACTTGGCGCGGTGGGGTACGTGACCAAACCCGCCGATGCGGACCAGGTGTTGGCGGCGTTTGAAGACAGCCCCGTCATCGACAACCCCGAGTTTCCGCCCCCCTCCCTCGCGGCGGCCCAATGGGAGCACATCCAACGCGTTCTGGCAGATTCAGGCGGGAACATTTC
>CAYOZV010000141.1:0-11880 GCA_964408465.1 uncultured Pirellulaceae bacterium
TCGGCTAAGAGCCAAATCTACGGTTCGTGTTCGACGCGTCATCCATCTAAAGTGAGTGCCATTGGCCCCGCGCTTTGGTACTCTCATAAGTACCGCCCTAAGCTATAATCGTCTGGATAGGGCCGAGGCCCCAAACATCTTTCTCCAGTTCTACCATCAGTCTCCATGACAGCACCGCTTCACGACATCGAAATCTCAGACGAACAGCAACTCACGGTGGCTTCGGCACCGTTAATTGCAGTCGCCAAGCAAATTTTTACCGACTTCGGTTTTACCAAAAGTGAACTGAGCATTGCCTTAGTCGACGATGCCAACATTCGCCGGTTGAACAATCAATACCTGCAGCACGACTACGAAACGGACGTGATCAGCTTCGTCATCGATGCGACCGAGCACGCAATCGTTGGCCAACTGATCGTGAGCACCGAAACGGCCCAGCGCGTCGCCCAGCAGATCGGGGCGCCGATGGAACATGAATTGATGCTGTACGTCGTCCACGGCACCTTGCACTTGGTGGGCTTGGATGACACCGATGAAGTTTCGCGCGAAAAAATGCGGGCCGCCGAGGCAGATTATTTGGGCCGATTCGATATCGCTCATGTGTGGGAAACCGATTTGGAATCTAACCCGGAATCTAACTTGGAAACCACCGAGGACAAATAACACATGACCACTTTCTTTTTGTGGTTGATAATGCTGAGCCTCTTTTTTGGGACGCTTTCTGCGATTGCGTCTCGCGTATTAAAAGAGATTGCTTGGCACGAACTTGAAGAATACTGTCTGCAGAAACAACAGCCGATGGTCTTCAGCCGGATCTTCGATTACCGAGAGCCTATGGAAGTCGGCGCCGGCGTTTTGCAGATGATCTGTTTAGCAACCTTCGTATGTTCGGTGGTGGGGTGGTTGTTCGGGGACCAGATGCTGAATCATATTTCGGCGCTGCGGTTTGCGATTTCGGTCGCTGTGATTGGTTTTGTGCTGGTTGCAACACAGACCTGGATCCCATGGGCCGTCTCCAAGATCGCGTCGCCACAATTTTTATTCCACACCTATCGGTGGTGGCGATTGGTCGCGCTGGCCGGATTTCCTTTTCTGTTGGGTGAGAAATTTGTGTCAGCAATGTTCGCCCGGGCCAGCGGACAGTTCGAGGAAGAAGAGGACGAAGAAGAAGCCTTCGAAGACGAAATTCTATCGCTGGCCTCCGAAGCGGAACACGACGGTTTCTTAGAGCCCGACACACGCGAAATGATCGAAGGTGTCATGGACTTGGACGACGCCGACGTGACCAAGATCATGACGCCACGGTCGCGCGTTGACGCGCTGGAGGTGAATACGGATTGGGACCAGATGCTTGAATTCGTGGTGAAATCCGGAAGAACACGCATCCCGATCTTCGAGGAAAACATCGACAACATTGTTGGCATCCTATTCGCCAAGGACCTGTTGCGGGAATCACTTAGGAAAAATAACAAACGCCGACCGCTGAAAAAAATGCTGCGGGCACCGGTCGCGGTGCAAGACAGCGTGCGACTGGACACGATGCTGGCGATCTTTCTCCAAGGCCGCATGCACTTGGCGGTCGTGCGTGACGAATACCAAGGTTTCGCCGGCGTCGTCACGATCGAAGACGTCTTAGAAGAGATCGTTGGTGAAATCGTAGATGAAACCGATGTCGAAGAACGTGAGCAGATCGTGATGCTGGCACCAAACATTGCGGTCGTCGATGGAGCCACGCCGATTGACCGAGTCAACGAAAAACTGGGCGTTTTGCTGCCAGAGGACGAGGATTGCGCGACCGTTTCCGGGTTGATCATGCGAGAATTGAAAGATATTCCTCGTCCCGGTCAGGAATTAATGATTCTCAACGTGAAAGTCGAAATTAAAGAAGCCAACCGCCGTGCGATCCGCGTCGTACAACTCGAGGTCGAACAGTTGCCCGAGTCGGCCGACGTGTAGCGCATCATCGCCATTGGTTGGCGCCAGTGAGCACGCTTTGGCCGAGCGTCCCATGACAATGTTGAAACTAGCAAACTTCTGAAGTCGCTACCATGAAAAAACCGCCAATCCTACGAAGGAGCCTGATTGCGGGGCTCTTGCTTTGCCTGTTGTTTTCACCCGCGACATACGCTCAGAATGGATTTTGGATTCGAAAGGGAACCGCGTATGGTGCCTCTAAAAGCTCGATCAAAAGAACGGTTGTCAAACCAAAGAAGAAACCGGTCGCGCCCAAGCAACCCGTCGTCATAAAATCGACGCCCACGGATAAACCGCCGGGCGACGTTGCGGTTTCAATTACCCGTCCTGCCGTGACGGCGGTCGAAAAATCTGAACCACCATCCCAGCCGGTAAATGAAACGCCAGCACCATCGACAGCAGCCGCGGAGGTCGATTCGGCAGCGGCAACAGCCCCTACCGACAACCAGCAATACGTGGGGGTGACGTTTTCAAATCCCGTGAAACAAAAATGGCGGGTCGGCGTCGTTTTAGTTACCGGTCGCGACGCCGTGAAGGATGTGTTCACCTACATTCCCATCCCCAAAGAATGGCCAGAACAATCAGTTTCCATTTTCGACGAAGACATCCCCATTGAATTTGCCGTCCAAAAGATCGACGAACTGGACGGACTTGATCGTTTGATTTTGCGCGGCCGCATAATTCCGCCCAAGAAAAAAATCGTCGCGTTACAGACATTCATGGTGACCACCAGTCGCGTGAACGCTCCGCCTGACACAACCGTGTTCTCGATTCCCGACAGCAAAGATAAACTGGCCAAGAAATTCATCGCCTCGGGCGCCGCCATCAGCTTCCGCAACAACGCTTTGAGAAAACAGGCCAAGGAACTGATCGCAGAGGAAGGAACCGACTGGGAAAAGGTCGAACGTATCTTTGATTGGGTGCGAGAGAACATCGATCAAGGCAGCGGCGACCCCAAAGGCTCGATCGCCGCGTTCGTCAAAAAGGCAGGTCACCCCGAGGACGTGGTAGGTCTGTTCGTTGCCATGTGCCGGGCGAATTCAATACCGGCGCGGATGGTTTTCTGTGACGGTACACAGTACGCCGAATTTCTGCTGGCCGACCCCAGCGGGCAACTACACTGGTTTCCATGCGATGTCGTCGGAATTCGTGCGTTCGGAAAGATTGTCGAACCTAAAGTCATCCTGCAAAAGGGAGACAACATCCGCGTTCCTGGCGTCAAAGGCAAAAAGAAATTTGTGGCCGCGTATGGCGAAGTCAAAAGCATGACCGCTCCCAAACAAATGTTGTTCGTTCGTGAACCTTTAAACGACTGATGACACAACACCGCAAGGTGGGCTCTTAGCCCACCCACGCTACGCGCCCGCGCGGTAATTTTAATCCGCCAACAATCGTAACGTTTCGGGTGGCGAAGAGCCCACCCTACGCAAGATACCCCACGGTCTAAAAAAATGATCACTTCTGCGGCCAGAACCTTAGCCTTGATAGTCCTCTTGATTGGCGTTGCTGCGGTTGCCCAGGCCCAAGCCCAAGCTCGAGAGGATCTGCCGCAGGAGCAACCCGAAACCGAATCTGTTTGGCGGTTCGGGATGAAGATCAGCAGCGCGGGTACCGCCACTGGGATTTTTGCCACGGCGCCTGTCCCCATCGAGTGCCCCGAACAAACCATCGAGTTAATCCAAGAAGAACGACTGGGCAACGTCGGACGGATTAAACTCAAACCGCTCAAACCTGACGGGCGGCAGATGATGTTCAAGATCGCCCGCCTGCACCCCGAAGAAGAAGCGCTCGCGGTCACCCGATTTCGCATCACCAAACGCGCCATTGAGGCTCCCTTGGAAACCGACCGTTTTAAATTTGCGGTAAACCCTCGTGGACAACTGCGTTCCTATTACTTGGGTGAGAGTCCATATATCGACACCAAAGCGGTTGAGGTCATTGCGATCGCAGAACGCCTCCAGAAAGCCAACGCGGATCTTTCGGCCTGGGATCAAGTTGAAGCGATCTATACTTGGGTGCGCGAGAACATTGATTACAAATTTGACGCCAAAATTAAAAACTGCGTCGACGCGCTCAAAGACGGCACCGGCGACTGCGAAGAACTTTCATCGTTGTTTATCGCGATCTGCCGCGTCCAAAACATTCCGGCCAGGGCTGTTTGGATTCCAGGTCACACGTATCCCGAATTTTATTTAGAAGACGAAAACGGAAAGGGCCATTGGTTTCCCTGTCAGGCGGCCGGTAGCTATCAGTTCGGTTCGATGAGCGAACAGCGTCCGATTCTTCAAAAGGGAGACCGATTCAAGGTTTCGGGACAACGCAAGTTGGCGCGATACGCTCAACCAACGCTAAAAAGCAAAGACGCATCAGGAGCAATCTCGATAGAACAGATCGCGGAGCAGGTTGAGTAAGTGCCGGCGGAAGTCAATTTCGGATTTATAATTTATGATTTCGAAATCAGGGATTTAAAGTTCAGACTTTAAAATCCGAAATCCGAAATCCGAACTCCGAACTCTGAACTTTAATAAATATTCTTAATGCTCCGTCGCTCTAAACCTTCGACTTGATCAATCCCCTCGACATCAAAAGTGCGTGGGGCGATGTTTGGAACTTCCGGTGCCTCCAACAAATCCTGATCAAACCGAACTTCTTCCTCACTCTCAGACGCCGCTTGGGTGACCGGCTTAAGCGCCGCTGTTTCCTCCGTCTTTCGAGCACCAACAGAATCGGCCAATGAACGCTCGGCGGCCAATGGTTTCATCGGCGTCTTCACTTCCAAAGGAGGCGTCACCAATGTTTTCAGCGACGTCGAAGTCTCAATTTTTGTCTCCGTTTCTGGCACCAGCACCGAATGTGTTTCGTCGCTTCCAGGCGTTGCAGGCTTCGCAGAAGTCGATTCCTTTAACGTTGGCGGCAGGTCGGCCGCCGCAGGTGACGGCAAACTGCGATCCCCCGAAGCCGCCGGATCCACGTTAAAGGACGCCGGACGACGGGCTGAATTCGTGACGACCTCCCGCTCAAGATCTTCGTCACTGGGGCGATTGGTCGTGCTGAAAAACGTCTTCCAACGTGCATCAACAGGTTCTGGTTTGCCAACGGGATTGCCATAGCAATCGACCGCGACTCGCATACGAACCGTGTAAGGCACTTTTCTCGTTGAGGTGTACTCAATTTTCTTGCGTACGATTTTAGGTGTTTCGACTTCTTCCACTTTCTCAACCCATTTCGCCGTCGTACGCTCGTAAGGTTCGATCGTTTCCACCTTCTGCATCGTTTTCTCTACGAAGGGAACCTTACGTGTTTTCTCAATCTCACGGTAAGTCGTTTCCTCGTAGGGAATCTTTTCGATACGCACGGTCGTCTTGGGGCGTCGGACTTCGACGGGCACTTTGCGCGTCTGATACGTCTCTTTCATTCGTTCCACTTCAACGGGCACCTTACGAGTCTCAATGCGATCAACGTAACGACTGATTTCGATCGGTTCTTTCGTGATGGTTGTCTCAGGCACATAAGCGATTTTGCTGGAGGTCTGTGGAATCAAAGCAGGCACAACGGCAGCCGTCGGCGCGGAATTGGTCCAATGCAGGCCTCGCCGGCGATAAACGGAATATCCCGTCGCGGGATCGACATAGGTTCCCGGACGTAACCATTGAACACGCGGCCGTGCGTCACCGGCCTGAGGCACGATGACGGCTTGGGGGACCAGCGTTGTTTCTGGGACGGTGACGGGTTTGAGCGTCGTGGTCGGTTTGTATTCGAAGGATTCTTCGGTGACCTTTTCACGGACCTTGAACTGTTTTTCACGCATCACCGTTTCAACAACCGGCTTTTTTACGATGACGGTTTCTTCCCTCATTTCAACCGCCGTTTCGAAACTGGTTTCCTCAATTTCCTTCTCGCGATACTTCGTGACAGTGACCGGCTCAAGCTCCGTATATTTCTCAATACGCGCGCTCGTTTTCTCAATCGGACGGTAGCTGACGGATTTGCGTTCTAATTTTTCGGTATCGTACTCCTGTACCCAGCGACTTTTCTCAGTCGTCTCGGTTACTTCTTGTTCGACCCATTTCCAAGCCTTGACCGGTTGGGCGCGGTAGAACGTCTGGTCGTATGTTTTGTAGGTGATCGGACCGGTCGTTTGAGCATCGACCGTTTGGGCGCATGGCAACGCGCAACCGATTGACAAATAAACGATGGACAAACAGACGGCGGAGAATAAGGTTCGTAAAGACATTCGGTAACATCACTTTTCAAACGGAGGCAGCAATTTTGCAGACGTCATTGCAGGCAAAACCACAGCGAAAAATTTTGGCCAACCGTCCCAGGTCGCCATTTGCATTGTATGTCGAAAATGCTCGCTCGGCGAACGATGAATCTGTCGGTTCGGCCATTGCTGCAAGTTATGATCGTAGATTTGAAACTGCGTAAGCAACAAATGGTATAACCAAGATAATCCCTACCGCTTAAGGACAGCTGGTTTGCGTCTTTTTGCCAGCGGATTGGGCGGTAGCTTGCCCGTTTTCGCTAAATAGATTCAATTAACAGGCGTTGTAAAAGGTAGGGCCGTTTCCGCGCGGCCATCATCCAACAGTGCCCAGCGCGGCCGGTGGGAACCGGCGCTCCTCATTTGCCATGCAGTTATTGAAACTAACACTCCCCACGCCCGCGGAAAACTTGGCGCTGGACGAAGCCCTGATCGAGACCGCCGAAAGCGTCGAAGGTCATCCCGAGGTTTTGCGTCTCTGGGAGCCACGGCAGAACTTCGTCGTGATCGGCCGCAGTTCTTCGTATTCCAGCGAGGTCAATCACGATTATTGCGGCGAACACAATATCCCCGTGCTTCGTCGCATCACCGGCGGCGCGTCAATCGTGACCGGCCCGGGGTGTTTGATGTACGGTGTGCTGTTGGACTATCGCAAACGTCCGCAACTGCGGATGCTTGATCAGGCTCATCAATTTGTTATGCAGAACATGGCCGACGCGGTCGGCCGGCTGGGGATAGAGACCGATGTCGAAGGCATCTGCGACCTCACCGTCAACCATCGCAAGGTCTCCGGCAACAGCCTGCGCTGCAAACGCAATTGGATGCTCTACCACGGCACCATGATCTGCGACTTCGACCGATCGCTGATCGGCAAATGCCTCGACTGGCCCAAACGCACGCCCGACTACCGCAAAGATCGCCCGCACGACGACTTCGTTGGCAGCATCGCGACCACCAGTCGTAAATTGGGAGATGCCATCAGACGCCAATGGGCGACCCATGGTCTTTTCACCGATTATTCAATGGCCCAAGTGCAGAGGCTTGTTCAGGAGAAGTACCGCAGGCAAGACTGGCACCAGAAAGTATCGTGAGCATCATCGCGGGGCTTCATCGCCGGGCTTTGGGGGCAAACCATTCGCTCAACCCCGCCCAAACATTTCCGATCATTTTTCCCGAGACAATATCTTCGGTCAGGGTGGGGCGGTCGGAGGCAAAGTTGTACCACAGAGCATCCAAATAGGGTTTGCCTGATTCGGCGGCGACTGAGTAAATGCCGGCGCGTCCGATTTTTGCGGCGCCCTGCCAGTAGTGGTCGAAGATATGCTGGTCCAGCAAATTTCCCGTGACGCGGATCGTGGTTAATGCTCCCTTGGTCGCGGTGGTGACTTGGTTCAAGGAGTACATTGTTATGGCGCTGGAAATCTCCAACAGGTTCACATCCTGTTTATCAGCCAACCCCTGCATGTCGTCCCACAATCGTTTGATCTCCGATTGTGGCAGAACCTGCGTCGGGTCGATTTCGGCCAATCTTTGCCGCGTCTGTTGGATCGTCTCTCGCAGCCCTTCGACCGACAGCGGCGGCGTGTCCAGCTGATCGGTCGTTTGGGCAGAGGCTTTGGCGACGGCCTCTAATAATTGGGCCGTGTTTGAGATCGTGGAATCTTCCGCGATGACGCCTTCTTTCTTTAATTCGTCCGCCAGCGCTTTGAGATACGTCGTCGATCCGTAAGCCAAATCGCTGGTGATCGCCAGCAGCGTGATCGGCGACAAGTGCAACGTCGCCATCCCGGCCAGATCCAAAAACGTGCCCACCGTTTTCTTCGCCACGTAGTTTTCGACGCGTCCCGATGACGCCGCGTCAGCTTGGGTGTTGTCGCCGCCGTCGACCGGTTTCTTTTTCACGCCGCCGACGTCTTCGTTGACCATGTCCATCATTTGTTGGACAAATTTTTTATAGCTGGTCGAATCGCGGAAGGCTTGTGGCACCAGCAGCGTCGCCGATTCATTGATCACGCCACCGATCATGGCGGCCGAACTGCGGACGGTCCGTTCTGGCAGCGACAGGCCGTACATCAGATATTTGTAAACGCTATCGACGCCGGGATCGGTGGGCTGGATTTTCACCGGATCTTCCTCGGGCAGGCTCATGCGACCGTCACCGATTTCGAACCGTCGGCGCTTTTGTGGACCGAACCGATGACGCGGCTGCTGAGACCGCTGCTGTTGAGCATGCGTTGGATTTTATCGGCGTAGAACGGGCTGACGATCATGGCGATGCCGATGCCCATATTAAACACGCGGTTCATTTCGGCGGCGTCGACCTTCCCAAGTCCCTGCAGCCAACCAAACACCGGCGGCACCTCCCACGTCGCGGCGTCAATTTTCACGTCGACGCCTGCGGGTAAGATGCGATGGATGTTCTCTTCCATGCCGCCGCCGGTGATATGAGCGATTCCATGGACGACGTTCTTCACCTTGTAATGCTGCAGCACGTTTTGAATGGCCTTGGTGTAAATCAGTGTGGGCTCCAGCAACGTCTGGGCGACAGTCTTGCCCGTTTCGGCCACTTCATCGTCCACGCCCAGTTTTGCGACGTCGAAGACAATTTTGCGGACCAGCGAATACCCGTTGGAGTGAATGCCGCTGGAAGAAATGCCGATGACAACATCGTCGGGAGCGATCGTTTTTCCGTCGATCAAATTTTTCTTTTCCACCACACCGACGCAGAAACCGGCCAAGTCATAATCGCCGCGCTGATAGGTGTCGGGCATGATCGCCGTTTCGCCGCCCAACAGCGCGCTGTCTGATTGGAGGCAACCGTCGCTGATGCCGGCGACGATTTGCTCAAGCACCTCGGGGTCGTCGTGAGACATGGCGATGTAATCTAAAAAGAACAGCGGTTCGGCGCCGCAGCAGATCGCATCGTTGACGCACATCGCCACGAGGTCAATTCCGATCGTGTCGTGCCGGCCGAGCATCTGAGCCAGTTTCAGTTTGGAACCCACGCCATCGGTGCCGGCGACCAAGACGGGATTTTCGTAGTTCCGCCGAAACAGCTTGCAATCAAAATCCAGCTGAAACAGGCCGGCGAAACCACCGTCCAGTTTCTGCACGCGCGGGGAGAAAGTGCGGTGCATCAGGCGAGGCAGTCGCTTCATCGATTCGTTATAGATATCCAGATCAACGCCGGAATCTTTGTAGGAAACGCCAGTCATGCGTCAAATTGTTCTTAAGAGGAAGCGTTAGGAAATCTGCTTAATAAAACGAGCCTCAGGCGACTCACGCGAGCGAACGATTGATCAAACCGAACCGTCCGCCAAATCATTTAAGCAACCAACCAAAACTTTAACGCGAGGGCTTAACTTTCGCCAGCGGCAGAGTCGAAGTTATTGATGCCTGTCCAAAGGTAGAAATCCCACAATACGGTCAATCGGATTGATTTAACGGGCGTTCCCGTCACAATATCCCCGTCTGATACGGTTTAGGCACCTGTCCGCAAAGTCTTTCTAGATCAAAAACATGAAGCATTCGCACGCAGACTTTCAATTTAATCATCTCTTGCCCTACGGAGCGGTGCTGCGGGATGGCGGCGTTCAGTTCGTCGTCTTCAGCCGCAACGCCAGCGAAATGCGGTTGTTGCTATATAATACGCTGGAGGATCGCGAACCGGTCGAGGTGATCAATTTTTGCCCCGACAAAGATCGCTGGGGGGACATCTGGAGCATCTACGTTGAGGGCATTAAACCGGGGCAACTTTATCACTTCCAAGCCTCCGGTCCTCACGATCCGGCGATTGGGATGCGCTTTAATAAAGACGCGCGGCTGATCGACCCTTACGCCAAAGCACTCGCGGGAACCTTCCAGCCCAGTGACGACGGCATTATTCGTCCGCCCAAATGTGTCGTTGTCGATGATGCGTTCGATTGGGCTGGCGACCGGCATCTCAAACGTGATCTTTCGGAGACGATCATCTATGAAATGCACGTCAAAGGGTTTACCAAATCAGACACCAGCGGGGTGAATAATCCCGGCACCTACTTGGGCGTCATCGAAAAAATCCCTTACTTGAAATCGTTAGGGGTAACGGCGGTGGAGCTGATGCCGATCCATGAATTCCCCATCAACAGCACCGAGGGTAAAAAGCTGAAGCGGCCCAATTACTGGGGGTATGACACGATGGCTTTCTTCGCGCCACATCGAGGGTATGCCTCTGACGCAACGCCCGGTGCTCAGGTGATTGAATTTAAGCAGATGGTCAAAGCGCTCCACGAAGCGGGCATCGAAGTGATCCTTGACGTCGTCTACAACCACACCTGCGAGGGCAACGAACGAGGGCCGACGCTGTCGTTTAAGGGGCTGGAAAATTCGGTTTACTACATGCTGGAGAACGACCAGCGTTACTACAAAAACTATTCCGGTTGCGGCAACACCGTTAATGGCAACCACCCGATCGTGCGTGAGATGATTTTTCATTCGCTGCGATACTGGGTGCACAATTTTCATATCGATGGGTTCCGTTTTGATTTGGCGTCGATTCTGTCGCGCGATCGTTCGGGCAATTTGGTGCCCAACCCGCCACTAGTCGAAGCGATTGCCGAAGATCCGTTGCTGGCCGATACTAAGATCATCGCCGAAGCGTGGGACGCGGCGGGAGCCTATCAGGTCGGTTCGTTCGGCGATCATAATCGTTGGGCGGAATGGAACGGTCGCTACCGCGATGACATTCGCGGATACTGGCGAGGCGACGGCGGGACGCGCGGGGCGCTGGCGACACGATTGTCAGGTTCGGCGGACCTGTATCAGCACGACGATCGGCCACCGGCCAGTAGCATTAACTTCATCACATCGCACGACGGTTTTACGTTGAACGATTTGGTCAGCTACCGCGAAAAACATAATTTGGCCAACGGTGAAGACAATCGCGACGGCGACAACAACAACCACAGCGAAAACTTTGGCGTCGAAGGGCCCACCAAACAGCCGATCATCGACGGGCTGCGCTCGCGCCAGATCAAGAACATGCTGGCGACGCTGATGCTGTCTCAGGGAGTGCCGATGCTGGTGGCAGGCGACGAATTCCGGCGCACGCAAAACGGCAATAATAATGCTTACTGTCAGGACAACGAAATCAGTTGGTTGGACTGGGAGGTGATGAAGGAGAATGCGGAGATGGTTCGGTTCTGCCGCAGCCTGATCGAGTTCCGCAAGAACCAACCCACGATTCGGCGCCAGAGTTACCTCTCCGGTGTACCCGAGGGCAGCGATGGGTGGTCGGACGTCAGTTGGTACAGTCCGCTGGGCGTGGCGGTCGATTGGCACTCGGGTGAATTGCCGATCATCTGCTTGCTGTCGGCGCCGTGTAAAGAGGAAGACCCCAAACGCATCGGTCGCGACGTGTTGCTGCTGTTCAATTCCAGTCACATGGGATGCCGGTTCATGATCCCCACGATCGCAAAATCTAAAGAGTGGCGACTGTTCATCGACACGTCGTTGGAGGCCCCCAAGGATATCTATCCCGACTTAGACGGCCCGGGGCTAACCGCCTCCGGCAGCCACACCCTGCCCTATAAGTCGCTGGCCGTTTATGTGGCAGAGCCCGAGAGACGAAAACAGAAGCGGTAGAAGATCACAAAAGTCCCGAC
>CAYOZV010000142.1:0-11877 GCA_964408465.1 uncultured Pirellulaceae bacterium
GCAGCCTCGGCAGTCGGGATGCGGCTCAGAACGATGCCCTACGAAACCTGTCGATCAAACAGATGGTTTCGTTTTGCCTCCAAGACCATGCGGAGAACCCCGCGTCGCAGAAGCTGAAAACGATTGACCAGATTCTGCAGATTGACCACCCGCGTTTACGTCTGGAAATGATAAATTCACTGCGAAAATCTGGCTCTGATACAGCGGTGGAGATACTGGTAGACAAAGCCAAATTTGACCTCCAACCGGAGGTGCGCGAAGCGGCCATCGAAGGACTGGCCAATGTCCCGCCTGAAAAATTTCGGCAGCCCTTGCTTCAGGGTTTGAATTATCCATGGCACGTCGTGGCCGAACATAGCGCCGAGGCTTTGGTGCGATTGAATGACATGGATGCGATTCCCGCCTTAATCGACATGCTCGATTTGCCTCATCCACAATCTCCCGTGCATAGCGATGGCCGATTCGTACAGCGCGAACTGGTGGGCATCAATCACATGAAAAATTGCTTGCTGTGTCACGCGCCTTCGATCAGCCAAACCGATTCAGTGAGAGGGCTGATCCCGCATTCAAGCAGGCCTCTTCCTCCGCTGTACTACGATCCGACGGGCGGTGCAACCGACGTTCCTTTTGCGGTCCGAGCCGACATTACGTATCTGGAACAAGATTTTTCTGTCGTGCTGCCTGTCGAGAACGCCGGTCCCTGGCCGCGCGAGCAGAGGTTTGATTTTGTCGTTCAGCAGAAAAAGCTGACTGCCAAGGAAGCGCATCAGGCGGCCAGACGAATCATCCAATCGCCAAACCGAAACCGCAATGCCGTCGTTTTCGCGCTCCGAGAATTAACCGGAGAAACGCCTGCCAATAACTCATCCGATAATTGGAGGAGTATCATGGCAAGTCGACACAACAGTGCGAAGTAGATGGGGCGATTGGTCAAGGTTGACGCGATTTTCCTTGCCGACATGGTATTGGCGTCGTGGACGCGTCATCTACGCGACTTTCGCCGAAACCTGATCTTGGCCGGCGGTTTCAGTCGGTGGCGATGGTTTGGTTACCGAAGCGGTGACGGGTTTGACGCATTCGATAAACAGCGAATCCGGTTTGCGAATTGAGTTCCGGTCGGCGTCTAATTGATACTGCACATAGTCTTGGATGCGACTTTCAAAGGCAGTGCAAACGTTGAATGTTTCGAATCCACAGTCTTGGCACAGCTGCCGAAGAGAATATCGGTCGTACATCCAGCGGTGAATTTCTCCCTGCCCTCGAAACAGCCCCTCACGCAGTGCCGCCGCCTTCTCTCTCCCCAGCAGCCATCGCACGCAACGCCGCGCCCAGCGCTCGCGAAAGGATCTTGTACCAGACCGCAAACGCATGAACAGCGACGGTTTCCGTTCGGTCTCTATTTTCGTCGACGCCTGACACAGCGAAAATTCATCGCCGACACGTTGACGAACGAAATCCGAATTTTGAATTGCCGAACTGGCCATGTAGGGCCCCATCCGTCCACCGGATTGGTCGCGGACCAATTGATCCAACAGCTCCAACTTCATCCAGTTGTAATCGACGGCGGCCGTTTCATCGCCCGCCCATGCCTGTTCGTGCTTTTGCAGATACAGCTGAGCGATCTTTTCGAGGTCGGGGACGACAATCCGGAGGACGCCGCCGGGAGCCAGCACTCGGAAGCATTCGGCCAGCAAACGTTGCCCCTGATCGGGTTTCAAATGCTCCAAGACGTGCGAGTGGTAGACGGCATCGAAAGAACCATCGGCGAAGGGAATGCCGTCATTGACATCGTATTGCACCACCGATGCATCGCGCGATGACAAATCAAGATTCACCCAGCGGCGATCGTACCTTCGGCCACAGCCAACATTGAGCATCGAACTGGTCGGGGTGAGGTAGTTAACTTGGTTGCGTTTGTTAGGCATGTTGGTCCTGCTTAGGACAAAAAATACCAATGCGACCAGTGTAGTCGATACGGTTGAGCAACATCGAAATGTGATGATCCGCAAAGTATTCGTCAACGGCTTTGCGGCACCCCTGCCAGTGACCATAGTCGTCGATAATCAGGACCCCGCCGGATGACATATTGGGAAATAGTATTTCCAGTTCGCACTTGGTTGACTCATACCAGTCGGTGTCCAACCGCAGCAAAGCGACTCGACTCGGCGAATCCTGCGGCAATGTTTCTTCGACGCGTCCTTGCACGAACCGAATTTGTTCCTGAGGAAAACCCGTGGCCTGCATCGTGGATTTGACTTCATCCAATGGTGATCGACACCAGACGCTGGTCGATTCAGCGATGTCTTGCTGGTCTAAAAGTTGATCCGCCGTCTGGCCAAGGAAGTCAACGTCCGCTGCGGTCGGTTCGGACATCCCCTCGAACGTATCGTACATCCACAGCGTGCGGTCGGTTGCCTGGAGATGGACCAGCGTTTTTGCAATCGCGGCTGAGCTTCCCCCCTTCCAGACGCCACATTCAACAAAGTCACCGGGAATATCGTTTTCGCAAACGTAAACCACGGCGGTGATCAGGGCGAAAATACGTTCGGGCGACGTCATCGTCACCGCTTGCACCGATTCCATAATTTTTATCTGCCACGGCAAAGCATCAGGAAAACGAATCGCCAATTGCTGTTCCGCGTGCGCGGGCTGAGTGGCAGATTGCTTTCGTTTTGAGGTTTTTCTTTTCAGAAGTTTCATGACAAGATCGATGGTGGGATGATTCGTGATGAACCGCGTATCTTACGTGTATCAAATGTGGGTTTTTGCGTAAATAGAATCTGCCGCGGATCATATTGTTGCCAGCACGAATTGGCATCGCTTTTTTGTGGGTTAAATTCGCATTGGAGCCAGATGAAGACGCTGATAAGTTGGCGAAACGAGGGGTGTGCTTTTAGCCCGCCCACGCCACGCGCACTTGTGTCGGCTAAGAGCCAACAATACGAATTTATGGATCCCCACCGATTCCCATGCTCGACGTTCCGGTTCTATTTTGCATCTTCAATCGCCCCGAGTTGACTCGGCAGGTGTTTGAACGCATCCGCGCGGCGCGGCCTAAAATGCTGCTGGTGGTCAGCGACGGACCTCGACCAGATCGAACAGGCGAACCGGCGGCAGTCTTGCAATCGCGGGCCGTCCTCCAAGACGTCGACTGGGACTGCGAAGTGAAAACGAACTTCGCCGATGAAAATTTGGGCTGCAAAGCACGCATTGCCACGGGGATCACGTGGGCGTTTGAACATGCTGAGGAACTGATCATCTTGGAAGATGACTGTTTGCCGGATCCTACTTTTTTCAACTATTGCGTCCAACTGCTGAACCGTTATCGTGATAATCCACAGATCATGATGATCAGTGGCAATAATTTTCAGCCCACCTCTCGAACCGATGCCAGCTACTACTTCTCTCACTGGACTCACATCTGGGGATGGGCAACCTGGAAACGAGCGTGGCAACATTTTGATGTCGATGTCCAAGACTGGCCGCAGCGCCGAATGAAAAATTTCTTCAATGACATTTTCCCCTCCGCGACCGATCAAAATCACTGGGGGCAGGTGATGGACAACCAACACGCCGGCCTGATCGACACCTGGGATTTCCCATGGACCTATGCCTGCTGGAAGTCAAACGGGTTAACCGTCTTGCCTGATCAGAACTTGGTCACGAACATTGGTTTCGGTGAAACCGCCACTCACACGACCGACGCGGAGTCACGGTTGGCCAGTTTGCCTGCGTATCCGATGGCGGAAATCATTCATCCCGATCACATCGCGCGTCATGAAATCGCAGACCAGTACACGCTGGAGAACATCATGTCCGTTTGTTCTGGCAAAGACGAGGGCACTGGCGCCGCCGCGCCACGAATTTCTCGTTGGAAACGCCTACGGAACAGCCTCAGCAAACGACGCCTGCTGAAAAAATAGTCGATGAAAACATTAAAACTGCGATTAATGAAACTGCGATGAAGAAAACCGCGATTGTCAGTGTTTAACGTTACGGCCCAACGTCGGCCGGAGACGCGTCAACGACCACCCAAGTGACAGCATGGACTCCTCTTGTTCCGCACTACGGCGTTGGTTACATTTGCCGTTCTTGAATTTCTCTGCGGCATTGCCGTTAGACAATATCGGCAGGACGCCGATGAAAAGGAACAAGGATGTTCTGCTTTAAAAACTGTCCGGCATCAATTGTCGGTCGCGCAAATCGTTCTCAGCCGCTGCTTCTATTGCGCGTCTTCGATCTTCTTAAAAGATCTCTATCTCAGCTGCTTGCTCAGTATCCTTCCCTCCAAATTCGGACGGAGTATGCGCTTCGTTCGTTGACTAACTGATTCATCACCAATCACTCGACGCAGCATGAAAAACGTCGCCATCATCCAAGCCCGCATGGGAAGTTCAAGGCTTCCGGGGAAAGCCATGCGCGACGTTCACGGAATGACCATGCTCGATCGCGTCGTGCGGCGAGTCAAACGCAGCCAATACATCGACGAAGTGGTCGTGGCGACCTCGGATTTGCCGATCGACCGGACGATCGTTAATCACTGTCGCGATTTTGGTTACTCGGTTTTCGCCGGTGATCACTTGGATGTGCTCAATCGATTCGTCGCAGCGGCAACAAAATTCGAAGCCGATCGCGTCATCCGAATCACGGCCGACTGCCCCTTGATTGACCCGGGTTTAATTGAACAGGTCGTCATCAAACTGGAAAACGATCCTTTTCTTGATTACGCCTGCAACTTTTTTCCCAACCGCATGTATCCGCGTGGCCTCGACGTCGAAGCTTTCACCTTTGCAACGCTGGAACTGGCCAACCGACTGGCCCGCGACAGGGGTCAACGGGAACAGGTAACGTCGCAGATTTACCAAAACCCTGCGCTCTATCGAATCGGCAGCGTACAACCGCGTCAGAACCATTCACACTTGCGTTGGGCCGTCGGTAACAGCGCGGACTTGCAGTTGGTGAATCAAATCTACCAGCATTTTGGGCATCAACACTTTCACTGGCGTCAGGTCTTAGATGCCTACGCGTTGAATCCACAATGGTTGAGTCAAAACTCGCAAACCGTCCAAAAAAAGGTGGCTTGATGGCCGTCAAAAAAAACCGAGTTCTCATCCGCCCAGGCAGCGGCGCCGACGTTGGCTCGGGGCACTTGATGCGGATGCTGGCCTTAGCCGGCGGTTGTCGGCGGCTGGGTTTTGGCGTCTCCTTCGCCGTGGGCGATATCCCTGGAACGATCGCTCGAAAGATCACCGACCTCGGTTGTGAGCTAATATTGGTCACCGCAGAACGGGGTTCAGAAGACGACGCTAATGAAACACACAACCTAGCAACCGATCGCAATGCGGATTGGCTGGTTCTGGACGGATATTGCTTCGATGACCACTATCAAGGGTTGGTAAAACCTGACACCTCGCTGTTGATGGTTGTTGATGATTTTGGGCATGGCACGCACTTCAACGCAGACATGGTTCTCAATCAAAATGCTTACGCCGATGCATCGCGCTATCACGAATTACCAGACACCAAAGTTCTGTGCGGCATCCGATACACGATGTTGAAGCCGGAGTTTGATCGCCAGCAGAACGATAAAACGCAGAAGCAAAAAGTTCGTGGGACCGCCAAGAGAATTCTGGTCACCATGGGCGGGAGCGACACCGAGAACTTTACGTTGCCCGTAGTGCAAGCGTTGGGGCAAATTGATGGTTGCCGCGCGGCCGATCTAATTGTCGATTGCGTCACCGGACCTAATTTTGCTCACGAGCAAACCCTGCGAACGTTTGAGCGGACATCTGAATTCAGATTCCGCATTCATCGCAATGTTGACCGAATGGACGTGTTGATGCGGAACGCAGATCTGGCGATTACCGCTGGCGGCAGCACGTGCTACGAACTGGCGAAACTGGGCATTCCCGCCATCGCGATCCCTACCGCCGAAAATCAAGTCCCCGTTGTGAAGGATCTTGCCAAACGCAACACGCTGTGCCGCTTCAAAGCCGCTCAGGTACAACGCGGCACCGGCAAAAATGAGAAGAACGTGCTTTCCAAGTTTATTAAAACGATCATCGACGATGCCCCTCAGCGGCAGGCGATGTCCGATGCGGGAAAAAAACTAATCGACGGACGTGGCGTCAATCGTGTCGCTCGCGCGATGTACAGCGAATTACTCGAGTTCCGTAACGCGACAATGGACGACGCTGAAGTACTGCTGGGCTGGCGAAATGATCCAGAAGTTCGGTCGGTTTCCTTTGCCAGTTCGATCATTCAACCCGACGAACACCAGCAGTGGCTCTCCCGCAGTATTTCGATGCCCGACCGAATTTTACTGATGGCCGAAGATCGGCAAGGCACTCCGATCGGCAAGATTCAAATCGACTTCACCAGTGAGACGCTGAATTCGGTCAAGATCGGCATCGTCGTCGGGCAGGGGCATCGAGCCCGCGGACTTGGCACGATCTTGATTGAAAAATCAACATCCGCGCTGTTCAAAGCAGAAAGAAACGTACAACAAATTGTGGCACAAGTGAAGCCAGGGAACCTTGCATCTGAACGGGCTTTTCATAAAGCCGGTTTTATCTCGGCCCCTTCCACGACGGTCAACCAACAGTTGGCACACGAGTTCATTCTTCATCGGTTCTACCAATCGTATGAAGATGTGAACCGAGACACTACGCAGCCGCTTTCGATTTCCCGCGCGGCTTAATGGCATGGGCAAATAGGCCCAAACGCCAAGGAGCAAACCCGCAAAAGGGTTACTGCTGTCCAAGGACATAATTAGGCCCAGTAGAAATTTTGCGCCTCCGCAATTCAGGTTCCCGCCATGGTCTCCGCGGATCATCGCAGCTAGAATGTTAACAATTAACAAACATTCTTCTGTGCAACGATTCGTTTGCCTACCGTGGAACATTCATGAATTGCAAAAATCAGTTACGCGCTTTGCTGGTACTCCTGTGCGCGTTAATCACCGGCCAACTTTATGGTCAGGACGACTTTCGTTACCAACCGGATTGGGAATCCATCCGAAGCCATTACCAATGCCCCCAATGGTTTCGCGATGCGAAGTTTGGAATCTTTGTTTTCTGGGGCCCCGCGTCGGTTCCGCAAGTGGGAAACGATAAATACGGCAGGTGGATGTATGGGAAAAATCAATATGTCACCAAGGGTGTGGACTGCCGCCGATATCACGAATCACATTTTGGTCATCCATCGAAGTTTGGCTACAAAGACTTCTTTCCACGATTCAAGATGGAGAAGTACGATCCTGAAAAATGGATCGCGCTGTTCAAAGAATCCGGCGCACGCTACATCGTACCCGTCGCGGAGATGCATGACGGTTATGCGATGTACGCCTCTAAGCATACGCGTTGGAATGTAGTGGACGTCGGTCCCAAACGTGACGTCATGCGATCACTGGTGGACGCCGCCCGGGCAGAAGATCTCAAAGTTGGTTTATCATCCCACTTCGCATGGAATCGAGAATACTATCCCAAGTGGGATTCCTCCTTCGACACCAACGATCCTGAGTTCGAGGATCTGTACGGCACGAAAGTTAAACCAGAAGATCCCCCGACTCAGGAGTTTCTCGATCATTGGTGGGACCGGACGACCGACATTGTTGATCAGTACGAACCGGACATTCTCTGGTTCGATTTTGGGCTGGATAAGCCTGGCTTCATCCCAGTGCACAAAAAAATCATGGCCTATTACTACAACAAGGGGCTTGATTGGAACAAGGGAGTCGTCTTCCAGGACAAAAACATGCGGCTGGAATCATTTCCAGAGGACCTGATGGTTTTGGACATTGAGCGCGGCCGCCGCACCGAGACCAGTGCGCTGCCATGGCAAACCGACACCGCCGTCGGCAAGGTGTCGTGGACTTGGATCATCAATGAGAATTACAAATCGTCTGATTTTTTAATTGATGAACTGGTTGATATCGTAAGCAAGAATGGCAACCTGTTGCTTTCGATCGGCCCTAAGCCAGACGGAACGATCGGCGATAATGAATCCGCAATCCTCAGAGATTTCGGGAAGTGGTTGAAGGTCAACGGCGAAGTGATCTACGGGACTCGGCCGTGGAAAATTTACGGTGAAGGCCCGGCAAAATTCGCGGCCGGAAAAACCAAACACAAGAACAAACATCACACCGAATATGACGATGTGGAGTCCGTCGCCGCTGACATACGTTTCACGGCCAAGGACGATGTTCTTTACGCCACCTCACTTGCTTGGCCTAAAGACGGCACCTTTCGAATTGAGTCACTGCGAACGGGCAATCCTCATGAACCTCGCTCGATCGCGTCGGTCGAATTCATTAGCGGTTCTGGCCAGATCAAGTGGACGCAAACCGAAGACGCGTTGGTCATCAAAACGGACGGCAATAAACCTTGTGATGCTGCGTATGCCTTTGGAATCAAGTTCAAGAACTGACACCGGATTCGTCTCTGCCTACATCTTTCAACAGCAACGTCCATTAGTTCAAACCGCATGAAACAATCACCAATCCACCTTTTCGTTTTTTTTCTTGCCATGACATTTCATTCGGTCATTCAAAACGGTGCCCGCGCTCAAGAACTCAGCACCGAAGGACAGCTCAGGAAATCTGCTCACGAATTCCTGCTCAGTGACTTCGCGAAGGATCGCAAGTGCGACTACTCCGACGACAAAAAGATTCTTAAAGAGATCGTCGTTAGTACCGAACGCATCGAGGCCATCGGGGATCTGGTGATTGAATTGCCCGAGGGCGCCCAGAGAATCGCCAGCATGTTTCGTCATCTGATACTGCGCGGAGAGAATCTCGACCGAGTCGGTAATCTTTCGCTCGAACCGTACCAGCCGAATTCGACGATGCATCACAGCATGCAGAAGCCAAACATCTACCGCGTGCAGATGGGATCGCTGCCGCTTCCAAACGTTGGCGATCCAAAGATCGTCTTGACCGCAAAAACGACCGGACCGGTGACCATCACCGAAGTCGCGTTCAGTTCCCAAGGCAAGCTTCGCACCGAGTTTGACGACATTCCTTTTCGCAATCTTGGCGACGAACACCCCGTTGTGAAAGTTGACGTCCAAATCGATACCACGCGGGAGCTCTCGGTGGCAGGGCACATCGACCTCGAACGTGAACGTTTCTTTCGTTACTACGCCAGACCGGGACTGCATCATCGTTCGGCACAAGAGTGGGCTCACGGGCGTGGATTCCGACCAGGCCGGCAAATTTCGAAGATGCAGTATGCCCTGGTGAAGGGCTATTCGGCGAAGCAGCCGAAGTTGAAAGAATCGAAAACAAAAAAGGGATTTGCCGATCTTTCCTTCTTCGATAAGTACGATTCGACGCCCACCGTTACGACCGCCATCAAGCCGTTTCAAAACATTGACTACGCGATGTGCCTTGATAACTGGCCCGATTTCATGTCGATCAAGCATGTTGGGCGCGGAACACCAAAGGTCGAACATTTTGACGCCGCGGCGGAGTTGGCGGGAGCGGTGATTGCGGACCAGATTAAAGACGGCGGTCGAACGGCAACTTGGTGGGAAGTCAAAAACGAGTCAACGATTAAATCCGAATGGGACTATCACTGGGCAGATAATTCCTGGGATTTATTGGCCGATTTTCACAACCGAGTCGCCGATGAAGTTCACCGCCAAGCACCGGGCACAAAGGTGGGCGGGCCAAGTTCGGCTTGGATGCAGCTTCAGATTAAAGATTTTGCGCTTTACAAAAGCCAACGCAAGTTTATGGATGCCACCAAGGGTAAACTTGATTTCTATTCGCACCATTTTTACGAAGACTTCAACACGATCGGCGTTTGGCAGCGCAGGGAATCGACCTATTCGAATTACCTGACCGGTCGCCTGGAAGCGATCCTTGATATGTTTGCCGCCCACATGCATGGAACCGACAACGTTCGGCCAATCCTCATTACCGAATGTGGATCGCTGCAACCGGGCAGCGGACCGAGCGACTATTGGTTGAGGCTACGATCGTGGAGCGCTTACACGCACAAGTTTCTGCAGCGCCCTCACGAGATCGACATGAGTGTTCCGTTCGCGTTTCTAAGCGTTCACTGGGACCCAACAAGCGGAAACGCCGCGTTTATTCCCAAGAACGGCGCTAAGGTTTCGGGACCGGTGGAATTGCTTCAGCCGACACCGGTGACTTATTTCTTTGAATTGTGGCGTGATTTTGATGGTCGTCGATTACCGATTAATCATTCTAGGAAATGGTTGGACGTGACGGCCCTTCATGATGGCGACAAGATCCACGTCGCATTAACCAACATGGGCGGACAGCGCGTCGAAGTGAACCTTTTGGGAATCGCCAACGAGTCGATCGAATCAATTCGTCAAAAACGGCTGTATTACCGCGACGGCAAAGTCCACTTCGAAGACACCAATGTGCTCAGCGATCTGGCCGGCGTCGAAGTCGATGTCGAAGAGACGACCGTCGTGACGATCGAACTGAGCGATGCACTCAAGCCGACCGGAACGACGCGGCGCGAGTTTCACTATGCAGCTCAGACGGCTGTCAGTTTGAATGAGCTACCGAAGGACGAATTTAAAATTCAGATTCCAAATTTCGAGGCAGTCGCAAAAGCAAAACTGATCATCGGCGTTCAGTGCAAGGGAGGCTTGGACAAACCATTTCATTTGACCGTCAACCAAAAGTCAGCCGATGTTCAGCAAAATTGGACACGCGACATCAACCACCTGTTTGCTCCCATCGCGATCAACATCCCCAAGACCATGTTAAAGGCTGAAAACATAATAGCGTTCGCCAAGCATCCGGGACTGACCGTCACTTCGGTTCACTTCGAAGTCGAAACCGATCAGGAGGACTAATGCACGATTCCTTAACAAAGGTATCGGCGTCTCCAACGGACGCTCTGCCGCTTCAGCAGCGGGCAAGACCTAGACCAAAAGATGAGTGAAGGGGTTTGGCACGCGATAGATTTACTTAGGCTTTATTTTCGCGGCGCTAAAGGGGTAAACGGGTCGGCGATACGCCAGATGAAGGCCCAGTGCGTACCGATCCCGGCCAGCACGAAGAGGTGGAATGTTTCATGCGGGCCCCAAACTTTATCGATGACAACAAGGCCAGATTGGGAGTTAATGATCGCTCCGATGGTATAGAACAGGCCGCCCCAAAAGATGGGACCGACCGCTGTCCAGCCGTATTGCTGCCACACCAACCAACTGGAAAAGGCTCCCACCCAACCCATTAAAAGAAAAATCCCGTCACCGAGAATCGGCGGAATACTATTAAAGTAAATGGTGCGAAGCGTGATACCCGTGACGGCGATCCCCCACAGGATCGCAATCATCGCCCAACGTTTCCAACCAACAAACAACATGCCATGCATTGCCGTAAACGTGGACGCGATCAGCACAAAAATAGCCGCCACGTCCAAACGCAGCATGACGGCTCGGGCGGTGCCACCGGTGGCCATCATGTGATAAACAAAGCTCATCGACAGCAACAGCAAAACCGCGAAGGCGAACTGAAAGCTGAACCAAAAGTTTCGACGGTTACTTCGGGCACTCCAAAGTAGCATCGGCGTCAGCAGCAGAAACAGCGCTGCTCCAACCAAATGCGAAAGGCTGCTCATCGGGTCGTAGAAACCCGGAATTGAATACCACCGCTCCATTGCTTGGCCCTAATCACAAAATCTCATTGTGGAAGCGTGGCTTTGTTTGAGCAAGGGGATCGCGGATGTGTTTGGAGCGGCATTTTGCGTTATCATGGGTTTGATCGAATAAGGGGATGGCGTTTCCGATTTCTGATTTCTGATTTCTGATTTCTGATTTCTGATTTCTGATTTCTGATTTCAAAATCCAAAATCCAAAATCCAAAATCCAAAATCCAAAATCCAAAATCCA
>CAYOZV010000143.1:0-449 GCA_964408465.1 uncultured Pirellulaceae bacterium
CTGCTGGTGACGACGCTGTAATTGCTACTGGTGCCGACGCTCCAACCGCGTTGGTGAAACGGACGACCGCACGCCCGCAGTTGGTCAATCTTGGATTGGTGGTCGGCCAATGGGTGGCCACTTTCAATCGGATCGTCTGTTGAGGTATCTAAAAGTGGATCGGTTTCATTCGAACCCATGAAATTGTTCCTTGTGTAACGCGGCAGTCAAGCCGTTAGGGTAAGTGCCGGCGCGGCTTCTTTCCAGAGTGCTTAGCGCTGTCGCGCGGGTAGTGGACCGCGCCACTGGTCCAACCAAAGGATAAACGTGCTCATTTTTCCTAAAAATCATCAACGAAAAAAGCATCCGTTTAAACATCGCTTCGCGCGTGGTGGCGATTTTCTTGGAGTGGCGGGACTCGTGGCTTGGTCCACTACCGCTATATTGTGCATCCTCTGGCAACAAGAATA
>CAYOZV010000143.1:459-7376 GCA_964408465.1 uncultured Pirellulaceae bacterium
AATATATTGTATTGCCTACGTCGCTAAACCAAGGAGCCACCGATCGCCGCATCGCCGCCCACAGTGAAACTCAGCCCCACCGGTCACTTGCTGCCGCCACTGGTCGTCTGCGCTCTCGCGATCGCCGTTGCCTACGCTGCTTTTGGGATCACGATCGTTGAAAAAAGTCTCACCGCGTTGGCGATGCCGGTAGGGCTTGTCTGGTTGATCTTGTTGGCGTGGGTCTACATTTGCTTCTGCTTAGGACAACGCAAAACTGCGATCGGCGCTGGAATAGCCCTGATGCTGGTTTGGGGATTTGGAAACTTCTTCGTCGCCAACGCGCTGGTGAAGAACCTAGAACGACCGTTTCTCGGCTTCGAGCCAGCCGATTTGCAACCGCTGGATGTCGTCGCGGTGTTGGGCGGTGGGACAACGACCAACGCTAACGCTCAACCTCAATTGGCGCGTTCGGGCGAACGGATCGCAATGGCGGCCAAACTATTTTTAGCCGGCAAAACGGATCGAATCATCTGCACCGGTACTCAGACCTATATCTCATCCGATGACGACCTAGACACGGCAGAAGAATCCAAAGCGATACTGGTCAAACTGGCAATTGAGCCAGAATCCATCGACACCATCCCCGGCGCGAACACGTCCCAAGAAATGCAGCAGCTAAAAAAATGGTTGGCCAATCATCCCGATGCACAACGTATTGGCATTATCACCAGTGCCTGGCATTTGAAACGCGCGATGCGATTGGCCAAAGCGACTGGCATCGACGCCACGCCCATCCCGGCCGATTTTCTTTCGCGCTATCCGACGGTGTCATCGGATTGGATTATTCCATCGTCAGAGAATTTGGATCACTCAACACTAGCAATCAAAGAATACTTAGCCGCCCTGGTCGGGCGATAACTGAGTGTACTGAAACAGGCAACGATTCTGGCATCGGCATTCAAGCTCCCACAGCAGAACTGCCAGCCCTCGGAAAAAAACTGACTAACTCTTTGGCTTCTTTTTCTTAGGTTTCTTCTTCGCGCCCTTTTTGTCCTTGGCCTTTAACTTGTCCTTGGCACGTTTGGGTTTCGGTTTTACTGCCTTCGTCTTATCACCCTTTGGTTTCGCCTTTCCCTTTTCGGCGGCCTTGTCCTTGGGCTTTGACTTCGACTTACGCTTTGGCTTTGCTTTGGATTTCGGCTTGGTCTTCGTTTTAACCTTCCCCTTGGGAATCGCTGTCGGCGAAACCTGATCCAACGTCCGGATCAGTTTGAACTCCATAATCCGTTTATCAAGGTCTACCAGATCGACTTGAACCTCAACACGATCCCCCAGACGGAATTGATTCTGCGAACGGAACCCGTTGAGCGTTTTGGAGGGGCGATCAAACTGGTACTTATCCGGCGGCAGTTTCGACACCGGCACCAAACCCTCGGCCGGGATTTCGACACCTTGAGCAAAGATGCCAAACGCTTCGACGCCCGTGACGATCGCCGTCAACGTTTCGCCGACGCGTTTCTCCATGAAGCTGAGCAACTTCAACTTCTTCAATTCGCGTTCGGCATCAGCGGCCCGTTTTTCCAGATCACTGCAATGCTTTCCGGTCGCGGAGAGCCGATCGAAATCAGCCGGCGGTCGTTTCCCGTCGATTAGATCTCCGACCATACGGTGGATGACCAGATCCGGATACCGCCGAATCGGCGACGTAAAGTGACAATAGGCTTCGCTGGCCAAGGCGAAGTGACCGGCCTCTTTGGGGCTGTAGATCGCCTTCTGCATGCTGCGCAAAATCGCGAAGTGTATCGCATAGCTCTGAGGCAGATGCTCGGTATCTTCGACGACTCGTTTGAGTTCGAAGCGATCCTGAAGACTGCCACAATCGATGCCCAACTGTTTTACAAACTGAGTCAACTCCGTCAGCTTCGCTTCGCTGGGCTGTTCGTGGATCCGGCGAAGCAAATACAACTTCTCATCCACCAAGTACTGAGCCACCGCTTCATTAGCGGCCAGCATAAACTCTTCGATGACCTGATGGCTTTCGGTGTTTTCGGTTGTATGAGCACCGCTGACACGACCGTCGTCATCTAAATCAATCACGACTTCTGGCAGCACAAGGTTGATCGAACCGTTGTCCATCCGGCGTTTCCGCAGCGTCATCGCGAGGGTATGCATGTTGCGAACTAACTCAAACACCTCCGGCGTCAGTTTCTTCTTCCAAGGTTTGTCATTTTCCAAATAATCATCAATCTCTTCGTAGTTAAACCGGTGCGCGGACTTAATCGCACCGCGATGAAGGTCGGTCGCGATCGGCACACCTTCGGCGTTGAATTCGATGATCGCCGTCATCGTGTACCGCACACGGTCCGGTTGGAGACTGGCCAGATTGTTGGAGATGATCTCAGGCAACATTGGAATGACGCGGTCAGGCAAATAAACACTGGTCCCGCGCGCGAAGGCTTCGTTATCCAGATCCGAACGATAGGGAACGAAGTGTGAAACGTCGGCAATATGCACGCCCAATTTCCAGTGACCGTTTTCAATTTTCTCCAGCGAAATCGCATCGTCGAAGTCGCGCGCCGTTTTGGGGTCGATCGTCGCGACGGTGGTGTTGGTAAAATCCGTTCGGCCATCCTTAATCGCTTCGTCAAACAGATCCGCTTGTTTGCGGGCGTCGTCGAGCACTTCTTCAGGGAAATCTTCTGGCAAACCAAATTCGCGGATGATCATCAGTGTATCGACGCCGGGTGTGCCGCGGTCTCCCAGCACTTCAACGATGACGCCTTCGCCAACAGAATTGGCGGTAGGGAAGTGCACCATTTCGACGACGACTTTATCACCCACCTTGCAGTTTTTAGCGCTCGCATCACCGACCATGATGCTCGAATCAAACGTTCCACCATCGACCACCACAAACCCGTCGTCACCGCTGACGCAGTAGCTACCGACAAACTGGTGCGTTTTGCGTTGGATGACTTTGATGATGCGTCCGGACATTCGGTTGTGTTGGACTTTTTTCCGTTTGTCGCGTCCCGACGCAGATCTTCCACGCGACACACGCACCAAAACGGTGTCTAAATGGGCCGCGTCCAGCGTCTTCGTTTTGGGGATAAAGATGTCCTCGGAACGATCGGTGGCCGTGGAATCTTCGGGCGTCACAAATCCAAATCCACCCGCTGCTTTGCGAAAGGTGCCGATGACTTCGTTGGACTTGGTTGTTTTGGAGGCCTTGGGCCGATCGCTTGCGGGTTTCGGCTTTCGCTTGGAGTCAGGTTTTGTTTTTGCCTTCGCCTTAATCCCAGCCGTCCTCTTAGAAGCCTTGGGGCTCGGCTCTAATTCAATATCGGGCGTGGAATGTTGCACGGCAGCCAAACCGGGCTTGTGCGCCTTTTGATTTTTCGCCTTGGGTTTGGTGACCATGTGGTTGGCGGCGAAAGCAATTTTCTTTTCGCGCACCAGTTGTTTGATGGAACGCCGCACCTGTTTTTCTTCTTCCACCAGCTTTAATTTTTTTGCGATCGCACGCGGTTTGAGCGGCTGGTAATTACCGGCCAGGACAAGGTCGAGAATCCGTTTTTTTATTTCTGTGTTTTCTTTCATATTCAAAGTGTAGTAATCGGAGGTGCTTTTTACAGCTATTAAAGCGTGCCCAAACAAATTTAGTGGCTATGAATGTTGATTAAGTTCCCATTCCGGTGGTCGGGCACCTAAAAACACAAAGTCAGCGATCCATATCCTGATCGTGCATTGCTCTCAGAGTGACCGCGCATCGCCGACGAGAGGGCCTTGAAGAGAGCCGCAGAACCCGAGCCCATCAAACGATTGGGGACGATCAACAGGAGAACTGCAAAGTCGATTTTCGCGTGAACAGGGAGGTTTAGGCTCAGCCTGAAACCTACGAAATCAAACAGGTCTCGGTCGGAGCTTCGACCTCCCGAATTGCACTTCGCACGAAATTTTTGACTTTGCCGTTCTCCTGGGGCGATAAAGATTCGAGCGACGGGCCTCTGGCCAACCGCCGCCCGCTGCCGCCTGGCCGATCAGCTTTTGTAAAACTTGCGGCCCATCGACGGATTGTAGACCGTCCACGAACTGTCTTTATTGACGTCTTCTTCGATCAATTGCTTCACACTGTTGATCTTCGCATCCAAGTTATCCAACTGGTGCAGCGTGATTGCCTCCAGCGTCATCGGCAACTTCGGGCTGCCGAACTCATACGACCCGTGGTGCGAAACGATCAGGTGCCGCAAGTGATTCGCCAAATCCTCTGGGAATTTTTCGCCGGATTGCTTTTCGGTTTCACCGATCACTTGATCTAAAATCGAAACGCCTTGCACCAAGTGCCCCAGCAACTGTCCTGAATCCGAATAGCCGAGATCCGGTGAATAAGTCAGCTCGCGAATTTTCCCGATATCGTGGATGAACGCCCCCATCAACAGCACGTCCACATCGACGCCTTGGTAATGCGGGCCGACCAAAGCGGCGACTTCCATCAATGACAAAACGTGTTCCAGCAGACCGCCGTGGTAGGCGTGATGGTTCTTGATTCCCGCCGGCGCCGCTCGTAGCCCCGCCATGATCTCTTCGCTGACCAAAAAACACTCGGCCAGATTAAGCAAATGAACGTTCGACATCCCACGCAGCAATTCACTGGCCCGAGCTACCATTTTGTCGATCGAGGCCGAGGCCAAGGTGACGAAATCATCTTCGTCGATCGAACTATCGTCTGACTTGCGGACGTCTTTGGCCAGCACTTGCATGCCGCCGTTGTAGACCTGCGAGGTTCCCTTGACGTGGACGTAGTCGCCATTGTTGAACGATTCGTAGTGCTTTTCATTAGCGTTCCACAGCATCGACGTGACCGAACCTGTTCTGTCAGACAGCCTTAGCTGCAGGTAGTAATTACCGTTGCGGTTGGTGCGCAGCTGTTTCTCGGATGCCAGGAACACCTGATCAACGGACTCACCATCAGCTAATTGGTTGACAAAACGACGGGACATATTGGACTCAAATTTGGGCAAAGCGGATTTGGAAATTGCGAAAAACTGAAATATCAGACCGCGAATTCTATGACGATCTACGCTCCCCCACAATGGTCGGATCCCTGCTATGACGGGGGCGGTGAAAACAATAAACTAGAGCATGAACTGATTGACATCAGGCAGGGCCGGTTCCTACCGGTCGTCGCCGACGGCTTCCCGATTCGACCGGCAGCAACCGGCCCTACTTAATCAAACCAAAGCAAGCCCAGAAACCTAGCAACGCAAGCAAAACACGATGGCGAAAAACGCAATTTCACCGACCCGCGACCAAGACTATCCCGAGTGGTATCAACAGGTCGTCAAAGCAGCCGATCTGGCTGAGACATCTCCTGTCCGTGGCTGCATGGTGATCAAGCCATGGGGATACGGCATCTGGGAGAATATGCAGCGCGTCTTAGACCGACGATTTAAAGACACCGGTCACGAGAACGCCTACTTCCCCGTCTTCATCCCCAAGAGCTTTCTTGAGAAGGAAGCCGAACACGTGGAGGGATTTGCCAAAGAGTGTGCCGTGGTCACTCATCACCGTTTGGAACCAGGGCCTGACGGCGGATTGGTTCCGGCCGGAAAATTGGAAGAACCGCTGATCGTTCGTCCCACCAGCGAAATCATCATCGGCGATGCTTTCTCGCGCTGGGTGCAATCCTACCGCGACCTGCCGCTGAAAATTAATCAGTGGGCCAACGTTGTCCGTTGGGAACTGCGCACCCGCATGTTCCTCCGCACGGCCGAATTTCTGTGGCAGGAAGGCCACACCGCTCACGCCACCCAAGAAGAAGCGCTTCAAGAGACGCGGTTGATGCTGGACGTCTACGCCGAATTCGCAGAGAAGGTCATGGCGATGCCCGTGATCAAAGGCGAAAAAACGATCGGCGAGCGTTTTCCCGGTGCCGACGTGACGTACTCCATCGAGGCGATGATGCAGGACCGCAAGGCGCTGCAGGCCGGCACGTCACACTTCCTTGGGCAGAATTTCTCGAAGGCCCAAGAAATCAAATTCCAAGACAAAGAAGGCGGTGAATCGTTTGCGTGGACAACGTCGTGGGGCGTTTCGACCCGGTTGATCGGCGCGATGATCATGACGCACAGTGACGATGACGGATTGGTCTTGCCACCGCGTTTGGCACCCAAACAAATCGTGATCCTCCCCATTATTAAAAACGACGACCAATCAGCACAGGTCATGGAATACTGCCAGTCACTGCAGAACCAACTGCGCGGACTGACCTATCACGGTTACCCCATGGAGGCGTTCATCGACGATCGTGATTTACGGGGCGGCGAAAAGAAGTGGTATCACGTTAAACGTGGCGTTCCGATTCGCATCGAAGTGGGAGCACGCGACATCGAAAAAGACAGCGTCTTCGTCGGTCGTCGCGATCAGCCGAAATCTTACGGCGTCACACGAGGCGAATTTGTCGCCGGCGTGGTGAAGACGCTGGACGAGATTCAACAGGGGTTGTTCGACAAAGCCTTGGCGATGCGTGAAGAGAATTCGCGTACCATCAAATCATGGGAAAAATTTCAAAAGTTCTTCACGCCAAAAAACAAAGATAAACCCGAGATCCACGGCGGGTTCGCCGAGTGCTACTTCGTGGACTGCGCCGAGGTTGACGAAAAACTCAAACCGTTAAAGGTGACACCACGCTGCATTCCGCTGGACACCGAACACGAAGAAGGCGTCTGCATCTTCACGGGACAGAAAACGAAGGTCAAAGGAATCTTTGGTAAATCGTATTAGTATTAGTTTTTAGTTTTTGGACGTTGCCTACCATTAGAGTAGTGGAGGTTGTTAAACCTCCTGCCGGGCAGAAAACCGTTCCACCACGACCAAAGGCAGGCGGGATCTTTAACAAGATCCATTACGTTTACAACCAACCACAAGGGCAGCCCACC
>CAYOZV010000143.1:7476-11859 GCA_964408465.1 uncultured Pirellulaceae bacterium
GAGGTTGTTAAACCTCCCGCCGGGCAGAAAACCGCTCCACCACGACCAAAGGCAGGCGGGATCTTCAACAAGATCCACAACGTTTACAAGGAACCAACTTTGGGTGACATCACACAACATCGACCCGTCCTACTGATCGTTGCCATGGTCAGTCGCTACGCCGATGCGCTGACATGGAGCACCGGTCAGCTTTCACAAACGCATGGCCCGGTCGCATTGAAAAGCCCCGTTTATGACTTCGTAGAAACGGAATACTATCAAAAGACGATGGGTGACGATTTAAAGAAACAATTCGTCGCCTTCGAGCGATTGGTGTCGCCCGAGGCAATCGTCGCTTCGAAGATAAATTCGAATCAACTGGAAATCCAATTCGCTGACCAAAAAGACCACCCAGAGCAGCGACCGGTGAACCTCGATCCCGGCTACATCAGCGAAGCCAAACTTGTACTCGCCACGACCAAGGACCGCGACCACCGCCTCTATATCGCCGACGGTATTTTTGCCGAAGTCACATTGCACTATCGCAGCAAAGCATGGTGCAGCAGCCGGTGGACTTATCCCGATTATCAACGCACCGACTTTCAGGAATTCTTCACCCAGTGTCGCCTTCATCTGCGCGACAGTTACCGAAATATCAGTCGGTCTTAGTGCGACATAATCTCTTGGTTGCCGAAAATTGACCCGCGTTGCCATTTACCCAAACGCTCGGCAACTGTATCTTTCCAAAGCAAGAACGCGGTGAAAAATGCGCCCGGTCTTGACCACCACTGATGCCGTCAAATTAGAAATTCAACGTAGAAATACAACGCGTTTCGCTGCTCTGGAAATTAGCCGATGAAAATCGTAGGAATCACAACTCGATTCGCCGCCGCCCTCACGTTAGTGGCCACCTTGGTCTTCTCTTTGGGGTGTGATAATCCGGTCAGCTTTTTGCAGATCTTGCTATCATCGCCGCTCCAAAATTCCGCTAGCGGTTTGATCGCTGACGGTGGTCAAGAGACCGAATCCACGCCGACGTTTCCACCGGCCGAAGATTTGGTCAAAGACTGGGAGAAACCGGCGATCACACTGTTTGTCTCCGGTCGATTGCATGGATATATAGAACCCTGCGGCTGTACGGGACTGGACAAACAAAAAGGTGGCTTGCTTCGTCGTCGGACGTGCCAAAAAATCCTGCTCAATCGTGGCTGGGACTTAGTCAGCATCGACGCCGGAAATCAAATCCGCCGCGTCAGCCAACAAGCCAAACTTAAATTGCGTACCACTTACGAAGCCCTCTGCAAGACGATGGATTATTCGGCGGTTGGCTTGGGTGTTGACGACCTCAAACTTCCCGCGGTCGACATGTTTCAAATCATGGCGGACGTGGTCGAAGAGGAAAGTCCGTTTGTTTGCGCCAACGTGCAGGTGCTCGATGACACGTTTTCAAAACCCTTTACCATCGTCAATAAGAACGGCAAAAAGATCGGTATCACGATGGCCGTCGGCGACGAACATTTGGCCTCCATCGCCAACAACGATGGCTTGGAAGTCAAAACCGTTTCAGAAGGACTGTCGTCAGTCGCCCGCCCAATGTTGGCTCAGAAATGCGACCTGAACATCCTCTTGCTTCAATCGGCGCCTGAAAATTGCAAGGTCATTGCGAACAAGTTTCCGATCTTCGATCTGATCATTACCTCCGGCGGTGCAGGCGACCCGACGTTACAACCGGTCATTGTGAACACCGGAAAACACACGACACAAATCATTCAGGTCGGCGTCAAAGGTATGTACGCTGGAATTATTGGCATCTACGAAAAAAATGGAACGAAGTCACTCAAATACGAACGTGTCCCGATGGATGCTCGTTTTGTCGACGCCGTTGAGATGCGGCAAGCATTCCTCGAATATCAGAACAATCTAAAATTGCTTTGGGAACAGGGCGCTCTGGAGGATATTAAACCCCGTCGTCACCCCAGCGGCCACAAATTTGTTGGCTCGGCGGTCTGTGCTGATTGCCATGATGCCGAATTCGACATCTGGGAATCCGGCATCGACGGCAACGGCGGGCCTCACGAAAAAGCGACGCGCGACTTGACTGAACCCGGCGAACGGACTTGGGTCAAACGGAACTTCGATCCCGAATGTGTCAGCTGCCATGCGGTTGGCTGGAACCCACAGGAATACTTCCCCTACGAAACGGGCTTCACCGACATCGTGGCTCACGATCATCTGACCGGCAACGGTTGTGAAAATTGCCACGGCCCCGGATCGGCTCACGTGGAATCCGAAGAATCCGGCGAAGAGAGCGAAGAACTACGCAAGCAAATGATCGTGACCAAAGCCGAAGCCAAAGCCACTTTATGCCTGTCATGTCACGATCTGGACAACAGCCCTGACTACGCTTTGGCGGACGACGGATTTGAAAAGTTCTGGCCCGCAATCGCTCACGGCGAAGACGACGACGAGTAAATCTATTTTGTGAAGTTGTTTTGTCGTCTGACGGCATGGGTGAGAGGACAGCACAACAAGCCACCAAGCCACCAAGCCAATGGGGGGTTCTAGGCCGCG
Organism: uncultured Pirellulaceae bacterium; assembly: GCA_964408465.1. Taxonomy (GTDB): domain Bacteria; phylum Planctomycetota; class Planctomycetia; order Pirellulales; family Pirellulaceae; genus Mariniblastus. The sequence goes on from CAYOZV010000143.1 coordinate 10,027, forward strand.
GTTTCTCAACGCGACTGGCGCCGGCGCGACTGGTGGCATGAGCAACGACCGCTGATGGGCAACGACCGCCGATGGGCAATGGATCTTCTTAAAAGATCGTTCGCGCCACGTTGTCATTTTGGTCTCTGCAAAACATACTAGGGAAATGACCCAACGGCCCGATAACTCAATGCGTTCTCCGGATCTCACCGGGCAGACGATCGGCGACTACCTCATTCTTCGCCGGCTTGGACGTGGCGGAATGGCCGACGTTTATCTTTCGCGGCAGATCTCGCTTGACCGTTCGGTTGCCTTCAAAGTCCTGCATGCAGATTTAGCGCGCGATCATAGCTACGTCGATCGCTTTAAACGCGAGGCACGTGCTGCCGCGGCGCTGGTTCATGCGAACATCGTACAAATCTTCGAAGTCAACCAACACGATGATATCTACTTCATTGCTCAGGAGTACGTGACCGGCAGAAACCTCAAACAGTTTCTCATGAGAAACGGAGCCGCCCAACCGCCGCTGGCGATGGAGATCTTGGCAGGCACAGCACAAGCCATTCAAAAGGCCGACGAATTTCATGTGGTGCATCGCGACATAAAACCTGAGAACATCATGCTCTCCGAAAAGGGCAACGTCAAAGTCACTGACTTCGGGCTGGCGCAAGTGCGCAGCGACAGCTCAGACCAGGCCCTGACCAAGGTCGGCATCACGATGGGAACGCCGCTGTACATGAGCCCCGAACAAGTGGAAGGCGGTGCGTTGGACGTGCGCAGCGACATTTATTCCTTGGGCGTGACCGCCTACCACATGCTGTCCGGTTCGCCGCCGTTTGAGGGCGACAACCCGCTGGCGATTGCGATGCAGCAGGTCAAAAACGATGCGACGAGATTAGAAACGGTGCGGCCGGACCTTCCACAATCGCTGTGCGATTTAGTGCATCGCATGATCGAAAAGAAACCTGAAGACCGCCCGCAAAATGCAGGCGTGATTCTTGCCGAATTGAAACAAATCAACATCGACGAAGACTACGATCTTTCCAACGTCGACTTCCGCCGACTGAAAACGTCTCGCCCCACCGACAGTAGCTCCCGAGTTGGCAGACTGCAATCTGCGATGGATGGCAAATCAATCTCCGGTCCGGGCAAACGCGCACTGTCGGTGCTTGGTGTGATCGCACTTTGCGCCGCAGGTTGGTTCGGCGGCAGTTATTTAGCCAACGCGTTGGCTCCCGTGGATCCATTGAAAGTCGAACAACGCGCCGCGGCGCCGATCCCCAAAATGGAATCGGTCGACCAGCAATACGAATCGGCCTACTGGGGAATTTTTGAGCTGCAGGATGACCGAGAAGTTTCAACCAAGGAAGCTTATTGGCAATCTGTGCTGAACTATTTCCCAATCGCAGAGGCAGGTGAGAGCGCGAACAAAACAGAGCTATATCATCGCCGAGCTAAGGCGCGGTTGGGCGAGCTTTATCTGCAGGAGCAGCGTTTTGAACAAGCCGAAGTGATCTACCGCGCATTCTCCAAGCTCAGCGATATGGACAAGAGCTTTCGTGTCGCGGGATTGGTTGGGATGGCGGTTGTTCTCAATAACCGAAACTCCGATGAGTTCGTCGGTGGGCTGGACGAACAGGAGTCGGCCATTAGGAAGCTGCTTAGTGAGATTGAGGACGATCGCAGTTTGCTCAATCCAACGATGAGAAAATATCTGAACCAGCTACTGATCCAGTTCCCGCCGTATCGGTTGTCGCGGTAAAGCGTTTGAGCAACTCCAACCGGTGGAGTCGCTGCGCTCAAACAAGGACCAATAGCTCTCATTCCTTCGGAGAATCGAAATTTCTGATTTCT
>CAYOZV010000144.1:0-11782 GCA_964408465.1 uncultured Pirellulaceae bacterium
GATCATCGAAACACTTTCGATGCTTCCATGGCACATCCGCGAGACACTAGTCAATTGAGGTGGTGCTGTTTTAGGGGGCCACGCGGTCTCTTAGTTTAAGTTGAAATTTTGTTCAAACTGGCTCGGCGTTTGATACTCGATCGCAGAGTGCTTTCTTTCGAAGTTGTAATAACTGATATACTCTCGAATATCTTTTAATGCTTGGTTGTAATTTTTGTATTCGGTCATTTCGAGTTCGTTCTTGATCGTTCCGAAACAGGATTCCATAAATGCGTTGTCATAGCAGTCGCCTGCGCGGCTCATACTCTGTCTCATGTCTGCGCGTTTGATGATTTTACGATACTCTTTGCCGGCGTACTGGCCACCACGATCGGTATGGTGAATCATTCCAGGAGCTGGCTTGCGATTTTTGATTGCGGTTTTTAGCGAAGCAATAACGATCTGTTCAGTCATGTCTGTTCCAAGTTTCCATCCAACAATTTTTCTTGAGAAGCGATCCATCAACACGGCCAGGTATCCAAATTTGATTAATTCAATCGGGATGTAAGTAATGTCACCGACCCAAAGTCGATTTAGCGCTTTGAGATTACTTAAGTTCATGATCAGGTTTTCGTTGTAACCAAGGGTATGTTTACTTTCAGTTGTTCTCGGCTTGTAAGATTTTGGTTGAATCGCTGAAACCCCCGCGATTTTCATAAGTTTTGCCACACGTCTCCGGCCAAGGCTGAAGCCTTGATCTCGTAAGTCATCCATGATCCGCCGCGATCCGTAACGTCTTCGATGCGCGTGAAAACTCTTAACGATCAGCGGTAAGACTGTCTTGTCTTCTTCCTCCAGTGGAGATAATTCAAACTGTTTCCAGCGTTGGAAAGGTGAGCGGGCGAAATTCAGAAACTCACAAACTTCCCGCTCCGAGGCTGTGTCGGATTCAACAATGCTCTGAGCAACCGGATAAATCTCAGTCACTCTTGTCGGCCGAAAATGACCAAAGCTTTTTTTAAGACGTCTCGTTCTCGCTCAACGCGTCTAAGCTCTGCTTCGAGTTCTTGAACCCGACAATCCAGTACTTCACCAACCGGGCCAGCGTCCTTCAACTGCAGTCTCTTCCAGCGATAAAGCAGGTTGGTGCCTGAGATTCCCAGCCGCTCGACAATCGACTGTGCCGAATGGCCGTCCAGAAGCATTTGAACTGCTTCGGCTTTGAAATCGTCATCGTACGTTCGGCGAGATTTACGTTTAGGCTTCTTCTTCCGTGACATCTGCAAGGCTCCTTGGGGCTACGCCCATTTTAGTCCCCGCGTGGCCCCCTAAACCAGCACCACCTCAAGCCGCTTCGAAGTCAGGTTGAGGTGCAAAAGTCGTTGAAGTGAGTACCATTGGGAGGTAAGCCTCTTCATCGCTTACGTGTGTCTCCAGCGGGCAGATTAAACGGCCCAAGCAAACCGCGTTTAGCAGCTTTGTAAGCGCACTCAGTACTAATACTCGAGCTTCAAACCGAAGAACAGGTTGCTGGTGTTGTAAGAGAGTTCTTGGCCCAGTCGATCAAATTCGACTTCGGAAGTTCCTAGGAATCGGTATTCAACGACGAAATCCGCCAACGCGCTAAGCTCGGTGGCGACACCGCCGATTGCTTGATAGGTGAACAATGTTTGGTCGTCTTGAAAAGTGGCCTCGCCAGCGGAACTTGAGGCTTCGCCAAACTCGACGTCGATATAAGACAGACCAAGTCCCGCACCGACGTAGGGCGTAAATCGACTGTTAGTCTCGAATTCTTTGATAAAGTTCTTCATCAAAGAAGTGGCGGTGACGTTGCCGTCTACGGTGGGCTCCTGGTCGGCTGTGGGGGCGAATGCGGCAGTACCGGCCAGCGTCGAGATGTCGTTGCCGCGCACTGCGACTTCAATTTCCGAACGCAAGCTTCGGCTGTGGCGACGACCGAAGGCAAAACTGATTGCGTATCCCGTGTCTTCCAGTGCGCGGGCAGACGGATCGGGAAGAACCGTTGCAAAGATGCCAGGTGCGTTGTCGAATTGCTCCGCGGTGCCAGCCGAAGGAAAGTTCAATCCGCCAAGAATCGTCAGCGTGCGTGTGAACCCCGGTGCGAACAAGCCCCCCAGCGGCCGCTGGGAGTTGCTGTCGTACAATGCTTGGACGCTGCCGTCTGAACGCGAATGAGCGACACCGAACCAGTTCTGTCCGATCCCCTGCTGCGCGTTGGCTTTGGTGCTAACGAGAGAAAGAATCGTCAACGCGGCCAAAAGCGTGTAGAGAGATTTCTGCAAGCTGAATTTCATCCGTGAGTTCCAGTTGGGTAGTACAGTGGTTCAAGGTCCGTGCAATCGTACGCACGTCTTTCGTAGATCGGACCGAACGATTAAACTTAAACAGCACAAACACGCGCCAGCTCCTTTTTTCAAACCTGCTATCGCGAAAGATTTGCGACTTAGCTCGTTTGTATGGGGCAACTAATTGGTAGAGGTTTGATAATCGTTATTCTTTACCATGGACTTGATTGCTGGTTCTTACGGTTGGGGCGGCCAGTTGAGTGCCGCAGCCCTACCGGTTTGTGTTTGAGTTGGTCCGGCAGAAGCGATCAAGCCAGTCAAAAAACACGCGATGCCAAAGGACGCTGTTCTGTGGTGACTGAACCCAATGGCCTTCCTCGGGGAAATAGAGGAATCGCGACGGAACATTTTGGACTTGAGCCACCGTGAACGCTTCCATGCCTTGCGTGACGGGAACGCGAAAATCTTTCTGTCCATGGATGACCAGCAATGGAGTATCCCAGTCTTTGACGAACTGATGAGGCGAAAACCTTTGATATTTGTTTTTCAATTCATTGTTGGCCCAATAAGGCCCCCCCATGTCCCAGTTGACGAAAAATAGTTCCTCGGTCGAACCGTACATGGATTCCAGATTGAACACTCCGCAGTGCGCGATCATGGCACTGAAACGATCTTGGTGATGGCCCATCAACCAATAAATGGAGTACCCTCCAAAACTGGCGCCGACGGCCGCTACCTTTTTTTCATCCACATAGGTTTCCGCCGCCACGCTGTCGGACACCGAAAGAAGATCCTGCATCGCTTGACCACCCCAATCGCCGCTAATCTGGGCATTCCACTGCTGTCCGAATCCGGGCAGCCCGCGCCGGTTGGGGGCGGCGATGACGTATCCTCGGGCGGCCATCAGATGGAAGTTCCACCGCCATGAAAAACTCTGGCCAACTTGGGCCTGGGGGCCGCCCTGGCAATACAGCAGCATCGGCCACTTCTCAGGCTTGGCGGCGTCAAAACCGATCGGATGAATCACCCAAGTGTGAATTTTTTCGCCGTCGGTTGCCTGGATGAAACGTTCTTCGATCGTCGGAAGTTGAAGTTCCTGATAGGCTTGATCGTTGATTTTCGTGATCGCCGTGGCCGTGCCATCGGTTGAGTCCACGACAAACAGTTCCTCGGGGCGCAGCATGTTGGCGCGTTTGGCGAAAACCTTCGACCCATCCCCGATGACATCGACGATCGACCAATGGAACCGTCCGGAGGTGATGGCCTTTATTTTTTCAGTTGGCGCGGAGGCCAGGTCCACCGCAAGTTGATAGATTTGCTGCGTGCCGCGGGTTTGGGAATTGAAAAAGATTGACTTCGAATCGGCAGCCCAGAGGACATGGTTGGCGTTTTGATCTAGGCCTTGGGTGACTTCATGTTTTTGCTCCGTTGCACGATCATAGACGATCACCCGCGTCCGGTCAGATTCAAATCCGGCGCGTTCCATCGAACTGAACGCAATCATTTTCCCATCAGGCGAATACACGGGGTTGCGATCGTAACCGGCCATGGCGTTAGAAATGCATTTGGGTTTGGCACCGGTCAGCGCTGGAACGACGTAAACATTACTGTCGGTCGATTGAGCCCATTGCGTCCCGTTGGAGATGTTTTTCATCGTGAAGGCAATCTCACTACCGTCAGCAGCGATGGCGAATTGCTCGGCTCCACCGAAGGGACCAACCGGGCAGTCGGCTTGGATGCCCTCCATTAAATCGAAAGTGTTTTCGCAGCACCCCTCTGCATCAAGTTCCCCAACGTAGAGGTGGCTGAATTTAAAATCGTCCCAAGCATTCCAATGGCGGTACATCAACGAGTCAATAATCCGAGCATCTGCTTTGGGTAAATCCGGATAAATGTCTTCGACTTCGTCCTTCATCTTGATGCGCGTTGTGAACGCGATTCTGTTTCCGGTGGGGAACAGTTTCAGGTTGGAGATGCCGTCTTTGATCGCGGTGACTTGGACGGTGGACCTGTCTTCGACGTTCAGATGCCAAGCTTGCGGCGAGCCTGAACCGATGTCCGGTTGATCTTCGTTGGATTGCTGGTCGGATGATTCAGCGGACTTATCTTTTTGCCCGGTGAAATAGATGCGCGGTGACGTCTCAGAGGGATGCCATTGCAAGTCGTCGATGGCAGCCCAGCCTTGGAGGACGGTTGTGTCGCTGCCGGAGCTAACTTCGATTAAGTGCAGATCGGACAAACCTGAATTTTCTTCCAAGCGGAAATTCCGAACGGTATAAGCAATCTGTGATTGATCTGGCGAAACGGCGACAGCGCCCAGTCGGCCGAGTTGCCACAACAGTTCGGGCGTCATGCGGTTGTTCATTGTGGTCTGCTGGTTCTGTTGGGGCGCGGGACGTTGTGTGTTGTCGGCGCTGGCGCGCGAGTGAAGCCCCAACGCGGCAGCCAGTAATAAAATCACCCGTGAGATTAAAAAAAACGCTTTCATCATTTGGCCAACGCAGGTTTGTCGGGGAGGAATTCATTGTGATTTGTGGGATATTATGCACGAATTCAATGATCCGCGAACGGATGCTGCGCTGGGAAATGAAGCTTTTCTGGCAAAAGTGGAGAGTGGGAAATGCGAGCCACCGGCATTCGGGTTGTTCGCTTTTTACCATTTTGATACGACAATGACTGAGCTTCACTTTGAATAAGACATCGTCTGGGGGCCGTTGGTTCGTTCGGCGCTGTCACACCTCCTTCCACAAACTTTGGCAGGCAACACGTCTGCGGGAATCCTAAATCCCATGCTGCAACATTTTCTCTCCGTTGGTACTTCCGTTGGGCGCGTGCGGACTTTGGTTTGTCTGTTGATCGTTTTCGCGCTGGCCCCGGCAGGGCAGGCACAAACTTTTGAAATTGATAACGATCATACGTCGTTGGTGTTCGCCGTTAGCCATTCAGGGTTGAGCTATACCTATGGGCGATTTAACAAGTGTTCTGGGCAGATCTCCATTGGCAAAACAGAGAAAGATCAGTCCTTTCTCTTTTCGATTGACGCCAAAAGTATCGACACCAATAACCCGCTGCGTGACGATCATCTCAAGGGGCCAGACTTTTTTGACGTTCTGGCGTTCCCTGAAATTGAATTTCGCTCGGCAAGATTATCCAATGATGGTGATGATTTCACCGCAGAGGGGACGCTCACGTTGCATGGGATCAAGAAAGATGTCACGATCAAGATGACAAAGATTGGTATCGGCAAAGGGCCGCGTGGAAAGACGCGCGTCGGGTTCTTTTCGAAGTTCAGTGTCAAACGCAGCGACTTCGGAATAACGTCTTTGCCGACGATCATTGGAAATGAGATTGCCATTACGCTCAGTTTCGAAGCCATTCTCAAGGCTCAGAAACCTGGAGGTTCGGCCGTGAAGACCGAAAGTGGTCCGCTGGACGCCGGCGGATTTCAAGAAGAGTTTGGAGTTTTGGAACCGTAAGAAATGGTAAGAAATCACTCCCCTCTAAGCCCATGGATGCACGGCTTGCTGAGGTTCGCTGGCGTTTATAACATCGTGGCCGGGCTGAGCATGATGGTGCTCTACCACGAGGGCTTCAAGGCGTTGGGATTGCCCAAGCCGGAATTCAACATGCCGATCCAGCTGGTAGGCGTCTTGGTCGCGATCTTCGGGGTTGGCTACCTGATGGTTGATCGCAATCCGGTGGAAAACCGCAACGTGCTGTTGCTGGGTTTTCTGAGCAAATTCTTGGGGCCGCTGCTGGCGTTTTATTACATTGCCAACGGACAGCTGCCGTTGATCATGCTGGTCGTGCTGTTCTTTGCGGACATCATGTACTGGGTGCCGTTTGGGTTGATCTATCGCCGGCTGTGCAAGGCTCTACGCAATAGTGGGCCGTAGTTTGGGCACTTTTGCCCCAACAACATTGGACCTTTAGAGTGCGACCGTTAGAGTGCGAACAATAGAGTGCGACCTTTAAGAGTGCGAACAAGGTTGATCGGGCAAGAGAGCCCAACGTACGGGTTTACGCGGAATCGACCACTTCCGGCAGATCGGTAACGATTTGAGCGTCCACCGTGGATTTGTTTGGCGTCAATCGGTACACACGATCGGCATAGCGATCAAACAACCCGACGTCGTGGTGAGAAATCATGAGGACTTGGAATTCGAGTTCTTTAGCGGCGCGATGCACAATGTTGACCAAGCGGGGCACTAGCTCCGGTCTGAGCCAGCAATCTTGTTCGTCCAACACCAGAAACCGGCGATGGTGATCTTCATCCAGCGTCGCCAGCGCGAACATCCTCAACCCAACGCTCAGCACGTTTTGCACCGAACCGCCCTGCCCTCTGAGCACATCCTCTTCGTTGCCCTCGCGGTCGATCGAAAAACTGACGGCCGCAGCACCACGTTTAAAATCGGGGGTCGATTTGAATTTGATCGGTTGGCCCAGCACCTCTTGGATCGCAATCGTCAGCTTGCTTTCTAACACGCCCAGTACTTCCTCGAACAAGGACTGGCTAAGGATCTCCAAGGCATCGGTGGTTCGGTCAGCGACCGATAGAAACGATTCGATGTCTGTTAACTCGATGTCCAGCTTCGCCATCATTTTCTGGTTGGATTCGAGTTTCCATTTCAGTTTTTCAAGTTTTGAGAGGACGGTCATGCGGATGCTGATCTTAGGGGGAATGCGGGATTTGTTAGGTGTCGTGGCTTGAGTTCTTAAACCGTCGTCAGATCAGCCGCACGGCACAGCGCCCTGCCGCTAAGCGGGTTTACTCTTCACCTTCAAATTTCTCGGTGACGGCTTGCAACTTCGTTTCGATAGCGTTGAGCTGTTTTTCGTAATCGGCGACTTTCTTTTCATTGTCGGCGGTCATTTTTTCCAGCTTCTTTTTGAGGACTTCGATATCGCTGGAACCAAATTCTTTCTCGGCTTGCTTGCGAAGTTTTTCCAAGGCTTTGTTGGTTTCGTCGCGCTGAGTTTCGATTTGAATCTTGCGGTTGTGAAACTTTTGATGACGGCTTTGTAGATCTTTCAGTGCGTCGTTGGGATCGGCGGTGTTAGGCATAGCTGTTCATGTCCTCCTGAGTGATTTCTTTGGCCAGATTTAAAATTTGTTCCGCAACGTCGGGCTCAAACTGGTCAACGTTCTCTTGTAAAAATTCTTTCAAACCCGCTCCAGAATCCGTTCGGCGATGGGTGAGCTCCTTCAGACCTGAAATGAAGGCGGATGCTCCCTGTTCCTGCTCCGTCGGCACCATCGCGTCGTGGAAGATTTCATCAAACGGTTTGTGCGGGACCACAACGTCTTCGAACTTTAGACCGGTGTCTGAAACTTGAACGTGCAACGCTTTGGGAACGTGGGCTTGGTTGGATTCACTGCGCGAGCGGCGCGATATGTTTCCGGGGTTGATCCAGATCGTTTTGCCGGCGACGATCGGATCCAGCCGGCGGTGAATGTGGCCGTTGATCAACACGTCGACGTTTTCGATTTCGTGTGCCGCATTTTTGCCATTGTCGTATTCTTTAAAGTCGATGTCGTGGTGCGTCAGCCAAATCACCAACGGCGGTTGGGCGTCCTTGGGGCCGGCATCGTTTTGCGGCACCAAGCGGCTGTCGAAAACTTTGGGGATCGGATGCCGGTAGGACGAACCAGCCACGACCAAACGCCGCCCGTTGATCTGCCCGGTCCAAAAATCGCCAGCGCTGACAAGTTTGTATCCGCCGGCTTTGATCAACACAGACAGCGAATCGTCGTCGTTGAGTTCGGGTTGAGCGCAATCGTGGTTGCCAAAAATTCCGATGATCGGCGTCTGCCGAGTCATCTCGATCAGTTCCCCCATCATCCAGTTAGAATTGTCGCGCGGTTTGTCAAACAGGTCGCCCAAACAAACCGGTTGCAGTCGATGCTTGCGGCAGTACTCCAGACAGAATTCAACCTTCTTCAGAATCACGTTGGGGTAATCGTCTTTGCGGAAATTCGGTTGGCGACCTTCTAAGTGTGGATCCCCGAAAACCAAAAGTCCCTCGAACTGCCGGTGAACTTTCTTAAGCATGAACGTGCCCTCCTGATTTTTCTAGGATCTGATCCTTGGAGATTTCTCCCCCGCATGTTGGGCACTGCGGGTTATCGTCCAACCAATCCTCAATCTCATTTTCGGTGTCCGTGATGCTGGCGTTGATCGAATCCAACAGCCCCTGCTGTTGGGCTTGCTTCGTAAGCAGTTCGTCAAATTCTTTGAGCTTGTCCGCCAGTGGATTGGTGGACTCAATGGTCGGTGTTTCCGGCAGGTCGGCGGTCGCTTTGGCCTGTTGATCGAAATTTTGCCAGCGATGTTGCTGCGTCTGCAACCGCAGAATCATGTTGGTCAACTCGCCCGTGGGCAGGATTTCTGGCGGAGTTTGCAATTTCTCAAGCGTCTGTAAACGGGCCGCGCTGATCGCCACGGTTTGCTGGTTGTGCTGAAACTGCTGCACTAATGAGGTTAAGGGAGCGGTGTCGGTTAATTGCGGTGGTGGTTGCAGTTTTAAAAGTTCTTTGAGTTCGGCATCGGCGGCTGCCAGCTGCTGCTCAGCGGTCGCGATCGCTTGAAGGTTGGTTAGCAGCGCTGCGGCCGGTTGCATCTGCGGAGGTGCGGGGATCACTTTTAATAGTTGTCCCTGCTGAATCAGCATGTCGCTGCGAAGTTCTGCGGCAAGCATTTCTTCAATGGAAGCTTCTATTAGCGTAATACGTTTCTTCTCATCAGCGATCTGGGCGGCATCTTTTTCGCATTTTACCGCCTGTTTATGAAGTTCCGGAACCGGTGCTAAGTGAGCGTTCTCTGCCACCAAAGCATCGCGTTGTTGGGTGACACGTTTCAAATCAGCTTTGCGAATTTTGATGTTCGATTTGTGTCGGTCTTGCATTTCGACCAAACGAATCGCATCGGATGAGGAAGCAAAAAACTGAGCCGCCGCTTTCTCTTTGTCTCCCAACAGGAACAGGGGAGAGGTCTGTTCGCCGAAATGAACGTCGAAGGATTCTTTGTCGACCTGTACTTTGGGCATCCGTAACAGTGTGTGCAACTGGTCGGGCACTTTTCCTTTGAGGCGGTCGAACAGTTCACCATTGATGACGTATTTGGGCGATCCGCTTTTTTTGCGGCTCCACTGGATAACGTCGCCGGCATCCGTTTCGACAATGATCTGGCACTCTTTTGCACCGTGGCGCAGCACGTAGGTTGAGTTGGCATTGCTGCTGATGATTTGCAATGCGGTCACGATAGCGCTTTTGCCGCAGTTGTTGGGGCCGATCAACACGGTCAGCCCCGACGACGGCTCGATGACCGTGTGTTCGTGCGACATGAAATTGATTAATTCAATCCGTTTGATCATGCGTTTAGGGTGGCTAAAAAAGATGCGTTGTGGATGTCGTCGCGCTTTGTAGTCGCTTTTTGCCTCACCAGGGAAGCTTCCTTTGGCGTATGAAAAACAGCCTCGGTTAAAAAGGCGACCTTTGGAAGTATCGCCGGCGCCCGTGACACCTTTGGTCACGGCCGCGATTTTTAGCCAAAAAGCTATTATTGCGTTTGTTCGGGAAGTTGAACAGCGCTAACGGCCGCGGATTATCGGTCTGTGTTTACCGGCCGCGGATAATCGGTCTCCGATTGACGACCGGGGCGAGTTATCATGGACGCTATGCAATCTAAGCTCAGAATCAGCCAGCCCAACGTTCTCCCGCCGACGGAGACGACTCAAGAGGCCGTGGATTTATTTCGATCCCACGGGGCGCTGTGGTTGGAGAACGTCTTCGCCAAATCGACGATCCAAGAACTTTTGGTGGCCTATCAAAAGAAATATCTAACCCTGAGCAAAAAAGAACTGAGGCAGCGCGACGCTGCGGTCGGAGATCAACGGTTTATGATCACGGTCGATGTCAAGGGAAAGTTTAATCGCCCCGAGGTCTACGCGAATGAAGCCGTGTCGCCGATCTTGCACGGGCTGTTGTCCGACGCGTTGCGGATTGCGAGTTTTGGATCGGTGGTTGCGTTGCCGGGGGCTGAGGCGCAGGCGATTCATTTGGACCATCCTCCACTGTTTGGTGTCGCCGATGATCTGGGCGATGGGATGCCCGCTTACGCGCTGACGATGGTGATTCCGTTGGTTGATCTTTCGCCGGAGACAGGCACCACCGCGATCTGGGAAGGTTCGCAGCGGGGGGCCGAGCGGTTTGATTTGCTGCGTCGGTTGATGGACGGGTCCGATTTTTCCGAAGCGTCGCTGCCAATGGCCAAACAGGGCGACGCTTATTTGATGGACTACCGAGTTATCCACGGCGGGATGGCAAACCTTAGTGAGATCGCTCGGCCCGTTTTGTACATCGTTTACAGCCGGCCATGGTTTCGAGACGGGTTCAACTTCAAATCTCAGAACGCGGTGTCCATCTCTAAGAAGCAGTTGAAGAAAGTTCCCAAGCAACATCGGGCGTTATTTGAATAAACTTGCTTTGTTAATAACGCGGCAGCATAATAGGATCGTTCGGTTCACCGCTCCCACATGCCCCAGGGAAATGCCATGAGCTACCTCGTCCGCCGCCGTTTCTTATCCAAGTCTGCCACGGGAATCGCTGCCGGAATTGGAGCGGCGGTTTTGGGAGGTGGGGCTGTGTTTTGTCAATCGCCGGCCGTTGATACGTCTTCAAAATCTGGCAGTCGAAAGTTGATCGGCGAGGGCGACTATCAATACGAGGTCTCCCACGACTATTTCAAGTTACCCAGTGATTTCCATTGGCAAACGACACACAACGTGGCTGTGGACAAACAGAACAACGTCTACATCATCCACCAAGGCGTTGAAAAGCTGAATGACCATCCGGCGATCTTTGTCTTTGATGCCGAAGGTGTTTACCTCAAGTCATTCGGGCAGGAGTTTCAAGGTGGAGGGCATGGTTTAGAGATTCGCCAAGAAGGCGATGAAGAGTTTCTGTACGTCACGACCGTGATGGGCGACCGCCGGTTTGCGAAGTTGACGACCGATGGAAAAACGAATCGTCGTCACCGACCGGAGTAACAACCGTTTGCAGTTTTTGGATATGGAGGGGAATCATTTGAAAACCGTTGGCGGTTATCTCTTGCCGGCGAATATCGACGTGCTCGAGGATCTGCTGATGGTTCCCGAGCTGCAGGCGCGTATCACGCTGCTGGGCCCCGACGATGAAATTGTCGCTCGTTTGGGGGATGACGCGGAATACCGCAAGGCGCCGCTGGCTAATAAGAAAGAGATGCGCACCAAGCCCGATACTTGGCAGGACGGTCGCTTCATTCACCCTCATGACGCGTGTTTCGACAAGGAAGGGAACATCCTTGTTGCTGAATGGGTGTCGACCGGGCGGATCACAAAACTGACGCGTTTGTAGCAGACGCCTGGGTGGCATGGCGCTAGTGTGGTAACCCTTAATTTCATTTATTAAGTCACCGATAGCGTAGTGGGTGTTGTTTTTTATAAATAGGGGGAAAATT
>CAYOZV010000145.1:0-4217 GCA_964408465.1 uncultured Pirellulaceae bacterium
TTGCTGGGGCAGTTCTCCGGTGGAAACGGTGGGGGTGGTGGTCGCGGTGGTCGCGGCGGTGCAGGGAACTACCTCTACGGTGGATCACCCGGAGGGAGTCAATTTTGGCTGGACGACATCCAATCGACGCGCTCCGACGGCAATCGAAATGGGCTCGGCAGTGATGCGGATGATCAGGGCTTGCAGATCCAGCCTCAGAATTTCATCAATCTATTAAGAGTGCCCGGCGTTCAGCAGGTGATGCTGAAAGTCAGAATCGCAGAATTGGTGCGCAACTCAAACCGGTCCGTTGGAACCGACATTTCGACTTTGTTTGATTCGGGATCCTTCAGCCATCTTTTAGGCGGCGGTGGTGGAAACGTTTCGGCGATACTTAGCGATGGCGACGTTCAATTCTTCTTGACTGCGGTCGGAACCCACGGATACGGAAAGATTCTTGCGGAACCGACGTTGATCACCATCAGCGGCAAATCCGCGCGGTTTCAGGCCGGTGGCGAGTTCGCCGTTCCCACGACCGTTGGCATCGGTGGCGTCGGCGGTATTGCGGCCACGTTCCGAGGTTTTGGAACCGAGCTTGAGTTCACGCCAACGGTTGTCGACAAAGATTTGATTCGGCTGGAAGTTTCGCCGTCTTTTAGCACGTTAAATAATGATGCCACGGTTGCCGGCATTCCTGGGCTCAACCGCCGCTCGGTGGACACAACGGTCGATTTACGAGAAGGCCAATGGCTGGCGGTGGCCGGGTTGATCCAAGACGAACAGGGTGGACAAAAAACACGACTGCCTTACGTCAGCGACATTCCATTTTTAGGGGGGCTGTTTTCTCGACGGGACACATCGAGATTTGAAACGGAATTGATTGTCTTAGTTAGCCCCGAGTTAATCCATCCGATGGAACGGGAACAGGTGCCGTTGCTGCTGCCGGGCATGGAGGTTACTGACCCGACCGATGACGATTTTTTCCTCCGTCGCCAAACCGAGGGATACCGCGGGTTCGACCACCGCAGCACGTTATGGACTGAGATGCAAACACATAGAAGAGGCGTCGTCGAATCACAGTCTCTGAATCGTGTTTCTGCCAGCGCCAATCGGCAAATGCAAGTTCAGCGGTCATATATCTCTGGGCCGTGTGGGTTATCGAACTGACCAACCAAAAATGAAATTTAAAAAAACTACATTTTGTTCACGCAGACCAATTGCAAACGCACTGGCCATCCTCGGGGGATGCCTGTGTGCGATCACTTTGGTTAGCACCGGATGTAGGATCCAGCCTCCAGGTGGAGCGCCTTTGCAGCCGGGACCCCTAGGCAGCGTTGTTGATGAAGCCAATAGAATTCAGGAAGAGAACGCAGAGGACGCCAAATTCATCGTCTACATGCACGAGTTTGAGCCCAATACCCCAAACCATGCCAAGCTGTTTCAAACAGATTCGACGATCGAAAACCAGTTTGAATTCCAAACCCAAGACCGCGTCCGAGGTTTTCGCTTGAATCCTGCCGGACAAGACCATGTCCGGCAGATCGCGCGAAGCTTAATCGCCACCCAATCACAAAACTTGGACGCCGACTTTGTGCCTTATCGTTTGGTCGTTGTCGAACGCAGCGACACCAGCAAACGTTGGCAAACGGTTCATCGGAACCCTGTTCATTTCAATGACAAAGTTGATGCTGCCAGACGTCAGGTGGTCGTCAACGCGCTGACGATGCTGGGGGTGTCCAACGCTGATCAGACGGTGGTTGTGGCTCCCGCGTTCCCCGAAGGGCTAAATGCTAGTGAAGCCAGTCAGGCTTACAGCCGAGGCTTCAATTACGGTGGCGGGCAAAACAACGGCGTGCAAAATGGCGGAGGACAATTCGGCGGTGGTGGGGGATTGGGTGGCGGAGGTTTTGGGGGTTTCTAAGACGACCGCAAACAAATAATGATTCAAAACATGAAAACCCAGATAGTAAGCACGGCTTTATTCGCAATCATCCTCGTGGTGTCGGTTTCAGGTTGCGCCGCGCTTCCATCAACGAAAGAGATCGGCCTACCAACGAACGGCAAAACGAAATCGGTCGAAATGAAATTCGGGATGGCCAGATTACTCGAGCGGCAGGGAAAGCTTACCGAAGCACGTAACACTTATTTGGAGATCTTGAGTTCTCAGTCACACCCTGAGTCGCTCCACCGGTTGGGCGTAACTGAGATTCGTCAGAATCGAGTGGACGCTGGGTTGAAACTGTTGTCCCAAGCGGCCGCCGATGGAGATGCGTCTGCTGAACTGCTGGGGGACTACGGATATGCACAGTTTCTTGCCGGTGACCTAACGACTGCTGAGGAAACACTTAAACAGGCCGTAGCAATTGATCCAAGTCAAAAAAGAAACGTCAATAACCTCGCCATTGTTGTCGGCAAGCAAGGTCGCTTGGAAGAGTCGCTTCAGTTTTTCCGGCAGGCCGGTCCCGAAGCCGAAGCATTGGCCAACCTAGCGTTTATTCAATCACAATCAGAAGACCTCGGCAAAGCAAAAGAAAATTATAGTAAGGCCTTGGATCTGGATCCTCAACTGAAAATCGCTGCGGTCGGTTTGTTGGAAGTTGACAAACACATCAACGCTCAAAACCGAGTGGCCCAAGCGATTGAACCCGAACTGCAAGAAGCACCAAGCCAGGAGATGGCGGTTAAGGGGGCACTTGCAAGGCAAGCGATTCCAAAACCGGTGCATCCAAAGCCGGCACTTGCCAAACAAATCGCTGCTGAGGATACGCCATCGCTGAAGAAACTGCCCCTAGAAAAATTACCTTTAGATGCATTGCCTTTGGAAACACCATTTGAGAGGATCACGCGTGCGAAATACGCCTCTCAGAGAAATGTGCCCCAGGAAAAAGCGCCGGTGAAAACAGTCTCTTGGAATCAACCAGCAACGGCAATCTCAACCGGCAGGCCCGATTCCAGCGGCGTCTCGGATCGAGTTTTGGCCAAGATTCTGACACCCGCGACCGTCGCCGTGGAAACTAACGACGACATCAAAACAGCTAACCGTGATAACGATGACGTCGCCGCAATCCCCAAAGCGTCATCCAACGAGGCGCTCTGGTCGTCAATATCAAAGCTGAACGTATCTGGTGCCGCGACAGAAGACTAAGAACGCGCCGCAGTCGCGTTTGATAAATGTAAATCATTTGACTAATTGTTAGCCCAAGGGCGCGAGCCCTCGGGTTTCGCGGCGTCACCGAGCGGTATTTTAGGAAACGCGGCTTCGCGGTTGATTACGAGGAAGCTAGGCTGGCTCGGCGGCGCTAATTCGTCAAATCCACCAGGTCGGCGGCTTGGAAGCTTTGGATTTCGGCTCGACCAACTTCTATCTTGGGGGCGACTGTTTCTTCTACCCGAGTAGACCGCTGGATGCGGTTTCCAAGTTGTTGGAATTCACTTTCGACGCTTGACCTGAACGTGCCCAGCGCGGTCAGCAATCCCGCCACCAGCACCGAAGAAATTAGCAGCAACTCTGTCGTGATAATACCACCGTTACAATCGTTCCAAAGCAATTTTGACATGTCCCAAGCCCTCGTTCAAGAAAAGTTGACCCAAGGTTTCATGCTGATTGCTGAGTGGTTTTTGTCAATCAAAAATCTTTTTTTGCAAAAGGCGAATAATTTGATTGCGTGCGGGTTAGGCAAACCTATTGTTTTGGACAAGCGAGCAAAACGTTCGTTACTTCTCCCCTAAACCTGTTTTTTGGAACTCACATGACTAACCCAACCCACACACTATGGAATGATGAAGCTGGTTTCATCGTCTCAATCGAATTAATTCTTATCGCTACAATCGCAATTATTGGATTGATCACCGGAATGACCGCTGTCCGCGACGCCGTCGTTTCTGAAATGTCAGACGTTGCCGGTGCTGTTCAAGACCTTAACCAATGCTACTCATTCAACGGCGTTACTGGTCACTCAGCAAGCACTTGCGGCAGCGACTACATCGACGCGACTGATCACTGCGATGACAACGACGATATCGCTGGTCAAGCAGACAACTGCATCACGTTTGATGGTGCTCCAGAACAAGAAGCCAGCTAAACCTGACTTTATTCACAATTGAATTTCAGTTGGAAAAGGCTGACCTCGTTTGAGGTCAGCTTTTTTTTTTGCGCGGCGAAGTTGGAAAATCCCGTCGGTGTTGCTTGGGCTTCTCTTTACTGCAGTTGCATCTTTTTCATTCTGGGTTCGTGGATG
>CAYOZV010000145.1:4317-11744 GCA_964408465.1 uncultured Pirellulaceae bacterium
GTGTTTGGCCACGAATTTCACGAATCGACACGAATGCGGGTGCGTCCGATTGGTGAAGATTCGTGTGATTGGTGGCTTCCTTACTTTGGCTCTTCTCTTTTTAGCTGCAACATTTTGTGGCTGCAGTTGCATCTTTTTCATTCTGGGTTCGTGGATGGTGTTTGGCCACGAATTTCACGAATCGACACGAATGCGGGTGCGTCCGATTGGTGGCCGCTAATACACGATTCTCTCGTGTTCCAATTTCTTCGGATTTCCAAAGTTCACCAATAATCCCAGCCTCAACCCCGTCGCCTTGAGGTAATTGATCGTTTGCGCTCGATGGACGCCCGTCAGCGCATGAACGCCCTTAATTTCGACAATGATTTTTTCGAAGCAAACGAAGTCTGGGATGTATGTCGATTTGAGCTGGTGCCCTTTGAATTTCAACGTCAACTGGTTTTGTGCTTCGAATCCGATGTTCCGATCGGCAAATTCTATTTCAAGGCACTCTTGATAAACGGCTTCCAAGAAACCGGATCCCATCTCGTTGTAAACGGACATGCAAGCCCCAACAATTTTGAAGCTTTCATCTTTGAAGATAAGCTCGGCCATGTGTTACTCCTTTTGTAAGCGATAGATCTCTCGGATCAATACGGAAATCTCCGCGCAGGATTCGTGAAAATTCGTGTGATTGGTGGCAAAAAACTTAAACCAAACTCGACTTCATTTTTTCAGCAGCGGTGTTTGGGTTGCACCTTTCTAAAAGCCATCTTCAACCTTATCAAAAAATGTTTCTTTCCATGGCCGCCCGCCCGCCAGATTTGTGCTCCTCGGATCATCTACACAGTGAGTTGAACGTCCAAAATGCAATGGAGGCAACGGACGTCTGGTATGGGCCCCGGGTATATGTTGCTGAGACTTTAGAAAAAACTTTGAATTCAATCTAAGTTACTTGACCAAAACAAGCGGCTTTCAAAACGGCTCTCTGGCGGGGTGTTTGTCAGTTTTCTGGCTGCGCTTCATAATCGCGGGTTAGGGTTTCGCGCTTTTCATCTGGTAATTGTCTTATTCCTACTTAACGAACCCAAAAAACGACTTTCCTGATACATCAAACGCGACCGTACACCGGACGTATCGGAATCGAAGTCAAGGATACAAAAACATGGATATTCTCAAGTCAATTTGGAGTGACGACGTCGGCTTCATTGTCTCTATCGAACTGATTCTGATCGCCACGATCATGGTCATCGGACTGATTACAGGATTTACGGCCGTTCGCGACGCGGTTGTTTGTGAACTCTCTGATGTTGGCGGTGCAATTCAGGACCTCAATCAATCGTACACCTTCAATGGCGTCACGGGGCACTCAGGTAACACGGCAGGAAGTGATTTTCTGGACGCGCGGGATCATTGTGATGATCGAGATGACATCGCCAACCGGGCGGATAACTGCATTGTGTTTACCACGCGCCCCGCTAACGAGCGTTAAATTCTATCCTGCTTATTTCAAGTAAAACAAGCTCAAGACTTTCGCTTTTCTCAATCACGCCACCGCAATTCTACGGAACCCATCATGACAAATTTATTAAATTCCATCTGGTTCGACGACACAGGTTTTATCGTTTCGATTGAGCTAGTTTTGATCGCGACCATCATGGTCATCGGCCTGATTACAGGTTTCACCGCGGTCCGTGACGCAGTTGTCTGTGAGCTTTCGGATGTGGGCGGTGCGATTCAAGATTTGAATCAATCCTACACATTCAATGGTGTGACCGGTCACTCAGGCAACACCGCCGGAAGCGACTTTCTTGATTCGCGGGATTGGTGCGACGACGTTAATGACGCGGTCGTCAGAGCCGACAACTGCATCGTGTTCACAACGCGGCCGCTTCAAGAACGATAGAATCTAGATATCGGTACCGCTGCTATCATAATCAACGGATGCTTGGGGTGACTTGTCCGATTAATCCGGCCAGCGGCTTTAACGCGATTGCGGCAAGCGTGCTCGTGGGCAACGCTTGGACTGTATGACCGTGCTAAGAAATCCGATTCTAACGGTGGGTTCTTACCACTGCCAACAAAGATGTTAGGCCGACCAATCCCTGGTTGGCTTTTTTCTGTCTTGCTTATCAGGCGGTGGGGACATCATCTGTTCCTAGGCTGTTTCTAATGTCATCCTCCGTACAAGAAGACTCCGGTGCGCTTCAACTGCAAGCCAAGCTTCCTCAATGGTGCGCGCTCCGCTGGCAGCATGCGGTGATTTGCTTTACGTTTCTCGTTCTGTTTCTTCATCTGTGTTACCTGCCGCTGCCGACTGGTCAGATTTGGCATGAAGTCGCCAACGGCCGCGCCATCGTCAACAGTGGTATTGCGGCCTCCGATCCAGCGGTGGTCTACGCCGAAGGCATTCGTGGTTTAAGGACCAATTGGCTCGGCCAAGCCTTCGTTTATTGGACCTACCACGTTGGCGGACCTGAATGGCTCAGCTGTATGTTCGCGCTGGTCCAATTGGTGACACTTGCGATCTGGGGATTTATTTTTCGACAGGTTTCGGGGCGGCGTTGGACGGTGTTGTTGGCCGTTGCCATTGTGTTGGCAAGTTCCATGGACGTTAACGCGCTGGGGTCGTCTACGTTTGGCTTGCTGATGTTTGCCTTGATCGCGCTGACGGTGATTAACAAATTTGAATCAAAAAGCGAGCTTGCCGAGGCCAGCGAATTTTGCTGGTCGGATGCGTCGATCTGGCAGTGGGTCGTCGTGGTGGGACTGTTTGCGGTCTGGAGTAACATCGACATCAGCGTACTGATAGGCGTCGGCTTGTTGGGCGTTATTGCCGTTTCGCGCTTGATCGGTGTGCTGGCCCAACGCCCCGGACACGGCACAATTTTGGCAGATCGAGAATTGCATCACCGAACATGGCTGTTCGAAATTTGCTTGGCGGCGACGTTGCTTCAGCCTCACGGTCTGGAAATGTGGCAGGCCGTTTTTTGGTCAGCCAACAATCCGATCGTGCACGCGTTTGGCGGCTGGTCACCGGTGGCGATCGCTGGTTGGCGAGGGCTGTGGATAGCGGTTGCATGGTTAGGGTGGATCGCTGCGTCGCGACAAACAAATTCAGTTCCACTTTGGAATATCGCCAGCGCGATTCTTGTCACGTTGATTGTGGCTTGCTTTCAAAGCCAGATCGTCTGGTTCGCTACGACGATGTGTTTTCTCAGCGTCGCGCTGTTGCCAAAGCTGGTTGCACTCGGCGGTGCGGCCGACCCCGCAATTGAGAAAGAACCTGTGACTGAGGGTAACCCGTCGTTGAAGTTTGCCTTTACGCTGGTGTGTGGTTTGTTTGTCTGGATGGGGTTCAGCCTTTCGCCCATAGGCACGATGGCGATGTCGGGTACGCCGCGTACGCCGGCGCAACTGTTCGGTGGCAACACACCCTTGGGGGCGACCGAATTTCTGAAAGAGTCTAGACCGGAGAAGACGGTCTGGACTCCCAAATACTGGGCCGATCATCTTCAGGTTGCCGGTGCTCCAATTCCAGTGATGGCGAACCTAAACGATGCATTGTTGACGCCACGAATTGAAAAAGACTACCAGTCAATCTACTACGGCGGCAAGAATTGGCAGCGCCTATTGCGCAGATATCAGATTGATGATCTGGTTGTCGACAAAGAAAATCAGACCGAATTAGTGCGCGAGATCCGCAATAGCGGTGGAGCGATGAAGAAAGTATTTGAAGATCAGATCTCGGTCATCTATCGAAGGATCGGTCGCCCCGCCGGTTCGAAGTCGCGGTTGCAACAACCGCGGTTGCAAAAGTCGAAATTGGAAGTTGCTCAACCTTCAAAAGCACGTTCCAAGAACGTGGCCTTCGAGAAGCCAGAATCTTCTCAGGCTCAAGCACCGGACCCGCCCGGCGCGCCGCATCCGCCCAAAGCGTCGCACTCGCAAGAACGTTTTGCCCAAGGGGCCAACGAAACGGATTTGTCCGAATCCGAACGGGAACCTGCTGCGGTCAAGCTGTTTGATGATCGGTCGAAAAACACAACGTCAATTTTTGGGGATTAGCAATGGAACAGAACCGGACGCGCACGGGTCGGATCTTCCTGATCTCCCAGTTAATTATTCTTCCGACAATCATCGGAGTGCTGACATTGAACGCCGCAACGGTCAACACGCGGCCGTTAATGCCTGTGCTGCATGAAAACCCTAGGACGGTCCGGCCGAAATTCAACTACGACTTTGTTATTTCTGACCGACGGCTTAACGAAGTCCTTCATCAGCTGCGGCCAAAATTTTCGCCGGACAAACCTCCCAAGACCAACTATGTCGATCACGCGCTCCGTTTTTGGGGAACGAAAATTGAGTTCGATGACGAAGCACTCGACGGGGCGCAGCTGAGAGATTTGCTGGTCAACCACAACACTTTTGCAGCGGCTTGGGGTGAGAACGAGACGCCTTTGCTTTCGGTGACGCCTCATGGGATCGCCGTCCGGACACAGCAGGGACGCTCCACCGTCAGTCATGTTGACCATTTGCTGGGAAGTTTGGCCGAAGTCGGAACACCGCTCAGCTATAAAATTACCGCTGACAAGGTCCAAGGGCGGTTGATCGACATGGTGAGAGATGGGGTGATGAATTTTAGCTTGAACCAGCGCGAGTACGAATGGACCACGTTGGCGTTGGCATTCTATGCCGCTGATAATTCACCGTGGTATTCTCCCGAGGGTCAACAGATCAGCTATGACTACTTGGCAAAACGAATCATGCGAGAGACTCAGCCGGACGGCGTCTGTTACGGGCAGCACCGACTGTACACGCTGACGATTCTGCTGCGTATTGACCAACAAATGCGAGCGGAAAATGGTCGGCAAACTTCCGATGATGAATCGCAGCGCGGGCTGATTTCATCCGAGACGCGCGGAAACATTATGGCGTACTTGGGTGACATGAGCCGTCGTGCGTATCAGAATCAATCTGCTGAAGGGTCTTGGGATGGAAACTGGCCAGACATCACGATTCCGGTGCGCGATCCTGACACCGACGCAATCAGCCGAAAAGTGCTGGCAACGGGGCACATGCTTGAATGGTGGGCGATGGCACCGGCGGAATTGCACCCGCCCCGCGAAACGATCATGAGAGCTTCGCATTGGTTATCGCGCGTCATTATCGAGATGGAACCAGAACGAATCCAACGAAACTATACGTTTTTAACCCACGCAGGCAGGGCTTTGGCGTTGTGGCGGGGTGGATTTGCAGATGAGCTTTATCAGCCGAAGGTGTCGATTAGCAAAGGTCATTTGCTTCTGCCGGTTGAAGGGAGCGATTAGCTTGATGCAAATATTATGCTCGAAACGATCGAATCCAAGAGTAGGGGAGGGCTCGCCTGAAGCCTGCTTCGATCTTCGAAGCAATCGGTGGTCCACTGAGACACTTTTGAATCACATGGCATTTGCTGTGAACCTCGGTCTCAATCATAAAACGACTTTACTTTTCTCATAAAACGAACTTTCGACTCGGAGCTGCTCCAATGGGATTACTCGACCAAGCTTTGCTTCCGTTTATTGGAATCGCAGTGTTGATGACCATCGCGGTCGTCATCGACGTGAAGACGCGTCGGATTCCCAACTGGCTGACCGTATCTGCGTTCGTTGCTGGCTTGCTTTATCACACGGTCACCAACGGCTGGGAGGGACTCGGGTTTGCCATGGCCGGATTCGGAGTCGGTTTTGGAATCCTGTTGGTGCTCTGGCTGATCGGCGGCGGCGGTGGTGGCGACGTGAAACTCATGGGCGCTGTTGGTGCTTGGGTCGGTCCGCTTTGCGCGCTGTTTATCTTTCTGGGGAGTACGATCTTTGCGGTGGTGTGTGTCGTCGCACTGATGATGCGCAATCGGCTCAAGGGCAGAGGGAGCGCAGACTTTAAACCTGCACCGGCAACGGTTCCCGACGTTCCATCCAACAGTCGCACCGCGCTCAAGCAGTACATTCCGTATGCTGTCCCCGTCGCCATGGCGTCTTGGACGGTGTTTCTATTCCAGTTGATCAAAGTCAATAATTAGTAGCTCATCAAAATTTAGATCAAAGACTGTTCCTCAGTTTTGACCTCCACTTCTCTTCTAGGCAAATGTGATTCGGTAGCCACCGCACAACAATTTGAACCAAAATGTCACGCATTGATTCAGGGACGATATTAGTTGCGTTTTTCGCCATTCTTTTTGGGTTGGTCGGAGCTTATATGCTTCGCAACTCACTGAGATCAAAAAACGTAGTTCAGCCAAGCGCTCCGGTGGTGCGCCGTGGCCCGCAAAAAATAACGGTGCCCTTGGCCAGCCGAAACCTTGAATCGGGAACTCAAATCACGCTGGATGATGTCGCGCTGTTTAGCCTGACCCGCGATGAAATGAAGGAGCACGGCATCAAACGCGTGTTCATGTCCAACCCCGACCAAATCATTGGAAAGACAGTCGCGGTCGATTTAAAACGCGGTTCAACGTTTGACACCAAGGATTTTTATGCGCCCGGAACTGGACCCGGCATCGCGCACCAACTGAAACCTGGCCAGCGGGCGGTCACCGTCGAGATTGACGCAACAAACGCATTGCTTGGGTTTGCCGGTGCCGGCCAAAACGTCGATGTGCTGTTCCATTTCGGACAGGATGCGCGGACATCAGTCGCCAATCGCTACGGTGATGGCTACGACGCGACCAACCCCGGCGCTAATAATTCAGATACGTGGTATCCCCCCCATGTCGATTTCAATCCGCCCCCGGCAACCAATACCTACGCGAATAAATAGGCAAACGACTACGATCACAACAGCCGCCGCCGCAGTGGTTTTGGGCAAAAGTATCAAAGCGCGACCGTAACGCTGGTTCAAAAAGCGACCATCCTGGCACTTGGGCAGCGCGTCAATCAAACTGGCAACTCCAGTCGTCTTGGTCCAGAACCGCGCGTGCGGGTCACGCTGGCAGTCAAACCCGAATCAGCCGAACTGATTCGGGTCGCAGAAGGCCACGGGGAACTGTCGCTGACATTGCGTGGGGAAGACGATGATGAGATTGTGGAAGCTGATGCTCCGATCGTTTTAAGCGACATCATGAAAATGGATGACCCCGTCCAGATGGCCAGACAGGAAGTACGCGATGTGGACGTCTATCGTGGGCAAAGTCGGTCGCGCATTCGATTTACGCGCGACAGAGACACGGGCATGGACGACTTTCAGCGCTGGATGGTTGTGGAGCCTGTCGAATCTCCCGATCGCAACCGTGGCGGAAGTCAAAGCAAGAACGGCCGCCCGATGGAAGCCAGCCAAAATGGATTGACGGGACCGCGCGATCGTGATCTTGGCAAGGTTGATGACGGTTCGCCGACCCCTCGTCTAAGCGCAGATCGTCGATGGCGGGCGCAACATAGGCTTCCATCAGACTTCCGTAAAATCCAAACGCT
>CAYOZV010000146.1:0-11707 GCA_964408465.1 uncultured Pirellulaceae bacterium
TCCACTACACCAAATTTTCCGTAGTGGAGCTTGTTAAAGCTCCCGCCGAGAATTAGAACGCTGCCATCAGGAAAAACGCCCTTCACCGCCGCAGGATTTTTAACAAAATCCACTACACCAAGTTTTCCGTAGTGGAGCTTGTTAAAGCTCCCGCCGAGAATTAAAACAGCGCACCTTGATAGAATGAGCTGGCTAGAAATCTGCCTTCATTGGAACCATTGAAGCAGAGAAGATGAATTCCGGTCTGCCTTTGTTGGTGGATGAAGAGAGAACCAAACACGTATTATTTACCCAAACTGTAACACTGATTCACTGTCAACTTTTCTTGGGGAATTCCAAGCTCTGCAGAATCTGGTCTAGGGCCAATACTTTTAATTCGAAATTAGCAACTCGAATGGCCGATGATCGCTGGTGGTTTCATCGTCTGGGAAATCGCCGGGACGAACGATCACCTTGCAGGTTGCCTGCCAAGCTTTGGCTGGACCAGACACGAACGCGAAATCCAAAAGGCTGCCCGGGTAGTCGTCCTCGCCATCGGGATCTCTCGGATTGTCGTACCAGTTGGTGTCAATCATTTCGGCAGGCTTCACCCACTTCCAGTCGGTGTGCAGCCACCTTGGCAGGAATGCCGAATTCCCTTTTTCGGTCGCAAACACGTAGTCCAAATTGTAGTCGCCCAACGCGACGATTGGCAGCAATTGAGTCCGCGCCCAGGCCACCAATTGTTTCGCTTGGATCAATCGGACTTCCTCTTTGCCGCGGGCCAAGTGATTGTTCATCACAAGAAATTCTACGCCAGAGGTTCGGTGTTTTAGTTGAGCCACCAAGGGGGCACGATAACGGTTTTTGAAATTGATCTTCTTGACCTCAAACGACTTAACAAGATCGTAGACGCGCGTGTCGAAGGCAATCGCCAGTCGATCATTGCGGCCTGAACGGGACATGATCAATTCAAAATCTTCGCCCAAAGTCGTCTCAAACAATTCTTTCGCCGTCGGAAGGAACTCGGTAAGGGCATACACGTCGAAAGACCCCATCTCCATCAATTGCTGCGCGATGACCTTGGGGTCGCTGCCTTCGGATTCGATGTTCCAACAAAGGAACTTTGCCTCAAACGCGTTTACCTTGGGTGTAACTGGTTCGACCGAATCGTTGACGGCGGTCTCCCTCTCTGTGACTGAACCCCCCGTCGTTAAGGTGTCCGTTGTGAAGGCCCCCGTCGTCGAAGCGTTGGTAGAATCTCCTGCGGCAGGTGTTGCAAGCGGCGTTGCAGGAGGCGTCGCACTTTCCAAGGTCGCAGTCTTCGGCGAGACGACCGCCGGTGGCGTTGCGACCGTTTCAGACTGTATTTGGGTGTCGGCCCCCGGTTCACAACCGCAGATCAACACCAATAAAACGGCAGAAATTGCAACTGGCGTAGCACACGTTTCCAAAGCAGAGAATTTCATAGGGCTCAAAATAAGAGAGGATGTTTAGGGCAAACTGATGCAGTGGATCTTCTTAAAAGCCCCCGCGGAAAAGGGAATTCAGAATCTTTTTTAAGAAGATCCGCTACTTAAAAGATGCCACCACTAAGCATTAAAGTTTTGAAAGTACAACTTTGGCGGCTTCGATCGTTTTGTCAATGTCATCCTCTGAGTGGGCGTTGGAAATGAACAGGGCTTCGTACTGGCTGCATGGCATGTAGACACCTTCGTCAATCAGCCCCCAGAAATATTTGGCGAACTTTTCGGTGTCGCACTGCGAAGCACCTTTCCAATCGGTCACTTTATTGGCGTTGAAAAACAGTGTCATCATGCTGCCGACGCGGTTGATCGAAAAATCGACGTTTGCTTGGCTGGCGGCTTCGGTTAATCCCGTTTCCAATCGCTGGCTGATGGTTTCCAATCGCTCGTAAGGCGGATCGTCGCGCAGCGCCGTCAACATCGCGATTCCCGCTGCCGTCGCGATCGGGTTTCCGCTGAGCGTGCCGGCTTGGTAGACCTTGCCCGCTGGTGAAATGTGTTTCATGATCTCACGCTTGCCGCCAAAGGCCCCCAGCGGAAGACCGCCGCCGACGATTTTTCCAATGGTCGTCAGGTCGGGCATCACGCCAAACAGGGATTGAGCGCCCCCGTTGGCCACACGAAACCCGCACATCACTTCGTCGAAGATCAACACCGCGCCTTTATCTTGGGTCAGCGTCCGTAAGGCCGATAGAAATTCTTGCGTGGGAGTGACACACCCCATGTTTCCGCAGACAGGTTCCAGGATCACCGCCGCGATCTTATCGCCATGGCTGGCAAACGCCGCTTCCAGTCCCGCCACATCGTTGTAGCCCAACACCATCGTATCGGCGCTGGTGCCTGCTGTGACGCCCGGCGAATCGGGCACACCCAACGTCGCCGCCGCACTGCCCGCGGCGACTAATAGGCTGTCGACATGCCCGTGGTAATTGCCGGCGAATTTGACAACGATGTCTCGACCGGTGTAACCACGCGCTAAACGGATCGCACTCATGGTGGCCTCGGTTCCCGAGTTCACCAACCGTACCATTTCCACCGACGGCATGGCTTCGATGATCAGTTCGGTCAGCACATTTTCGGCCACCGTCGGAGCGCCGAAGCTGGTGCCTTTATTAACGGCCGCGTGGACGGCCTCTTTTACGCCCTCAAATTGGTGCCCCAAAATCATCGGCCCCCAAGAACCGATGTAGTCAATGTATTGGTTGCCGTCGATATCGAAGAGGTAGGCTCCTTCACCACGTTCGAACACGATCGGATCCCCACCAACAGCGCCGAAGGCTCGGGCGGCGCTGTTGACGCCGCCGGGCATCAGCGTCTTGGCGCGAGCGAACTCAGTTTTGCTTTTCGTTCGATTCATCACACAGCCGCTTTCTAATCATTCCCAATTTGCAAAACCACGATTCTATAGTCCGCGGCGTTAGTGCCAATAGGCGGTTTGTAACGAATAGTCGCGGACGCGAATGTTCGAAACCTCCCATTGCTGATCAAAAAGCCTGAAAAGTCTATTCTCATTCTCAACAGCGCGCTTTAAAATCCCAAAGACCGCTAACACTCAACCCACCAAATCTATGATCATCGCGATTGATGGCCCTGCTGGAGCAGGCAAAAGCACCGTTACACGGCAACTTGCCCAGCGACTGGGTTTCCAATTTTTGGACACCGGCGCAATGTATCGTGCGGTGACGTTCGTGGCGTTGCGCGATGGCGTAGGCCTGGATGATGAAGACGCGCTTAGCGAAATTGCCGCTCACATCGAATTGCGATTCGAGGGCGATAGTGTCTTTGTAGACGGCGAAAATGTCACCTTGGCAATCCGCAAGCCCGAGGTAACACGCAAGATCAAATCAATCGCCGACGCGGTCCAGGTTCGTCGCCACTTGGTCGCACTCCAGCAGAAAATAGCGGCCACCGGTGATTTCATCAGCGAAGGCCGTGACCAAGGCACCGTAGCGTTTCCCGACGCGACGTGCAAAATCTATCTAACGGCGTCGACTCGTTTCCGCGCCGTTCGCCGAGCCCTACAACTGGAGCAGCAGGGCATCAAGGCGGGGTTGGAGGAAGTCATCGCTGAGATCAATTCCCGTGATTACAACGATGAAAATCGAAAAGTTGGTCGCTTGTTGAAGGCCGATGACGCGATTGAAGTTAACACCGACAACAAAACGATCAACGACGTGGTTGACGAATTAGAACAGATCGCCAAAGAAAAAATCGCCGATGCGACAGCGTCTCAAACGCATCCCCACAACCAAAAAGTGGTTTGACGATCATCCACGGGGACACGGCGTTGCTGATTAGCGTCTGTGGCTTGGCACCCGACCCATCCGCATTCTCTTAGCGGCGCGACTTTAAACGAACAACTTTTCTTTGTCGATTTCTCCCGCGCGAATTGCCTCGAAGAAAACTTGGTTGCTAATCAATACGTCTTCCAACTCAAAAATTTCCTCCAGTGTCAGGAATTCGAACGACGCTACCTCGTCCGGGTTTGGGAACACGCGATCAAGTTCCTCCGACGTGGCCGTCCACCAGTGCAGCCGAGTCCCCTTGGGGGTGTAGCTCTCCCAGATTTCGGTCATCGCCGTTGCTTTGATGTTCAGTTCTTCGTTCATCTCACGATGGAGCGCTATTTCGGGCGTCTCATTGACTTCGATCATTCCACCGGGGAAGCAAAAAAGATCCGGCGATCGTACCGTCGACGAACGTTTTATCACCAGCAACCGGTCACCATTGGAGATAATGGCAACGACGGCACAGGCGGGATGAGCATTTCTTGCCATTGATTGATTCTTTGAACCGGAATGATGGTCGACGTTTTATAAGCGGCTGATTATAGCTTCGCGCCGCAATACTTGCAGTGCCGTGCGTCCAAGTCATGCCCTTCGGAAACACATTGGCTGCACGATCGCGTGGTGATGGGTTTCCGGCGGGATTCGATGATCTCCGCAGAAACAAAACCCGTCGGTACGATAATCAAACTGTAACCTAACAAAATCAATACCGATGAAAGGAACTTTCCCAGCGCCGATTTGGGCACGGTATCGCCAAAACCAACGGTTGTCATGGTCACCACGGCCCAGTAGATACCTTCGGGAATCGAATCAAAATCATTGCCGGTAACTTTGACGGAGTCTCCGTCGATGGTCGTGTAGACGTTGGGGCGGCAGATGTTTTCGATTTCGTACATCAACGTACCAGTCACCGTCACGATAATCATCACGACGGCCAGAAAAACGATAATCTTCGCTCGGGCTCGCCATACCGCGCTGCCCAAATCATCGGCCTCCGATTGAAACCACCCAAGCTTAAAGATACGAAACACGCGCAATAACCGGAGCGATCGGATCACCGAAAGAGCCCGGGTGTGGTCGTAGAAAAAGATTAAAAAATAGTCCGGCAGCACGGACAGCAAATCAATAATTCCCCAAAAACTAAAAATGTAATTCTGCGCTTTTCTAACGCAATAAATTCTCAGCAAATACTCAACCGTGAACAGGGCCGTGAAGCACATCGAAGCTACGTCGATCCAGGGCTGATTTGTATAGCCTTCGACCGTCGCCAAGCAAGTGATGATGACGCTGATGACGATCGCGATCAGCAGGCTGATGTCGAAAAAGGCCCCCCAAAAAGTATCCGCTTCAAAAATGATCTCATGAATTTTCTCACGAACCGATTGTTTTTTCGGTTCGGTTTGGAGGTTATTCGGATCGGACATTTTTGGCGTCGGTGGAACGAAAAGTTTGCGAATTCAAGGGGCCGCTTCGTATTCAACTTGATACTTGTCACGGCAAGGGCAGGAGCCCTGCTGCTGCTGAAAGTTTATCCAAAACGCCGACATTTGTCGCGGGCAGTTTCGACGGCTCGGCTGCAGGGGGCCAGACAATCGGATATGATGGTGGTGTTGAACCTTTATCACGATCATCATCACTATCTCAAAACGACTGAAAACACCCATGACAACAAAAGGCTACCTTGGAATCGACGCCGGCACACAGGGCCTGTCCGTAATTTTCACCAACGAAAACCTCGATGTTATCGGAACAGGCGATGGCGGATACGACATGATCCCGGGGCTGGAGGACGGGTGCTACGAACAAGTTCCCGGTGACTGGGATG
This sequence comes from uncultured Pirellulaceae bacterium, assembly GCA_964408465.1. Taxonomy (GTDB): domain Bacteria; phylum Planctomycetota; class Planctomycetia; order Pirellulales; family Pirellulaceae; genus Mariniblastus. The sequence goes on from CAYOZV010000146.1 coordinate 5,619, forward strand.
CGGCTTTGGTGGCGGCGATGTCGGATCTGCGTTCCAAAATAGGCTCCGATTTTGAAGTCCTCGCGATCGGCATTTCTGGGCAAATGCATGGCGAAGTTTTAGTGGACGCTGACGGGAATTCGTTGGGGCCGGCACGGTTATGGTGCGATAGTCGAAACGAAGCAGAAGGCAAAGAACTCACAGAAACTTTCGGAGTCAAAATGCCCAAGCGGATCACCGCCGCTAGGTGGCTCTGGACGATTCGCAACCGTCAGCCGATCGCAGCTCAAGCCGTCCACATGACCACGCCAGCGGGATGGCTTGCCTACCGTTTGACCGGTCAGTGGATTCTGGGCGTGGGGGATGCCTCAGGTATGTTCCCCATCGATCAATCGACGTTGGGCTACGATCAAAAACTAATCAAGGAATTTAATGACGTTGCCAACGGTCCGGTCGCATTGGAAACGCTTCTGCCCCAAGTCCGTCAGGCCGGCGAAGACGGCGGGACCCTGAATGAATCGGGCGCTGATTTATTAGGACTGCCGATGGGGATTCCGCTGGCGCCCGCCGAAGGTGATCAACCTGCTTCGCTGGCCGGTTCGTTGATCGGCAGTTCGGGGATGGTGTCCTGCAGCTTTGGAACTTCGGTCTGTGCAAATTCCGTCGGCGATCGAGCCTTCTCAGGCGTCAGCGATGTCGTTGACCATTTTTGTGCTGCTGACGGGAAACCGATCAATATGGTTTTCTTGCGAAACGGCACGACCTACATGAACAGCATTGTCGAAATGTTTGGCGAAGCCACCGGCGGCGATCGAGTCGACGGGTTCGCGTCGACCATGCCCAAAGTTCTTGAGGCGGATCCTGACTGTGGAGGCCTTTTGGCTCTTCCATTCATGGACGACGAACCTGGGTTGGGCGTCAGCGCCGGTGGATCGGCGATGATTGTAGGTTTTAACAGTGAGAACGCAAAACCGGGCAACGCCGCCAAAGCAGCACTGCTTGCGACCATGTTTAACTTGAAGTTAGGCAGTGCCGTGCTGGATGATCAGGGTTACCCACGTACGGAATTAGTCCTCTCGGGCGGGTTGACCAAAACGCCAGAGCTGGGGCAAATTTTAGCAGACGTCTTCGCAACCAAAGTCACGCTGTTGGACAGTGCGGAGGAAGGTTGCGCTTGGGGCGCGGCGCTGATGGCAAAATTCCGACGACAGAAAATCGACGGGGCTTCCATGGAATGGTCTGATTTCCTCACGCAGCACAAAACCGCCAATCAAACACAATTCGAACCCGATGCTGAAAGGGTAAACCAGTACGCAGCGGTGTTCGCGCGGTACAAAAAATTAATCAACACTCACCAGCAAATCGCAGAAGCCGTAAGTTGATATTGGCAGGTCGGGCCTAGTTGATATACGCCATACCGGCATCGTGCGTTTCAAGATGGCCATTCGAACAGGTCATCGAAATTGACAAAAAGATTTATTGACAAAAAAATTACGCGCTCATTTTTTTGTCATCAATCTTTTTGTCAATCGTCGCGCTGGCGGCCTTGATGAAGATAGAACGGTTCATTGAGTGGCTTAGCCATACCTAAGCCGGTCGGCTTGGCACGGATTTCACAAACGATGTTATTCTTCGAGTTCCACTTCCGAAAACGCAACGCCTCGGTCTAGCGATACCTCTTGGCCATCAACTTCGAAGGTTGCTGATTTGCGAGAAATACTTGTCACTTCCCAGTCGCGCCCGTCCAGTTCAAAACTTTCGCCCTCTTTCAATCGATAGCTCTCTCCGTCCATGCGGGAATTGATCAGGACACACCAACTTCCGTCTGCGTTCTTGAGGTTCCCTGTGATGCGAGTCTCGACGGCCATCTTCACCGGCGGCGGTTTAGGACGCGGAGGTGCTGGTTTTCTCGGATCCTTAAAAGTGATCTGAACTTTTTCTTGAGTGGATTTGGCCGGCAGTCCATTGTCGGTTACACGAATTACGAATTCGTATTTTCCCGCGGGCTGGCCAGGGAGCGACAGTTTTCCTTTTTTGCCCCTGGCATCAGGTTTCAATTCGGCACCTTCGACCTCCGATTCGACCAACTCCATCACCAACACATCCTCTTCATCGGCGTCGCTGGCGGTAACGTTAATCGAGACTGATTTGCCCGACGGGTAAGAAGAACCTTTGTTTATCTTCAGTGCTGGCGAATTATTGGCCGCGCCAAAAACGTCGCGGCGAGCGATGGTATCCAACGCCGCTTCGAGTGAAATGCCGGCGTCAGCAATCGAAGCTGGTAACTGGTCAAGCTTAACGCCATCGGCCAATGCCAAAACTTCAATCTGAATCAGTGTAGATAGTTCGCCGGTGCGAGTTTTTTTCTTGCCCGCAGATTCTGTTTTGGGCGTCAACTTCAACGTCGTGATCCGGTGCAGCGTATCAACGGAATAAAACGCGTTCAAAAATTTGACCAACTGCTTCAACCTTACCGAAGGCCGAATCGTAAACGAAATTTGCGTCGCCACAACTTTCCCGTCGGATTTCAGCGTTAAGTTCCTGCCTGGATCGACACGCGGAAGGCTGACGCCGATATCCTCACGCAATGTTTTCTTCAGCCACGCGATGTACTGATTCTTTGCATCGGAAATGTCGCTGGTCGGGCTGGTTTGAAGGTAATACCTCTTCCTCGTACCCGCCTGCATTCCTTGCAATGTGATATTCTCTTGATCGCTGATGCGCGAATCCACGCCCTGCAAGACCGCAACGTTGTCGTTGTAACTTCTAAGAAACCAAAAGAAGGCGCCGAACAATAACGCCACCACCAGTGCGCCAGCGGTTACACCGGCCAATGTTTTTTCTCTTTGTGTCAGGTTTTCCATCATGGCTGGCTCCCTGCATTGGAAGCTGCCGATTTACCAAATTGATTCGCTTGCCGATTGAGCATATTCAAATTGGGTTGCACCGATTCAGGCAACTGCAAATGATACTCAAACGTCGAAGGGTAGTCACTTTTTTGATCCGGTGCGACCGTGCCGGTATCAATCGTTTCGACTTTATAGGGACGCTGGCTGAGTGCTTTGATCAGCTGGTCGGTTTTACTTAGTTCTTCCACGATCCGGCCACGCAGCACAATTTTGGGGGTCCCGTCCCGTTGTACCGAAGCGGTGAAGGCATCGGCGATGACATCGTCGGGTAACAGGTATCCTGCGCTGAATTCTGAAAGCTCGGTCAGCCAGTTAACGCTTTCCATTTTCCATTGATCGATCAACTCAACCTCTTTCAATTGTTGCTCAACCGGCGGGATTGTGCCGTTGCCTTGGTTGATCTCAATCGCCTGGACTAAATTTGCCTGAGCTGTCTCGATTTGATTTGCTTGCGAACGCAAAATCATCCACCCCAGAAACATTCCCACCAGCGCGACGGCGGCCGCTAAGGCTCCGTAGAAATAGAACTTCGAATAGTCGGTCTTAATTTCTTCGGTCTTGCGAACGTTTGCAAAATCCAGCCGAGGTGGCTGACCTGCAACTTCGGTTTCCAACGCGCCCAACAGTGATGCAAACCGCGCCGGATTGACCGCGTTGTCTTCGCCGGGGCGATTCTCAACATCCACAAGGTCAAAGGGATCTAGGAACGTAACCTTCAGCCCCAATTTCCCTTCAAGGTCGCCTTTTAGATGCCGGTGATGAGCCTCTCGGCCGGAGACGACGATGTTGTTGATCGAGTCACCGCTGGAGGAGCCCTTGTGCGAGGCGACCGTTCGGCGGACTTCGGTGATCAATTGCTTCGAAGATTGTTCAGGAGTCAGCGTCTTGGGGGCTCGCACGGTCCGAGTCGAATACAGCATGTTGGCTTTGACGATGCTCATGTCGGTCGAATCGGCGTTCTGGTCCACGATCAGCGAAAGCCCGTCCGACGTGAGGTGCGGGTTGAGCAGATCCAATGTCGCAAAGGGCCGTAAGACAATTCGTTTAAGCTTCAGCCCCGAGTGTTGGCAGATCGTTCGGATCTTCGTTTCAAGTTCCGGCGAAATCGCAGCGGCCAGCACTTTACGGGGTTGGGCCGGATCGTCGGTCAACGTCGCGTAGTCCAACTTCCACTGATCGTTGAGAGACGCGAACTCATGGCGGGCTTGAAACCGGATCATCTCTGGCAGTTCGTTGTCCGGAGCTGGCGGTACCGTCAATTCACGAATCTCAGCCATCGAACGGCTGACGATGGCGATCGCCTCCGATTTCCCTTTCCCGCTGGCGATCGCACTTAGTTTTTCCTTCAGCGATTCACCGGCTTCTTCGTCGGTGGAATCTGAAATGTCTAAATTCAACACGTCGCCGAAGCGACAACGCAGACCCGATTTTTGCGCAATCGCAACCAGCAACTGATCCTCGGAAAATTCGATTGCAACAAAAGCCATGGTGGTTTCAAACGTGGTGGTGAAGTACGGGGTTAGAAAGAATGCTTGGCTGAAATGTGGGAGGCTAAAAATTGCCGGCTGATCCAAAATCGCCGCCCAGCACGTCGATCGAGAACGTGCCCTGCAAATGCGTTTTGTCTCGCCAAAAGATTAGCTTAGGGATATCTTCGGTGGTATCTATTATCGCTTCAGCACGCGCCGTTCCTACCCCGTCGCCAAAATAACCGATCACCTCCGCCTGATAAACGTCACCACCGACACAAATAAACGGCATCAACTGCCGCATCGTTGGCAGATCGACGAGGAATTCGGTCAGCAACCAAGTTTCGTAGTTGCGGTTGATGTCCAAGAAATCAGGATCGTCTAATTCGTACTCCCGAACCTGAATGATCGTATCGATCAATTCCGTCTCCATGCCGGGAATGCCCTCCAACGTGCGCCGAGGTGCTTGCATGATGTTGATTCGTCCGGGAATCGATTCGCCCTCATACACCGTTAAACTTTTCATGGCGGTGGTCATCGCGATGCCTAGTGATTGCAGGTTGATGGGCGATTGCAGGTAGACCGTGTCGCCATTTTCGTCGACGGTTTCAACGTGGGTTTCGACCAAATCGACGACGCTGGCAAACGTGAACCCGCCAGTTTCTTCACCGGTCAGTTCCGGTGGAACCTCCGCCGCGGACAGGATCGTGTGGTCAATAGGACTAGGCACGATCGACGCGGGGCCGTTGATTCGATAGTGAATGATGTAGTTGGTCCATTCATCGTTGAAGGCAGATTTTAAATCGTCCTGCAGTTGGTCAAGATCCTGACCATTAATGTTGATCCGCTCCAGCCCTTCGCCGTTAAGGTTTGTTTCCTTACTGAACAGCGTAATGTAATTGGCCCATCCCAAATACATGTCGGCTTCTAATGAGGACGCGTTTGTGCCGACCGTTTCGATGTCGTCCAAGACCCCGTTTCGATTCACGTCCAAACCAAACAGCAACTCCGGCGTGATCTCGCGCACCAGCAACAGTTCATCCAAGCTATCCATCGGCCCATTTTTCACATCATACGCAGGCGATAGCCCGCGGTAATAGGATCCTTCGGTGCCAAATTCGCGCGGCTCATCATCGGCGTCAACCCAGTCCAAAATCGAATCGGCAACCTCTTCGGTCATCGACGGCAGCGACATCAGAATTTGCCGGGCACTGCCAGGTTGCCACGTGTCATAAAACGGCAACGCGTTGACGTTAATTTTGCTGGATTCATCGACCAACCCAAAACGGTACCCCTCTGGAATGCCATCGTCGTTCATGTTGGGACCAACAATCGAAAAGCGCCCGACCAATTCAAGATTATTGACGTCGACCGCTGCGGGAACGGCTTGGAATCTATCAACATTATCCCACAGGCCCCCCTTGGCATGGATGTCTTGACGTTCGGCCGCCAAAAACAACCGCACATAATCAACCCCTGAATCGGCCAGATACTTTGATTGGACTCGCCGCGACATCACCCGCGAGGACTGTAATTCAACCTGCATCAACGACGTGAAGGTGTATGCGGCCAATGTCATCATCACGATCGTCACCAAAACGATGATCAGCAACATGCCGTCGGCGCGTTGCCGTTTTTGAGAACTAAAAATCATCCTCGTCCTCCGATTCGATTTCAGCCAGCGGCAGATGAACGACGCTTCGATAGCGTTCAAAACGACCTTCATTTTGTA
>CAYOZV010000147.1:0-5942 GCA_964408465.1 uncultured Pirellulaceae bacterium
TCATCACAAGGTCTTTGGTGCGGCGTAATATTAAATCGCTGACATTACGCTTAATCTCACGAGCGGTCATGTTTTGATGGACCAACCCGGGGGACGCGAATTCACAGATACCCACCAAATCATTGATGCTGTTTTCGATCGGCGTGCCCGTGAGCGCCCAAGATCGACGTCGGTTAATCTTTCGGACGACTTTGCTGGTCGAATTCTGTTTGTTCTTCACCCGCTGGGTCGTACTGCAGTTGATCGGAGGTGACGTGGGCTTCGTCGCGAATCAAAAGTTCATAATTGGCCACCTTCACCATCGCGCGGTTGTGTTTCCAATGCCACGCCCGTTCGTTCTTGTTGCCTTGGATTGCGGCGACCGTGATTTCCGGCGCCCACGTTTTGAATTCTCTTAACCAGTTAGTAACCAGCGGCTTGGGACAGATCAACAGAATATTGGTGGCCTGGCGCGTCCTGAGCAGCATTCGGATGGAGGTGATCGCCTGCATGGTTTTTCCCAACCCCATTTCTTCGGCCAGGATCGCGTTGTAGCGTGTGAACAGAAACCCGACGCCCGCATATTGAAAATCGAAGGGCGGGAAAGGAAACTCCATCGTCTCCCCTGACAACAGCGACTCCAACGGCGGTTGGAGCATGTAAAACAAACGGTCGCCCATCTTGATGACATCTTTGGGGGCCCTTAAATGAGTCCGTTTGTCATCCTTGGTCACTTGGTTTTGCTTGGAGAATTCCGCGGGAATTACATCAACGACCGGATCAGCAGAGGGCTGAAAAAAGTGCGTTGGTGACGGCGAATCGTTTTTGCTCTCACTCTCCGCAACGCCCGTCGCAGAGAAAAAGTAGCTGCTCACCTTCTGCCGACGTTTGCGAAAGGTGGCGGACACGATCGCAGGGGAAACGACATCCGAACCAAAGGCGACCGTTTCCACCGGAAGCGCGGTGGGCCGATCGAGGCTGCCCTGCCAATCGATCGGTGAAGAAGCATGGTCCATATTCGGTAGGCTATTGGGGATAAAGGCCATTTACTTAGAAACCGGTTACCTTGCCACCGCTTGAGCTTCGTCGATCGCCAAGCGAATGCGTTCAAACGGCTCCACCAAAGGAAGAGCTTTGGTGAACTCGTTGCAGGCATATTTAACCGAGGACAACAATACGTTGTCTCGGATCTGTGCGGCCACCTGTTCGCCCCCAACATCAAAACCAGCAACTCGATGTTCGATCGGTTCTTCGGAGCACAACATTACTACCGGCGTCTGGTCGATTTTGTCCAACGCCAATAATTCCGCACGGTCGGTAATCAGCAACTGCGGCCGCGCCTTTGATTTTTCAAAAATCGAAGCAGCGATTTGATCACAGAACAAAAATCCGCGATACGTTTGACCGTAGAGAATCTTCTGCGTCCGATTTTCGGCCACCGGTGGTGTGCAGTGAAACTCGATCGGGCGGCCTTGCGGCGAAACCACCAACATGCCGCCGGCGAATCCCAGTTCGGGAACTTCAACGACGGTGATGAACCCAAATCGTTCGACCGGTTCAATGCGTTCTGTATTTTCAGAAACTGCGATCACTTGCTATCATCCATCGGGACGCGGGTTCTCTTAAATGGTGCCGTCCCAGCGCACTAACAATCGCTGAAACGGGCTCCGTTGCTGTAAATCAAGACGGTGCGGGAATGTCGCAAACCGCCTGCAAACTGTCATCGGAGCATCTTGGAATCCGCTTGATGGGCCTCGACAAGGGCCTACGGTTCGTACCAAATGCTACTGCCGGCATAACTGACATGTTCGGTTTCACATTGAGAAAGCTTGCCGATCAAAGATATTATGCACTTCACTAATTCTACGTTTTGATGAATATAGAGACCGCGCGCTCGACTTTCGGCAAGCCCGCGTTTATACTTGAGCGATATTCAAAAAAAACACCAAATTATTCATTCGGAGTAGCGAAAATATGGCAAACGAATCGCAGGACATCTCTCCCGTTTTTCGAATCGATGTTGGCCAAAATGCTAGCGAAACTCGCATTGCGACACGCCAAAGCGAGCAACACTCGGAGCTGACAGCGCTGCTGCAACAATTGGTCGTCGGCCAAGACCGACAAAACGAATTGCTCGAAGAAGTCGTCGAACAAATGGGAGCGACCCAGCGTCAACGTGCCCAAGAACTCAATTCTTGGAAGGAAGCCAATCCGATGCTGGCCAAGCGTTGTCGCTCCGCTGCGGAATCGCTGTCCAAGGTGCAAACCGAATTTCTGCACAACGTCACCTGCGAGGTCAATGACCAGCACGAGAACATGGTAGATAGTGAATTTGTCATGAACGAATTCGTCGATCGTTTTGGCCCTCGATTGGCTCATCTCAACGGCGTGCTTCAATTGCTGTCTCAATTGAGTGCCAACCCACCCAAAAACCCTCGTTAGAAACGAGGCTCGATGGGTTGATCCGTTGACCTCCGACAGACGAAAGAATCCAACTTGAAAGCCTCTTCGGAACACCATTCGAAGAGGCTTTATTTGTTGACTGGAGACGAGAGCATTTTAGTGAATCCATTCGCCACACTTCTTTGTTTTGTTCTTGCCGCAAGTTCCGGTGCACTTTTTGCGCAATCCAAACAGTCTGCCCAAGAAGTCTTCACCCAATTCGAAACCTTGCGCGGCGAGGTAGTCGACGTCAACGGAAACAGAATCCCAAAGTGCTCCGTTAACGTTTCGCTGAGTGACACCATTGAGGTTGATAAGCTTCGTGACAAAACAAAATCTCTTGGGCGCTGGGCGGCCAAAGACACCGCGGGAGAATTCAGTTTTGACACCGAACAACCGATCTCGATAAACTTCAACACTCGACTGAGTTGCCGTGTGTCTGCTCAAGGCTACCTACCCGCGAGTAAGAATCTTTACAGGAGGAGCGACCTCGCCATCTTCGACGGCAACTTTGGCAAGATCACACTCAAACGCCCTGTCAATGTTACGGGACGTATCGTCATGCCGGCTTCGTCCGCCGCTGAACCATTGCGACAGCCCAAGGCGAGCGTCAGGTTGATTACCAACCCCAGAGCAAGAGCCTCCGAATTTCACGAACCTGTGCCTGTCGCCAAGGATGGATCTTTCGAATTAACATTGCCCGAATACTCGCAAGTAGAAATCGTGGCCCACAGTCAGAACGCCGCCGCCGTTTCCAAAACAGTGCAGATTGAAAAATTTGACCCCAATAGCGACCGGCAGGAGCTTGGCGAGATCCAGTTGGTGGAGGGAGTTGCCGTTTCGGGTGTCGTGCTAACCAGAGACGGGGCCCCGGTGGAAAATCAATTGGTCAGCCTCTCCCAGGTCTTGGCAGGACAGTACATCCACGCCACTGCCATCACCGATGTTCTGGGGGAGTTCGAACTCGCACCGCGTTTGGGGGAAGTCGTCATCAAATTGAATGAGGAGTTCAGTAACGATGGCAAGGCAACCAATTCTGCGGGGCGAAAACTTACGGCGCGGCCAGTAAATTTGACGCTGCGGCAAGGCGTAGAGGTCAAACCGATTGAGTTTCGCGAAGTCGAGTCTTTTTTGATCACCGGTTCGGTTGCCTTGGAAAATGGCCACGTCCCAGACAGTGTGTATGTTGCGGCCTCCAATAATTTTGACAACAGGCAAGTTCGTAAGGATGTCGGCAAAGACGGAACTTTTGCATTCGCAGTGGCACAAGGCGTGAAAGTCAGTTTGATCATCGCGTATAATGGTGATGACCGAGAGACGGGTTTTGTATCGAGCTTAAAGAGCGATTCACTGAATCAAAATCGTAATGCGTTTTCGAACTACAAAGACGAAGAACAATCATTCCATCTGAAACCGATCCAAGAGAACATTGGCCCGTTAGATTTTATCTTGCAGGAACACATCCCCGAGCATTCAACGGCGACCGAAGAAGTCTTTAATTGGATCCTCGGCAAATAAATCACGACAGCCAATCGAGCACACGATGCATCGCAGGTGTTCGCTCCGCCTAGGAGCGCTCGCGTGAGAAACCAACCGCTAGGATGCTCAACCAAAGGAACCCCATGAAAGCTTTTACCTGTGGACGCACCCTTTTGATCCGTCCTGTCATCGCCGCACTGTTGGTGGTGGTGCTGCCATTGGTCGCTGGGGCTTGGGTCTACAAAGAATGGAAAAGCGGCATCATCTGGCCGGAACCGCCGGTCGTGACCTCGGGTGAAGACGGATCGGCGCCCTCCGATGCGATCGTTCTATTTGACGGCTCGGGCGTCGACCAGTGGAAGGGCGCAGAGAAATGGCTGTCCGAGGACGGTGTGTTGACGGCCACCAAAGGCCCCATCAGCACCAAACAAAAATTTGGCAGTTGCCAATTGCACCTCGAATTCATGTCTCCTGAAAAGGTCGAAGGAAAAGGGCAGGGGCGCGGTAACAGCGGCGTCTTCTTTGGGGATTTTAAATACGAGGTCCAAGTGCTGGACTCGTTCGAAAACCAGACGTACTTTGACGGTCAGTGCGGTGCGATTTACAAACAGGCCCCGCCCATCGTGAACCCCTGTCGCAAGCCTGGCCAATGGCAGACCTACGACATCATCTACGGCGCACCGGAATTTGGTGGCGAAGGCAAACTGATCAAGCCCGCCTACCTGACAGTTCTGCTCAACGGCGTTTTAGTGCAGAACCATGTAGAACTGAAAGGCAACACATTTTTTAATCGCCCACCGTCCTACACCCCGCACGAATCGAAGCAGCCGATCGGATTACAATTCCACAAAAACCCTGTCAAATTTCGCAACATTTGGGTGCGCGAAAACGTCAACGCAATCGCTGGTGAACAACCCGAATAACGCAACCTTCTGCCTATTAACGCTCGTTCCGAGGCTCCGCCTCGGAACGCACTACATGGCAGGCTCCCGCCTGCCGTCTAAAAAATACGGATGGCGGGAGCCATCTCGGTAGTGCGTTCCCAGGCAGAGCCTGGGAACGAGGGTGGTAGTGAGATTGTCCCAAATGCCGAGCACTCAGGCAACGCAAGTACGCCAAGTTAAACGCCACAATCGAACGCGCGGGCACGCTCGTTCCGAGGCTCCGCCTGGGAACGAGGGTGGTAAGATTGTCCCAAATGCAGAGCACTCAGGCAACGCAAGTACGCCGAGTTAAACGCCACGATCGAACGCGCGGGCAACGCTCGTTCCGAGGCTCCGCCTCGGAACGCACTACACGGCAGGCTCCCGCCTGCCGTCCCCCATCAAACCCAATCCGTGCAAATCTCAATCATGCTCGGCAGTTTCTGATAATTCCGCGCACTAGAGTACCTCCAATGAGCCGGATCATCGACGTAGCCGCGCTTCAGTGGGTTGTTGTGGATGTAGTCAATCTTCTGCCACAGCACCGAATCGGATTCGATGATCTTGGGATGACTGCCTTCCTGCCACAGTTGATGTTCTTGATCCGTCTTGTGTTGGAGTCTGTAGTATTTGAGTTGTTCTAACTGTGTTTCATAATTCATCAATTTCATTTGCTTAATAATTGAAGTGGCTGTGAAAGACTTAAACTCGCCCACTCGCTTCCCCAGATCTGGCCCGACAGCGATCCAGTGAAGGTGGTTTTCCATCACGACATACGCCAAAATCTGAATCTGCCGTTGCGACTGCAAGAACGCCCATGAGTCAAAAACAATCTGCGCGAACTTGGGTTGGGAAAAGATTGGCAGCCAAGCCACAACGGTGTCCGTGATGAAATGAGGGTACTGATCATCAACAAATTTGTAACGCGTTCTTGTCATGCCAGTCCCCATGCGAAAGGTTAGTCTGGTTTACGGCGAACCGATCCGGTCAGCACTTGAAACCATAGCCGGCCAAACCAACGCTCGCACGCTCGTTCCGAGGCTCCGCCTCGGAACGCACTACATGGCAGGCTCCCGCCTGCCGTCTAAAAAATACGGATGGCGGGAGCCATCTCGGTAG
>CAYOZV010000147.1:6042-11579 GCA_964408465.1 uncultured Pirellulaceae bacterium
GGCAGGCTCCCGCCTGCCGTCTAAAAAATACGGATGGCGGGAGCCATCTCGGTAGTGCGTTCCCAGGCAGAGCCTGGGAACGAGGGGAGGCTCTACCTAGGAACGAGGGAAGACGAGGGTGCCCCTGCCGGAACCTATTGCCTTGGGCCAACAGATGCTAAGATATCGACGTTTAAAAACCGACCTACTCATACCGTATTCCGACGAGCCATTCCATGGGACTGATCACGGCCACCAAGGCCTTTTGCAAGCTAATATTTAACCGTGAACTGAGCGATTCTTTCGACCAAATGATCGCCTCAAGTTCGACGCCAAAAATCCAATCCACGCCAGCGCCCGTCGCATCAACTCCCAAACCCGCACCGCCCGCTCGCAGCGATGCCATCAGCCTGATCGCGGCACTCCAGCGCGAAGCTCGTTTATTGGATATCGTCACCGAATCGCTGGACGGTTACTCCGACGCTCAGATCGGGGCCGCCGCGAAGGAAGTCTTGCGTGACACCGGGACTGTCATCGAGCGTATGTTTGGGCTTCAACCGCTGACCGATGCGGCGGATGGTTCGGAGTTAGAAACGCCGGCCAATTTTGATGCGGCGCAGTACCGTTTGACCGGCAACGTTAGCGGCGAAGCACCCTTTCGCGGTGCCGTCGCCCACCATGGCTGGAAAGCGACCAAATGTGAAGTCCCCACATGGTCGGGCGAAAAATCATCCGCCATGATTATCGCTCCGATCGAACTCGAGATTAAATCATGACTCAATTCATCATTGGCATCGATCTTGGCACGACCAACAATGTGCTGGCCTATTGCGAATTAAACGAAGCCAAAAAAATTGGCGAAACGGCCGACGTCCAACTGCTGAAGATTCCGCAATTAGTCGCCGCTAATACCGTCGAAGAAAAACAATCACTGCCTTCGTTTTCGTATTTGGCCGCCGATGCCGAGGCCGGTGGCGGCGCGTTGGATCTTCCGTGGGCTCAAGGCAGAACCTTCGCCACCGGTGAATTCGCGCGAGCCAAAGGAGCGGATACGCCTGATCGCACCGTTGGCGCTTCCAAAAGTTGGCTGTGCCACAACAAGGTCGACCGCCGTGCTCCGATTCTTCCTTTCAACAGCCCCCCAGACGTGGCGAAAATTTCGCCCGTCGCGGCGGCCCAGCAATACCTCGAACACTTGGTCGCCGCTTGGCACGCCAAATTCCCCGCCGCCCCCATCAGCGACCAGCACATCGTGCTGACGGTTCCGGCCTCGTTTGATCCTGTCGCGCGGGAACTCACGCGCGAAGCCGCAATCGCCGCCGGACTGCCGGCCAATTTTGTGCTGCTGGAAGAACCGCAAGCCGCCCTTTACGCGTGGCTGAATCAGCAAGGTGAAGCGTGGCGGCAGACTCTGCAGGTGGGCCAATCGGTGTTGGTCTGTGACGTCGGTGGCGGCACAACGGATTTAACGCTGATCGCGGTCGACCAAAACGAAGGCGAACTCGAACTTCGACGAGTCGCCGTCGGAGATCACTTGCTGGTCGGTGGTGACAATATGGATCTGGCCGCCGCTCATTTCGTGGCGGGCAAACTTTCGGAGTCCGGCACCACGCTCGACCCGTGGCAATCGGTTTCACTCTGGCATAGCTGCCGAACCGCCAAAGAAATGTTGCTGACCGCCGACGGCCCAGATACACACACGATCACCGTGCTCGGCCGAGGTAGCAAACTGATCGGTTCAACCGTTTCGATGGAAGTCAACCAACGCGAGTTGTCCGATCTGCTGCTGGACGGCTTTTTCCCGAGTTGCCAATTATCCGATCGGCCCGTTCGCCAGCCCGCCTCCGGATTCCAAGAAATTGGATTACCTTATGAATCCGACCCCGGCATCACACGTCACATCGCGGCATTCGTAGGCGCTCATTGCACCGCCGAAGACAATTCCGTTTCGATGCCCAATTACGTTTTGTTCAATGGCGGCGTGTTCAAGGCGGATGGTCTCAAACAACGGATGCTAAATGTGATGTCCGCTTGGTCGGGCGAACAAGAGGTCAGCGAACTCAGCGGCGGCAGCGGATTGGATTATTCGGTCGCCAAAGGTGCTTGCTTTTACGGATACAATCAGCGCTCTGGCGGCCTGAGAATTCGCGGCGGCGTGGGAAGTTCCTACTACGTTGGAATTGAAACCGCGGGGCTAGCGATTCCCGGTGCCCCGCGACCGCTCAAGGCGCTGTGCGTCGTGCCATTTGGAATGGAGGAAGGCACCGAAACCGCCGTGCCTTCGGGAGAATTCGCCCTCGTCGTTGGCCAAGCGGCTCAGTTCCGCTTCTTTAGTTCCAACACCCGCAAAGAAGACCAACCGGGCAAACTGCTGGACCGGTGGACCGAAGAGGAACTAGCGGAAACGGATCCTTTGGTGACGACGTTGACGCTGGAGGACTCCGACGATTCATTCGTGCCGGTGAAATTTCGTTCAAAAATCACCGAACTGGGGATGTTTGAATTATGGTGCGAGGCAGGCGCTGGCGACGGTGCCGATCGCTGGAAGCTTCAATTCAACGTGCGCGAAACATAGGCACCGCTGGCCCCGTGAAAGCAGCGTCCGCACGCGTTGGCCTAAGCACTGGCGACAGCAAAAAAAGAAAAGACTCCCTTGGCATCCTCGACTGAAAATTTTGACCCGCTGGTCGACCAGCTCCCCAGCCGTTTCGTCGTCGGCATTGATCTGGGCACCACCAATTCGGCGGTGACGTACATCGACACCGAACAAACCGATTGGAAAATCCGCGTCTTGTCGATGGAGCAACTGGTGGCCGTCGGCGAAATTGAATCGCTGGATACGCTGCCGTCGTTTTACTTTTGCCCACCGCAGACGGGGCAGCCCGAATCGTTTGCGTTGCCGTGGCATAAAAAATCGCCCGGCTTTTGCGTTGGTGCGTACGCGCGCGACGAAACGGCCAAGACCTCCGGCCGCGGCATTGCGTCGGCCAAATCCTGGCTGTGCCATGCGGCAGTGGACCGGACCGCGCCGCTGCTGCCGTGGCAGGGTGCGGCGGATGTAAAACGACTTTCGCCGGTCGACGTTTCGAGCAGCTATTTGAAACATGTGCGCCAGTCGTGGGATCATCAGTTTCCCAACCGGCCTCTGTCTGAACAGGATATCGTGTTGACACTTCCTGCTTCGTTTGACGAAGTCGCCAGAGAGCTAACGGTCAAAGCCGCCAGTGACGCGGGGCTCAAACGAGTCGTCTTAATCGAGGAGCCGCAAGCCGCGTTTTATGCGTGGGTCTACAAACACAAGGACGATTGGGAATCGAAGATTGCGATCGGCCAAAAGATTTTGGTCTGCGATATCGGCGGCGGCACGACGGACTTCACTCTGATCCGCGTCCGCAAATCTGACGGGCAACAGGAGGTGCAATTCCATCGCGTGGCGGTCGGTAATCACTTGATCCTTGGTGGCGACAATTTAGACCTGGCCATCGCCAAGTTCATCCAACAGAAATTTGTCGGCGATGGCAATCTCTCCCCGTCGCAGTGGGATGTTTTGGTTGGCATTAGTCGCAACGTAAAAGAGAAAACACTCGCCTGCGAAGAAAACAGCCCAAACGAAATTTCGGTCACCCTGCCGGGCCAGGGCTCCAAACTGATCGGCGGCAGCCTCACGACAACGGTCTCCAGCGCCGAAATCAAATCATTGATCGTCGATGGATTTTTGCCTGACGTATCGCTCGATGAAAAACCCCAGGCCCATCGAAGTGGGTTCCAAGAATTTGGATTGCCTTACGCCAGCGATCCAGCGATCACAAAATACTTGGCCGACTTTCTCACAACACACGCCAGTGCTGGGGCAGAGGATGACGATTCAGCGCAACCTGATGTGTTGCTGTTCAATGGAGGATTCTTCGCGTCGCCCTTGCTCCGATCAACCGTTGTTCAAAGAATTGAAGATTGGTTCAGGGCAGGGCAGGGCGGTGATTGGAGTCCCCATGTACTTGAAAACGATCGTTTGGATTTAGCGGTTGCCAGAGGTGCGGCCTACTACGGAATGGTTCGCCGCGACCAAGGCGTTCGCATCGCCGCGTCGCTGGCGCGTAGTTACTACATCGGCGTCGGCGACGGACGCGCCATCTGCATCATGCCCGGCAGCGCTCAAGCGGGCGAAACGTTTACCTTGCAGCAGCAAAAGTTTATGCTGACGCTCTCGCAACCGGTCGAATTTCCGATCTACGTTTCCAGTGTGCGTTTGGCGGACAAAGTCGGCCATGTCATTCCCTTGGACGAACAACAATTGCGTCCGCTGCCGCCGATTCGGACGGTGTTAAAGGTGAAAAGTAAAAACGAAAAACGTGATGTCGCGGTCATTCTGCAAGTGGGACTGACCGAGATCGGGACGATCGCGCTGTCGTGCCATCAGGTCGACAGTGATCGCAGTTGGAAGTTGCAGTTCGACGTGCGATCGACGACACAGACCGATGTCGACGCCCACGGCGGCACCGGCGAGACCGAAGGCTTCATCGACGAAGCGACCTGGCAGGAGTGCGAGCGCGCTATCGCGGCGGTGTTCGCTGCAGGAAATACCGCCGGTGAACTGGCACCGCGCGAACTGATGAGCAACCTGAGCGCCATCTTAGACGCCGAACGTTCCCTGTGGCCGATGTCGGTCCTGAGAAGGATTTGGGAATCGTTGATGCAACATATCGCCGGCAGATCCAAAAGTGCCAGACATGAAGCTCGTTGGTTGAATTTGCTGGGATTTTCTTTGCGACCTGGATACGGCGTGGCATTGGATGATTGGCGAGTCACCGAAACGTGGAGGAACGTGCGCAATAAATTGGTGCACCGATCCCCCAACATTCAAACGGAGTCTCTCATTCTTTGGCGTCGGGTGAGCGGTGGTTTGACGGCGGGACAGCAATCGGCGATCGCGCTTCCCCTGCTGGCGTCCATTCGTGCCTTGGCGAAGCAGATGTCTGGCAAACCGGTAAAGGGAAACGCGATACCGATCAAGCCGGAGGATTCAATCGAAGTCTGGCGATTGCTGGGATCGTTGGAGTTGTTGTCGGTGCGAGAAAAAATCGAACTTGGCGATTTGATTTTGTCGTTGTGGAACAAATCGAAACTGGCCGGAGCGCGTGATGCGATGGTATGGGCGGTAGGTCGGCTTGGGCAGCGTGCACCCATGTATGGGCCGTTGAATTCCGTCGTGCCGGTGGCTGACGTTCAACGGTGGTTAACGATATTGCTGAAAGAACGCGATGCGTCTCCAGCGGTTCATTTGGCCACAACACAAATCAGTCGCAAAGTGAACGATCGCTATCGCGATCTAGATTCGTCGATGGGGGCGCACGTGGCAGATTGGCTTAAGCAAGAAAACGCTCCCCAACACTACGTCACTTTGGTCAAGGACGGAGGTAGCTTCGACTCTGAAGAACGGGCTCAAGTCTTCGGCGAATCGTTGCCGCCGGGGTTGCGGTTAGCGTAGGGGGCGGTGGCCCCCGCCCCCCCCCCCCCATTGGCAGTTAAAAAAAAGGGCCCGCGGGGCACCCCCCCCATGT
>CAYOZV010000148.1:0-11546 GCA_964408465.1 uncultured Pirellulaceae bacterium
CCCCCGACCCTCTCGGTGTAAACGAGATGCTCTAGCCAACTGAGCTAATCGCCCGGATCGTACCGATGTTCATCGGCGTCGATTGCTCGATACTTTAGGTCATATACGCTACTTTTGTCAATTGGTCTCGCAAAAAAATGCCGCCGATATTCGCTCGGCGGCAACAGGCATGTCTGCTGCGGCGACGCGGCTGTATCGGGCTGCGCATGAAAAAAGCCTGTTTGCCAACACTGCGGTTGAGAAACAAGCTTCCCATTTGAGATCTATGACGCCTCAGGCTATCGGAGGTGTCGGGCGGAGGCCGCTATTTGGCTCCAGATCCGCTTTCCCCATTGGCGGCCGCTTCAGCGGCTTGGGCTGCCTTGAGTTTTTCAACTTTGCGAGGATCAATCTTGATGTCGGCGATTTTTTCGGCCTTGATCAGTTCGTCGTAAGTCTTGCCGGCGTCAGGGTTCTCTTCGCCTTGGACCTCTGGAACGGTCGCTGTTTGGATTTTCTTCAAGGCCTTCTCAAACAGAGGGATCATCGTGTCCGTTTCGTAAGCCTTGCGTGTCTTGGTGCCGTCAGCTTTGTCAGCGGCTTTGGCTGCTTTCCAAGTCTCGGTGACCTTGTCTGCTTTGAGTTCTTTGTGGAACAGTTCGCCGAACTCGCTGTGGTGTTCTTTAGATTTTCCTTTGACGTGGCAGGCGTTGCAGGAGACCTTCATTGTGGGATACGCTTTTTCCATGGACTTCTTGAAGAGCGTATGAGCCTCAGCGGTTGAACTGGCAAGCGCGAAAGCACAGGTGGTAAGCAGCAAATTTCTACATCGACTCATTTTGTTTTCCTTGATAACACGGCTCAAAAGGGTGGGCCTGAGTTTAACTTGTGAATCCGGCAAAAGTGTCGGAGATCTGACGATCGCTGAGCAAATCACTTGGGATGCCTGTGATACGTCGGCGATTTTTCGTTGGTTTTATCAATTTCGTGCCGCGTAAAGTTTATCCAGTAATTGACCGGGTCTTCAATGGCGGCCGATTGCTGGTCCCCGTCACGGGCTTCGTAACGATGGCCACAATGGTTGCAGTTAACTTCAAAGCCGAGTAGTTCGACGTCAAATGAACTTAATTTTCGACAAGCGGGGCATTTCTGAGCGTAATAGGGCTTGAGGGACATGGGGGGTGATCCTTCGAAAGCTTGATGACGGACATTCCCCTTCAATTTAAAGGATATCGCCTGAAACAGAATAAGATTTTACAAAAATGAACGGCAAATTTCGAAATCGTCTTCGGTGCCTACTGCTCCGCAAGCGGCATGCTTGCTTCTTCGACTTTGGTATCTTTTCCTGCAGACGTCTGGTCGGCGCCGTTGTCTGATGAAGAAATTGATTGTTCCAGTTCCGCCCCCAAGACCATGAGGGCAACAATCGTTTCATGATGGCTGAAAGGCGAATCTTTAGAGCATCTGATTTCAATATTTCCGAAGACACGATCATCGACCAGCAGCGGCACAACGGACTTCCAGAGATCGCTGGCCTCTTTGATTTTTTCGCGACTGCGAACCGTTGCATGGAAGGACTCGTGCAACCACGGCGCATTGACGTCGAGGGTGAGTTTATTGAGTTGATGTTTGTCGGAGAAATCGCAAAACTGTCGCCACGTGGAATCCCAATTTCGATTCCCTTGGACGTGAACCGAGCTCTGCACCTGCGGAAGCTTCTGAGCCTGGGGGCGGCTCAATAGTGATCGTGCGAATCCGTAGGCTCGATTCATGATCAGTTCGTATTCGGCGACGCCAAAAATGCGACAAACGACCATCACCAAAATCACGCAAACAATGGACGCGGCGGCATATTCGGCTTGCCTGAGCACCAAAGCCATTGTTCCGCCAGCAGCCGACATCGTGCACAGCAACGCCACCCACATCAGGCTCACTCGAGGACTGTAGCCCCGCTTCATCAGCGTATGATGCAAGTGGCCTCGGTCAACGGCGAAGATACTACGTCCGGTAAGTCGGCGGCGGATAATCGCGGCAGCGGTGTCGATGAACGGAATGGAAAGCAATGCGATCGGTGCTAAAAATGCGTAGAACGAATTCTGTTTGAACGTGCAACGGATCGCCAGTGCGCTCAGCAGAAAACCGATCAGCATGCTTCCCGTGTCGCCAAGATAAACTTTGGCCGGAGGGAAATTGAATTTCAAAAAACCAGTCAAAGCGCCCGCGATTGAAATGGCGACAACAGCATCAATGATGTTCCCCTGGGAAAGCATCATCACCGCGAGCGCGAGGCTCATGATGATCCCGATCGTTGCCGCGATCCCGTCGGCGCCGTCAAGCAAGTTGACCGAGTTCACCGAAGCGATGACCCAACCATAGATGAAGAAAACCGAAAAGGTTTGCAAAGGAATCGAAATTCCAATCGCCGTCAATTGTTCAAATTTGAACCCGAAGAGAATTAATACGGTAGTCGCTAGGAACTGCCCAAAGAGTTTTTGACGGCCGCGAATGCCAAAACGATCGTCAAGCAATCCGACGATCACCAGCACTAAAGAACCCGTGAACAAACCCGAGTACTGAAAAATGTCGCGTGGCGAAACTCGTCTTAACGCCAAGAAGTCTCGCGGGTAACCGAACACGGACGCCAGTTTCCCGTCGATGCGCGAAAGCAAGCCTGGGTAGACCTGAAGGAACACGAAAAATGAGAATGCCACCACCGTGACCGCGCAGAACAACGCCAACCCACCCACCATCGGGATTGGGGATTCATGCAATTTCCGCAGCTTGTCAGGATTGTCGACCAACCCAACGGCGTGTGCCTTCCGCGAGAAGATGGGGATTAGCCACAACGCGATTAACAATGAGACGATGAAAGATGAAGAGACCGAGAACATATTTTTAAGTTTGCCAGCAAGTCAAACTTGGCAGTTGGCGTGGGTGAAATTACGGTGTTGAGTGACCCAATGAAGGCGTGTGGGAAAGCTGATTTTTGACTTGGCGAGATCTTTTGGGACGAGGCGACCGTCTTGCCTCCCACGGGGCCACGGGGACAGCGACGGCATCGGCATCGGTAATTGCAATTTCGAGGATCGTCGAATCATCGGATCAGCATTTGCAGTGCCCCATTCTAATCAGTACTTGGCTGAAGTCGCTACTTTGATCACGTTTCATCCGCAGCTTCTCCTTAATTTCATACAATAAGGTTCTATATTGTTCAGAATGCTTGAAATCTGATTCAATTAGATCTTCCAAACGCCGAGCCGCTTCGTCGTACTCCTCCAGTCGGTCCAACAATCGGATCAGCACGATTTGCGTCTTGTAATCGCTTGGCTTTGTGATCAACGCCAGTTCGTATTGGCGAACAGCTTTCTCGGGTTCGTTCAGTTTCTGCTTGACATCGCCGCTGAGCACGATCGCGCTGTGGTCCGATGGCGAGACGTCCTGCAGCAAGTCGTCCGCACGTTTCATGCTGTATTGATAGGCCTCGGAATCTGTCGCGAAATGCTTCGTCGCATACTGGTAAAGCATTTTTGGATCATCGGGCAAGAAGTCTTTTACAATAACTTCATCGCTGAGCATCGCGGTTTTGCGAGTCGAGTTTCCGCTGAGTATTTTCTCAATAGCGCGGTAGCCCCTGGGATTCATTTCCAAGTACCGGACCGTATTTTCGGCGGCTTTGGCTTGGTCGCCGGATTGCAAATAGTGCACCGCCGCCGCGAACCTCAGACGCACGTTGCTTGGCGAAATCATAACAGCTTGATCCATGTGCCGGTTCGCCAACGCTGGGTCTCCAGCGATCGCATAAAGCCTGGCTAAGCGGACGTAAACGAACGGTTGCAAGAGGTTGCTGCGGCGACTGAGTTGGAGTGCTTGGATCGCCGAAGGAATGTTGTTCCTGATGAAGTCCTGTTGTCGAAACAGATTGGCCTCCAGTTGTGACGTCTCGCGCTTCAACGAATAGATGTTCTCTTGCATGTACTCCAAGGCGGTCAGTTTCCAAATGTTGTTTAGGAAAGTGTCTCTGTCTTGGTCGCTCTTCATTTTTGCATTTTCGGCAAGACTGCTAACGGTACTGTTGTAGTACTGAATTCGAGACAAATGAATGAACAGGTCGGCCAAGTAAACCAGTCCTTTGTCGTCCGGTGATTGCCGCAGCAACGGCGTCAGTTCATTGATCCACTTCTTAGCGGTTTTCTGATCTGGGTTTTGATACGTAAATTTGTCCGACGACAGGTAGGTGCGATTGTCAATCGAAGCTCGACGCATCAAGTTTAACCAGGAAACCACGACCATTGCAAAAACCAACAAAGCGATCGTTTGAACAAACCAATTCGAGGTTTCAAAACGCAGAAGTGTTTTGTCTTTGAGCCTGCCCGCCAATGACTGGGCTTGGTAGGCTAAAAAACCACTCAGCGCAGCCACCGCGATCATGTTGGAGGGCTGGTAGATGCCAAAATCGAACGCCGACGCGATTGGCGTCGCCGTTGCAAGAAACACACCGGCGACACCGATGCCGATCGTCACCGGCGAACTGCCTCGCCACAGCGCAAAGGCCCCGTAGTAAAACACCAGTAACCAACATCCCACCAACAATACTAAACCAAACCATCCCATTTCCAGCGCCGTTTGTACGAACTGGCTTTCGGCGTACTTAAAGACAGCTTTTTCGGGGGTCGTGCGAAACATCCGGTGAGCGCCCTCGTAGGAACCGATGCCCGACCCCAGCAAACCAAATTCGTTGACCGCCGATAGAGTGTCCTGCCAATGCGAGACTCGGCCATTTTGGTCCACTTCGACCAATTCAACATTTTCAAAACGACTGGCCAGGGCATCTGAAAAACCAATCCAACCCGCGACTCCGAAGGCTAAAAAAATCATCGACAGCAAAATAAATCCTGTAAACGTCGGCTTCCGCGCCATCCCGTAAAGCATCAGCGTCACGAAGCTGGCGATCAACATCGCCGCGATGCCGCCGCGCGAAAGGGTCGCCAACACGCCCACACCAATGATGCCGACGGCCAAAATAGAAACAACCTTCGCCGGCGTTAGATCAGAGATGAACAGTTGAAAGTGGAACACCAGCTGTCGCCAGAAAGGAATCTCCTTGCTGATGATGGGGCGGGGGCCGCGATCCTCTTTCTTGCCCATCAGCATGATGACCAAACCAATCGCGCAGGCCAAACAGATCAAAAGATAACCCGCGCCGTTGTTTCGGTTTACGTAAGGACCGAACGGATTGCCGGCATCCAGTTCGATGACCCAATAGATGTGAGAGAGGTCGCTGGTGAATTTTTGAACGATGCCAAAGATGGACAGCAGAACTCCGTTGACGGTCATCAGGATCAATAGAAGTTTGACCTCGAAGGTCGTTTTGAAGTAGCGACTGCCTAACAGCAACGCCGCCACGCCCAGCGCCAAAATACTCAAAAACTTTTTCGTGCCTGCATGAGACACCGAAATTGTTGGCGAAAGTCTTAGGTCGGCAGCGAACTCTTTGAAAATGTCGACTTGGCGTCCCAACGCCATCGAAGCCAGCCACGATGGCAACTCCCATAGTTGCAACAATCCGATGATCAGCCCGAGGAAAACGGGGAAGAAAACGTATGGGAAATATTGCTTGTTCCGCTGGTTCAGCGATGTTTCGAACCACCAAAAACCTAAGCCCACCAGCATCGCGATCGCGATCCACTGTTGAGCCCAAGGTCGAACGGACCCCAACGCCCAAGGCGATAGCAAAATCGCAAGCAGCAAGGCAATTCGTCCCGGCCAGATCAAATAGTCGAGAAATTGAGAGCCGCGATTTTTTTCCGCGTTGCTGGCAATGGTCTCCGCCAGCGTACCTTGGAGAGTGAAATTCTGCGGATCTTTCATCGCTTCATTTTCTGCTGGATAGAAGACAATTCATCCAGCGGGTGGCCAGATCGGTAAGGGAGTGGTGCAGCGAAAAGCTTAAGCTGCTGCGAGGCTATTGTAAAGATTATGACCAATGATGTGAGATCCTTTTCAAGTGGGAAAGCACGGGGTTGGCGCGTCAAACGACCCCTGCCGCCCCTCGTTGACGCCGATGTTGAATTGGCCTTGGGGAAAACACGTGTCCTGGTGTTCATCAAGGGAGGGTCGGGATTCTGAGGCTAATATTCCTTCGCAGATCGCCCGTGCGATGACGTGTACAAAAAGATGATCGCTCCCGCCGCTAGCAAACTCCACGGCATCCATTCCTTGGACACGATAACCCTAGGCCCACGCGGTTGGCCGAGCCCGTCGATCCTTCGGTTGTTGCCCGCAGAATTTACTTCGTTGGGGAAGGAAACAGGAAAAGCGTTGCCTGTCTGGGTAGTGTTTGAATTGATGCCTGATCTTGAAAGGTCGACCCTCGGGCCACCGTAGCCACCCGACCGCGGACCAGAAAATCGCGAGGGACCGAATCTCGAACCCGAAGCGTAAGCCGCCCGCTGAACGTCCGAAGCCGCTGCATTTTGAAACGCCGGATAGGATTGGCCCCGCGAATTGGCTTGCCTCGGGATGTTGTGGGGGATCGCAAAACTGTCGGAGAGGTCTTTTTCAAACGCTCCGTTTAAAAACTTAGGTAGTTTTGCCGTCTCGTTCACCAAGACGCGCTCAAAAACGAGGGCTTCTACACCCAGCACCATTAAACCAATCCCCACCGCCAAAAAGAAAGATCGCCACATAATTTCACCTTATATAAAAATGCGTCAACGATCTCGCGCGACCCGTTGCCAACCATTAACTTTTGCCCATATCGCTTTAGTTTGGCATTACCAAAACTAATCGTAACAGCGATGAAATTGCCGGCAAAAAGAGAGGTGTTCGTGATAGACCCACCCACTTTCGGTAGTTATCGGGTGCTGGAATTGCACCTGAACAAGGCAAACAACGATTGCAAGCATTTTTTCTAATGGCGGGTGAGTTTTCTAGGGGTAAGCCGTTTCCTAGGGATCTTCACTGGCCGGTGACGGTTTCCGTTTAAGTCGTAGGGCCGTTTAAGAGTCCTTAAGTTGTTCTTGTGCTACTTTTTTCGGATGAGTAGAATTGCGGGTTATGCCAGTCATTCGATTTAACAAACGATTCGTTGGCAGATTTGCTGTATCATCATTGCTGGCGGTGATTGTTGATCGATCAACCGTTTGACCACTTCCGTTAATAAATTGAGCTAATTTGTGAACAGTACTCCCCACATCTTGGTCGTCGACGACGATCCCGAAATTGTTCAGTCGATCGCTGCTACGCTCTCGGGAAGCGGCTACGAGGTCTCCACCGCGCACGATGGAAATCAAGGCGTGGCATACGCGGAAACCAAAAGTCCGGATTTGGTAATTTTGGATTTGATGATGCCACGACGCAGCGGTTTTTTAGTCTTGGAACGATTGCGACAAAATGCGCAAACGCAAATGCCGATCATCATGATCACCGGCAATGAAGGGATGCGACATAAAAAGTACGCTGAATTGCTGGGGGTAGATGACTATATTCAGAAACCATTTACAATGGACCGCTTACTTCAAAGCCTCTCAAACATTTTGAATTAGCGGGATCTATGACGTTTCATGCACAAGACCTCGGGCTGGATGCAGACCAATTAACGCCAGCAGACGGCTGGCACTGCTCTCACTTTTTTTACAAATTCGACCGATCGCGGCTGACCACGTTTTCCTCGGACGAACTGGCAGCCGGCAGGACCGCATTTTCTCAGACGCTTTCGCCAAGCGGCCCCGATGCTCCCGTTCGATTGCAGACGGCCATTTCTTCGGGGCATAAATCTGATTTCACACTGATGATGATGGACCCAGATCCGTTGAAGATCCAATCGGTGCATCAGCAGCTGTTGGCGTCTCCGCTGGGAACGGCAATCGAAGCGACTTGGTCTTATGTTTCGTTGACCGAAATTTCTGAGTACGTTCAATCGATTGATCAGTATCGCGATCGCCTCCGGCTGGCCGGCGAAGATCAAGGCACCATCGACAAAAAAGCGGCGGCCTACCAAGGGCGGTTGGGCAAGATGAACCACCAACGGTTGACGCCCAATTTCCCCGATTACCCCGTGACCTGTTTTTACCCGATGAATAAGTGGCGATACCCCGGCGCGAATTGGTTCACGCTTTCATCTTCGGAGAGGAACAAGCTGATGTCCGAACATGCCCGCAGCGGTATTAAGTTCGCCGGTAAAGTTTCGCAGTTAATCACCGTCGGTGTGGGGCTTGATGATTGGGAATGGGGCGTAACGTTGTGGGCTACCAACCCGCTGCATCTAAAACAAATCGTCTATGACATGCGATTCGACGAAGCCAGTGCTAAATATGCCGAATTCGGCCCGTTTTACACCAGCTATATTGCCACCCCGGAGAAAATCCTCAGCCATTGTCACGTGTAAGGCAGTAGTGGATCTTGTTAAAGATCCTGAAGCTGCTTTTCCATTGAGAAGCTTAAGAGAAGACCCATCGCGCTAACTGGCCGGCCACAATGAAATCGAAGTCTCTTTGGTTGCTGTTGAATTGGCGTTGAGGCGAATTTTGAAGTCCACAGCCCAGCAGCGGTGCAGATCCGAATTCAACCACCTACGCAAAACGGTCAGGTCGAAACGCCGCCGAATTTTTCGGTTGCGATTCGAACTGACCGTTGAACATTTTACCGCCCTGTTTTAACAGCGCCTACGGATTCAAGGGGCGCCACGGAAGTTGGCAGTGGCCAGTTAGCCAATGTCGCGGGTCTCGGACGGACCAAGTCGACTTGCCTTCTCGTTCTCACGTTTGATGGCGTCGTAAACCTCTTGGCGGTGTACGGGAATTTCTTGGGGGGCATCGATACCCAAACGGACTTTGTCCCCGCGGATATCCACAATTGTTATCATCACATCGTCACCGATCATGATGCTTTCGTCTCGATGTCGCGACAAGACCAGCATGGCTGGCTCCTTCAAAATAAATGACTGCCTGTCAAAATGCGAGGTGACGTTGCGTCTGCCAATCCAAACTCGCTACCAATCCCTGAAGTCGGACAATCCTTTGCCGCATTCAAAACTACGCCGCTGCAATATCGCTAGCAACGGCTACTTGCAGTTATCGGCCCTATTATCAAACCGCTGAAAGAAAACGGGTGAAGGTCCGTTTGTGCCGCTGTGAGAAGGATTGCAGAAGGCTTAGGTGCTACATTCGGTTTATCCCGTAGCACCAAGTGACAAAGTTACCTGCGAATCAGCAGCATCAAGCCATAAACTCGGCGGTTCAAACGTACGGCGGTCCAGCCTGTTAGGCAATGTGTCGCCAGGCGACCAGCGATTCATCCGGCTCTCGCCCCCGCACTTGAGTGTTTCAGATCGCCGTTGAAAAGCGACAAACGGTTCTCCAGTGATATGTCAGGACTGAAGATTAGGGTGGAGGGCTTTGCCAGAAGTCCTTTGTGCGAAGCCGTCCTGAGGGATTTTGGCGAATCGCACTACGGCAAACCCCAAGAATCAGCTTTGACCGACGGCGAGCCGCTGTGACGTCCACTGCTTTAGCGTCCGCTGCTTTGTTAGACCGGAAGCCCGTCGCGGGCTTCACCAACCAAAAGATCAATCCGCCCGCCAATCTTAAATGCTACGCACTCTTACGCATCTGCATTGGCAGTGTGGTCAATTCGTATCGCATCGGCTGAGGATCAACCGTCACCACCTGACAACCAATTCGTCGGTCGAGATTAATCACCAACGGAGCACGCAGGTTCAGTGTCAACGTGTCTTCATCGCGGCTGACCACACCCAGCACATAAGCCTGCTCCACCGAGCTCAACTGTAAGGACTCAACATCCTTGGGCTCAAGGCGAACTTGATAATCCTCCACGAATCGGCGGGGCGAAACGACGGGCAGCGCAATGTCTGAATGCTGCATGCTCTGCAACCACGCCACCGCCGAATTGTCAGCATCGGCCAACAAAACCCAATGTCGGCAGTCTTCAAATCCCAACAATCCATTGCGGAAGAACAAAATGTCATCCGGCTCGATTTCGATGCTGGAAAAGCGTGTCGTATGGATTTTCATAACAGTTTGCCTGACTCAAGACCACATGTCTCGCACGTTACAAACGAAGGTAAAAACGTGGCTCGACTTAAAATGGGTTTTATGACGCCGTGATAGTGTTAAAATAGTGCAATAAGGCCAAATAATTGGCTCACAATCTTTACATCGGGTCTCCAGAGGAGAAGACTTTACTAAAGCTGCTGGTTCTTTAATCTTTTTTCTGCTGCCGGTTCTTTCGGACGACCATCAGCACCAATTCTGCTATCACAATCCATATCGACACACCTTAAATCAATCACCTACCATCCCGCTGGGCACCTTTTCGCCCCTTTTTAGAAACTCAGACGCCTGCCTTCTCACCGACGACTTGAATCAATGCCACGTTGCAAATCAAAACCTGTCACGTCTGCGGAAGTAAAAAATAGCCACCGCCGCGCGGTAGGCGGAGCCCTGCTCCCAAAATCTAGCAGGCTCGGATTTTCGTTCTATGTTACCGGGCTAATCTTCACGGCCAGCTTGTTACTAAATTCATCCTCAAGTTACGCTTGGCAAAGCCTGGCCGCCATTGCGAAGTCGGCTCCACACTTTTTGCCGCCGTCTGGGGACGGCGGGCCAGCGCCGATCGCGGAACTGATCGACCAACTCAACAGCCCTGCTTTCGCGCGGCGGCAATCAGCGACGGTCTCCATCATCGAACACGGTGCTTCCGCCCTGCCCAAGCTGAGCCAACGGTTCTTCGAAAGCTCACCAGAGGTCAACTACCGAATTCGCAAGTCCCTTGAGGGAATTGCGTCCGCCGGCGATGAGGAGACCTTCCTTAAATCATCCGCAATCTTGTTGACGCTGTACTCCAATGGCAATGATCAAATTTTTCAACAGATCGAAGAACTCAAAGCCAAATGGCAAACACAGCGGACAGAATTCGCCATCGCCGCACTCAAACGCACCGGTGCCGAAGTCGTTCAGCAAAGAAACAATAACGCGCGGGCCGCACAAAGAATCGTAATCGCGCGCAAGGCGCTGGCAAAACAACTCGCCGGCGTTCAACAAGTGAAATTTGTTAAACGCACGGTCGCCCAGCAGAAAGAAATGGTTCAGACGATTCTTGCCAGCGATGCTCAATCCAACCGAGATTTCATTTTTGAACTCATGCCGGGACAACCGCGTGTTAATCAATCAGCGTCGGTGGGGGCGATGGGTTCGAATCTACCGTATTTGGCGGGGACCCGAATTATTTTCCCTGCAGACTGGGGCACCAAGAATACTGACGCCAGCGCGCTTGAGGAACTTCGGGAAATAAACGATCGGTTATTCGTGACCTTCGCCAGCGCGGATTTATCCAACGCCCAGTGGGCGGCCCTCGCGGCGGCCGACAACGTCGTCGTGCTCAACATTAGCGCCGGCAAAACGTCCACCAAAATACCCGCGCCACTTCCGACGTCGCTCCAACTGCTCACGCTATCGGGGTTTGATCTGGACCGTGATTGGGTTGACTCCATCCAGCGCAGCGCACAGCTGCAGCAATTGGAATTAGCCAACTGTGAGTTTGACCAGTCA
>CAYOZV010000149.1:0-11467 GCA_964408465.1 uncultured Pirellulaceae bacterium
TGCCGTCTGTTTGCTGCTCCTGGCCTTGTACGTTTTAACAAAGTAGCCTTTCGCTCCGCGAAAGAGCACTCAGGCGCTATTGCGCGCGAGTGCTCTTTCGCGGAGCGAAAGGCTACTATGAACTACACGACAGCGTCGAACACCCCGGCCGGTTACGCGCCCATTCGGGGCGTTTAGCGGCGAAGGTTTCTTTGCCCGGTTGTTCATCGTATGGATTTCGCATGACCTCCAACAGTTCGCCAATCATTGAATGGTCGCCGGTTTCAGCTTTATCAATCGCCAACTGAGCCAGGTAGTTTCTTAGAACGTAATTCGGATTAACACTGTTCATATTCCTTCGCCGTTGATCGTCCGGTATCGGGTCGGCGGCCAAACGCGTTTGGTAGCTCCTCACCCAGTCGCCGATTTGTTTCTTGATGTCCACCGTTAACTGGTCCGTCGCGTAATAAGCGTCCAACAAAACATCGACCAATTCTTCGTCGCTGCTGGCAGCAGGCTCCGCGGCCGACACATTTGCCAATCTGCGATAGAAGATCGTCATATCCGTTTCGGCCAGCTGCAAAATTTCGGCCAAGCGATCGGTCAGCTCTTCGTCAGTTGATTCATCGAACGATTTTAGCCCCAGCTTTTTCGCCATCATGTTCTGCCACTGGGTTTTGTAAGTCGCCGCCGCAATTTCGAGTCCTTCCTGCAGCGGTTTGGCATCACCGATCACTGGGTACAGCGCGTTGGCCAGTTGCAGAAGATTCCACTGCGCGATCCCCGGCTGGTTGCCAAAGCAATAACGACGGCCCTGCGCATCGGTTGTATTGGGTGTCCACATCGGGTCGAAGTCTTCTAACCAGCCGTAAGGACCGTAGTCGATGGTCAGACCTAAAATCGACATGTTGTCAGTGTTCATGACGCCGTGCACAAACCCGACACGCATCCAGTGCACGACCATTTCCGACGTCGCAATACAGACCTCATGAAACATTTTCACGTAGGCATCTGTTTTGTTTTCGGCGCTGACATCTTTCAAATGTGGGTAGTCATTGGCGATAGTGAAGTCCAGTAATTTCGTCAACGTTTCATTGTCGCCGCGTGAGGCGAAAATTTGAAAGTTGCCAAAACGGGTGAACGACGGAGCCACGCGGCAGACGATCGCGCCGGGTTCGAATTTTGCGTTGCCATCATAAAACATGTCCCGCATGACTTGTTCGCCGGTGGTGACCAAACTGAGGGCTCGTGTCGTGGGGACGCCCAGATGAAACATGGCTTCGCTGCACAAAAATTCGCGCACCGAGGAACGCAAGACCGCCAACCCGTCGCCGCCGCGCGAGTAGGGCGTTTGCCCGGATCCCTTGAGTTGCAGTGCCCAACGGTCGCCGCCGGAATTGACCACTTCGCCCAGATTGATCGCGCGGCCGTCGCCCAGTTGCCCGGCCCAGTTGCCAAACTGATGGCCTCCATAGCACATCGCGTAGGGATCCATGCCGGTCAACAATTCGTTGCCGGAGAAAACTTGGGCAAACCGAGCTTGGAACTGGGGAGATGTGAAATCGTCTGGATCCAGCCCTAGCATCTGGGCGACTTCGACAGAATAAGCGGCCAACGCCGGGGTCTTTACATGGGCCGGTTTCACTTTGGAATAACACGCCGCGGTTACTTGCCGGCGTTGGTTGGCGGGGTCGGGATCGCATGGTAGATCACGGACGAATCGGTTGTCGAAGTTGAGCGATTCAAGCGAACGGTTTTGAGAAGTCATGTGAGGTTATGTGCAATTTGTTGGGGGTAGTTCGGCGCTGCAAGTTGTTTCATGTTTAACCGTTCAATGAGGGCGGCTTCCAGCCTCAGTTTTGCGCTGTCACTGCGGCTGGAAGCCACAGTCACGTTGGTTCAATGAAGGATTGCTGATTCCGCAAACTGAGCCGCAAGGCGCTAGCCGCGGGTGCCCACCTGAAAAGGCAAACATTGGGAAACGGCTCGGCAAACAAACCAGCGGCTAGCGCCCTGCCGCTCAGTCTTGCTCGGTGCTTACGGTTAAACGGTTAAGGTAAACGCTCAGCAGAACTCCCATCCAGCGAAGTTGTGACCGCCGAGTAAGCTGGTATCATAACCGATTGCTAAATCACCTGCGGCCCCCAAATCATGTTATGGAAACGGATCTCGATTCAATTCAGCCGCCTTATCCACGCATCGCCTCGATCGATGTCGTTGTCTGCACTTGGAATCGCGCGTCGCAATTGTCAGACACGTTGGAATCACTGACCAAGTTGATCGTTCCTTACGACCGCCAACTGCGGGTCATCATCGTCGACAACAACAGCACCGACGACACGGCGGACGTCATTAAGAAATTTGGGGCTCATAAGTTTTTCAACCGGCATGATCTGCTGCCGTTGTTTGAACCACAGCAGGGGCACACCTTCAGTCGCAACGCGGCGATTGAGCACTTAGATGGTGACCTCGTGATGTGGACCGATGACGATGTGGCGGTGGATTCGTTTTGGGTTCAAAAGATGGTCGAGTTTGCTGATCTTCATGCGGAGACCGCTTTTTTTGGCGGGCCGATCGAGGCGAAACTGTTACCGCATTGCCCTGATTGGGTTGAGGAGAACTGGGAGACGTTGAAGGGTTGTTTTGCCGATCGTCAAATTGGTGATCAGCCGTTGCCGCTGGCTGATGATCGCCTGCCCTATGGGGCAAATTTTGCGGTTCGAGGCTGCGTGCAAAAAGCGTTTACGTTCAACACCGAACTCGGGCGGCGGGCCGACGACGTTTTGGGGGAGGATGAACTGGACGTGATGCGGCGAATGTTGGATGAAGGCTTAACGGGTCAATGGAATCCCGAGGCGCGGGTGACGCATGTTATTCCTGCGCAGCGCGTTAATGAAGAATACGTGAGGCAGTACTTTGTGGGGCAGGGCAGGGCGTTGGTGCGGAAGGCAGACCCGTGGGATTATTCGCCGCGGAAGCTCTGGTGGACGTCGATCGGGAACTATTTAATGTTTCGGTTCAAAAGGAAATTCGCTGATTCGCCCGAGTGGTTGGCTCATCTGATCCGCAGCGGGCTGGCAGAGGGGCAATATGTGCAGCGTGAAGATTGATTGATCGCCCGCATCCCCGTAGTGGAGTGTTGTTAAACCTCCTCGTTGCGTCTCGTTTTCCGTTGATCGTAGTGGAGTGTTGTTAAACCTCCTCGTTACGTCTCGTTTTCCGTTGATGTTTGGGTTAATGGAAGGGCCGGATCTTTAACAAGATCCACTACGCGAGGATGGAGACGCGACACCGAGTGGGTTGTTTATCGCCACTTTGGAAAATGGTATATTAGTGGGCGTCAATCAAACTGCTTCCGCCCCAGGCTAAATCATGCCCGTTGAAATGAAACTATCTCGCATCATCATCAGCGAGATCAACGAAAGCCAATATGTTTATCTCAAAGAAGTCGACGGAGATCGACAGTTTCCGATTCTGATCGGTATTTTCGAGGCGACCAGTATCGACCGACGCGTCAAAAATGTGAAACGGCCACGGCCGCTGACGCATGATTTAATCGCCAGCGTCGTTGAAATGTTGGGCGGCGAACTGGATAGTGTCGCGATCACAGACCTGAGTAATCAGACGTACTACGCGAAACTGAGAATCCGTAAGGACGGCGAGCTGATCGAAATTGATGCGCGGCCCTCCGATGCAATCGCGGTCGCGGTGACCTGCGATCCGCCCCTGCCGATCTGGGTCGATGAGAACGTGCTGGATGATGCAATATCGCCGTAGTTAGGCGTTTTCGGTCCGGCTCGCTACTCTGCGGAAGGGCGGGACGAGCAACCAACTTTGCTTGGTAACCCTTGGCCATCCAACAGGTTCGATCGCCTCTTCAAAGTCATATCAAATCGCTCGGTCGCCGTTTGCCAGACAGTTCTCGATCGTTGTGAACTGCGTGAGAATCCGAAAATTGTGAACAACCTGCTCGATTGTTGACATTTCTTAGTCCGAGGTGGGCTTGCAACCGGCCAAATGTGATACCAACTCCGAACTAGGAAAATACCCTAAAAAACTTGGATAAACCGAATACTGGATGGTTTTCAGCCCTCGCAGGCGTTCCTAGGTAGTCGCATCATTAATCCTCGCAACTTTGCTTGCCACTTAGCACTACGCTTGATTGTTAACTTTTTTTGATTAGACTAGGTGTTTTAGTAAACCACAGTGATAACTATTGGGTGGTGAATTTGGACTGTGTAGTCGTATTGCAATATCAGTCCGCTGCTCAAAACACCCACCACTTCCTCCACTTCTTTGCGAAACTGAGTCATGAAAAGGTTGCACACCATGAAGAAATTACTTGCTGGAGCCATCCTGGCGTTGGCTTTCCCCTGTCTTTCGTTCGCAGACATCGCGAATTTCGATACGGCTCAGGGGTGGGTAGACGGAAATGTTTTGGACGCGCCTGCTCCAGGAGTCCAAACCGGTCAAACCTCTGGGCTCAATTGGACCAGTAATCAAAATAACTCATACACCGTAGATACTGCCACTGGAACGCTGAACGTTCCATCGACTCAGTTCTTGCGTCAGTTGTTTGACACCGGTAGTGGTACTGGATTTGATATTCCAACGGGACAAACAGCCATTTTCAACGCTCAGATTGACCCGAGTGGTCTTAGCGCTTTCACTGGAAACCGAATTCTGCTGGAAATCGGTTTGACACAGCCCGGTGATCCTTTTAACGCGACGACTGGTAACGCTTCCAACGGCGTACAACTCCGGTCAGATGGAACGAACTGGCTGGTTGACGCACCTGCGTTCGGAAACAACAACCCCCCGCCGGCCGCTGGAACCACTCCAATTGCGTTAGCAAATGGTCCGCTTGATCTTTCGCTGGTCTACACAGAAACCAGTGCAACTAATGTTGACTTAGAAGTGTTTCTCAACGGTACTTCATTTTACACTGCGACCGTAGCTGCATCAGGCGGTGGTCTTTACGGATGGACCAACTCGTCGCAAGGCACGGGAGTCGCTGGAGACGTATTGAGATTCAACAGCATCGAGCTGATTGTGCCCTCGGCGATTCCTGAACCATCATCGCTTGGTCTCTTGGGTCTTGGTTTGGCAGGTTTTGTAAGCCGTCGACGCCGCAGAAGCTAGAGTTAACGCTGAACCATCTTTTTGGTTACCAGGCCCTGCCACTTTTCGGCAGGGCTTTTTTTATAGTCGTCGCAGTGTTTAAATTGAAAATAAAGGCCAACGTGAACCCGCTGTATCACTTCTCCCTTGGCGATCAACTGACAGACAAGGACCAACACATGGCGCGACGCTTACTGATCATGCTGCTTTTGTCCGTGATCATTCCCGTTGGTTGTGTTGATAACAAAGATACGCCGGCAGAAAGCATTCCTGAACCCGCAACCCCAGCTCCGGAAGTCCCCGACGCGTCAGCGACCTTGATTTCCAATTTGATCACGACCGAAGACCTGGTTCTAGATCTTACGTTTCGGCTGAAGTCGATCGGTCAGTGGTGGGAGAGCCGCAGCCGGATTAGATCGTTGGGCTGGAATCAAGGTTATGTGTTATCGGATGAGCTCAAAACATTGGAACGATCGCAGAGCTTGATTGCGATTGATCCTGCTTCGGAACAACCGGCGGCACAAGACGTTTGTGATCTCGCCCAGACATTCCAGTGGCCAATCGAAACGCAACGGCGTGACACTAGCGCAGGTGCTGACCCGCTGCAACCTTTGATGGAGGCTCTCTCAGAGGTTCACGATATTAAATTTGGCGTTCTGCGTGGCGAGTTCGTTTCGGGCGGCGAGAGTTTTCTCAGCGAGATCCTGGTATCCGGAAAAGGTACTCTCAAAGAAGGCGATGCCAGCTTCAACGGCCATCACCAGCTGCTTTGGAGGCAGGAAGAGAAGCAATGGAAGCTGGTTCAATGGCAAGTGTTGGACATGACCCTTACGCGATCTGTTGGTCCCATTTTCCGCGACGTGTTGACTGAAGCGATCCCCGACGAAACGGTCCGCCAGAAGCTGCGCCGCTCGTATCATCAAGAACTGATCGAAGCGACCATCAACACAGGGCAGACTCCAATTTATGACACACGCTACAAACCATTCATCGGTGCCGCATCGCCGCACGCGCTACCCTCGGTCAGTGTCGTCGATTACAACTCCGACGGCTGGGAGGACCTTTTTGTAACGGCGCGGTGGGGGCCGACGCAGCTATTAAAAAATAACGGCGATGGAACCTTTAAAGACGTCACACGCGCCGCGGGGCTCTATTTTCCCGGGCTGGTCAATTGCTCCATATTCGTGGACCTAGACAACGACGGAGACCCAGACGCCGTGATCGGCCGAGCTCTGGAACCGGTCGTCTACCTGCGCAATGACGATGGAAAGTTCACCAACGTCACCGATTCGCACAGCAACCTGTCCGATCAATACATGGTTTCAGCGATTTCGGTGGCCGATATTAATCGTGACGGGCTGTTGGATTTGTATCTGAGCACTTACGGCCCCTCGGGCGTGAACGAGCGTCTGCTACGGGACCGAGGCGACGGGGCAGACCGTTTTTTGACCGATCAACAACGGCAAACGCTGGCTCGGCGGGATGCCGAGGCAACCGGGTTCGTCGACACTGCCGGCCCTCCAAATTTTATCGTGATCAATCGCGGCGATGGCAACCTTGAACGTGTCGCCGGCGATGAACTGATCGCTCAATGGCATCACTCTTACCAATCCGCTTGGGCCGACGTCGACAACGATGGTGATGACGATTTATATATCGCCAACGATTTTGCACAGGACGCCTTTCTATTAAACGAAACGCCTCAAGGGGCCGCCGAACCCGTGTTTGTTGATGGTTTGGATTCGGCATTTCCTGGCGGCGGAACGGGGTTTGGGATGGGGGCCAGCTGGGGAGACTTTGATAGCGACGGCGATTTGGACCTGTATGTTTCCAACATGTATTCCAAGGCGGGCACACGGATCCTGCGTGCCATCGGCAAAGGAGATCCGCGTTTTGAAATCGCAACGCGCGGAAATTTCTTGTACGAAAACCAAGACGGACAATTTACCAACCGCGCCGGGACGGGTTCTGACCAGTTGAATGTCGGCAAAGTCGGATGGTCGTACGGCGGGCAATTTATTGACGTCGACAACAACGGGCATTTGGACGTTTACGTGCCCAGCGGTTACTTCACGGCGGTCGCAGCGGCGGACACCAAAGTCGATATATGAAGTTGTTGGTGGCGCACGGTCGTGCGTTCGGATACATCACGAGGTGAATTGTTTGTCAATTCCGACGCGTGGAAGCATCAGAAATACGCGGACAAACTTCTCTTCAAATTACCTGGCGGTCCGCCCTTTTACGCGAACAATTCCTTCAGCGGCAGCGAGGCCAACCGTTTATTTATCAACGATGGCGTTTCGTTTTCAGACGTGTCCGGTATTTCCGGAGCGGACGATCAGGGCGACGGACGAGGGTTCGCCGTCTTGGACTTTGATCGCGATGGCTGGCAGGACATCGTGGTTTACTCAACAAATCACCCGCGTGTGAAACTGATGAGAAACTTGCTGGGCGATCGGTTGCAACAACGATCGCGTATCGAGGTGCGATTGAGGGGAGCCCATCAAGAGCCCGGTCCTTCACGTGTTGCCAGTGCGTTTGATCCCATTGGGACCATGGTGGTGGCGACTTACAAATCCGGTCGCAAACAAGCCCGTCGGCTGTCGGCGGGGGAGGGCAATGTCGCCCAGAACAGTTCTTTGATCTGGTTTGGGCAGACGGATGAGGATCCCGTGATTCGCTTGGACACGCGATGGCTATCGGGGAAACGAGGCTTCGTTGAAAACCCTCAAACCAATGGACCTGTTGAAATGACCGAACCTTCTCAGTTGCAATAGATTTTCTAATGCCTTTGGCGAGGGGCTACCGTCAGAGGGCAGGGATTTCGGACAGATCTTTGACAAAAAAATTAATGACAAAAAAATGACGCGCTAAATCTTTTTGTCAAAAATCTTTTTGTCAAAATACTGGTTGCGCATGACGCCTGTCGCAGGTGACTCAAACGGTTTACAGAAACCAAGCTACGGCAGCTTGTGGCCCATTTTATCCCGTTTGGTATCGAGATACTTTTGATTGTGCTCGTTTACCGGCGGAATGATGGGGACTTGATCGACGACCGTGAGGGCAAACCCGCGCAGATTGAACGCTTCGGTTTTCTTGGGGTTGTTGGTCAGCAAACGAACTGCGTTCAAACCGATGTCCTTGAGAATTTGGATGCCGACGCCGTAGTCACGCATGTCGGCCTTGTGCCCAAGCGCCGTGTTCGCCTCGACCGT
Source organism: uncultured Pirellulaceae bacterium (assembly GCA_964408465.1). Lineage (GTDB taxonomy): Bacteria > Planctomycetota > Planctomycetia > Pirellulales > Pirellulaceae > Mariniblastus. Next base: position 8,316 of record CAYOZV010000149.1, read on the forward strand.
GTCCATGCCTTGGTCCTGAAGGCCGTAGGCTTTGATTTTTTCAGACAGCCCGATTCCGCGACCCTCTTGAGGAAGATAAACCAGCACACCACATCCCTCCTGCGCGATTGTCTCAAGGGCAATATGAAGCTGATCCCCGCAATCGCAACGCAGCGAATTAATAAGGTCACCGGTGAAGCAGCTGCTGTGCATGCGGACCAGCGGAGCTTGACCGGGATGGTTGGCGGGGTCACCCATCACAATCGCGATCGGCTCTTGAGCCTCGAATTGAACTTGATAGGCAAAGATCCGGAAATCGCCGTACTTGGTCGGCAGATTCGATTCCGCGACGCGCGAAACCAATTTTTCGGAGACGCGTCGGTGAGCGATGAGGTCTTCGATGGTGATGAATTTTAGATTTTTCTCTTGAGCGATTTTCCAGAGGTCGTCGCGCGTGGCGCGGTTGCCGTCATCGTTGAGAATTTCGCACAGCACCCCCGCCGGGGCCAAACCTGCCATCCGAGCCAGATCGACAGCGGCTTCGGTGTGACCGGCTCGGCGGAGGACACCGCCCTCTTTGGCCATTAACATGTGAACGTGTCCAGGACGTTGAAAGTCGTCGGGTCCCGATTCGGGATCGGCGATAGCGCGAACGCACATGGCTCTTTCATCAGCGGTGATGCCAGTGCGAGCGTCCAAGTGGTCCAGCGGCGTTAGAAACGCGGTTTGATTGGTCGAGTTATTGTCTTCGACGATCGGGTTCAACTTCAATCGCGTTGCAGTGTCGGGCAGAATGGGGCAGCAGAAATCCCCGCGACCGCTCATCACCAAATTGATCGATTCGGCGGTCGCCAGTTCGGCGGCGCAGATGTAGTCGCCTTCGTTTTCGCGGTCCTCATCGTCAATGACGATGATCACTTCCCCGTTTTTGATGGCTTCGACGGCTTCGGGGATCGTGGAAAAAGTGATAGACATCAAACAGCTTTCGGTGGTTCGGCGGTGGTATCTGGCCGGTGTTAACGGGCCATTATTATAGGCCAACCGACGGCCACCAAAAGGTGTTAACCGATTCGCTGATTAAGGTCCTGCGGAACCGTAGTGGATCTTGTCAAAGATCCCAGCCCCGGCAGTTTCCTCAGAGGTTCGAATCGAGGTCACTTGGGATCGCCCCGCGGGATTTTTAACAAAATCCACTACAGCCGTTTATCGCCAGGGCGGCACCCAACCTAATTGGGCGCACTTAGCTGGGGAAGTGCCCAATTGTTCTCCGTAGGACGGATAGCGGGCGCGTTCGTTTTCCGCAGCATCTCAAGTTCTTGCTCCATCCGCTCCATTTTGGCACGTTGCGATTCGATGGTGCGTTGGAGACGTTTTTCATTGGCGCGTGGCACTGCGACAACCGACGGCAGACGACTGACCCGTGCGGCCGGCTGGATTGTGCTATCCAGTACCGAGGGCACGCCTTCGAGATTGACGGTCGAATCGACGTAAGGCACAGTCGCAGCCGTGGGGCTGATTGTCGGCGCGGCCTCGGTAGCCGAAGCAGGCAGATCAGACGGCGTTCCGTAAGCTACCAATGTCTTTTGGGGCCGACCGCGACGAACGATTTCGAATTCCATTTGATCGCCTGGCTTCAACCCCTTGGTGATCTGCTGGTATTCTTGGACGGATGTCAATTTCACACTGCCCACAGCCTTAACGATGTCGCCCGGCTTGAGCCCTGCTTGGATCGCGTTGCCTTGGGGGTCCAAACGCGTGACGACCATCTGATTGTTCTTTGCCATCTGCACGATGACGCCAAAACCAGTGGTAGGACCGACCGCCGCACGTCCTCCGGCGCGTCGCTGCCCCTGCGTTGTTGGGCGCTGGGTTGGGGAGTAATTGTTGACCGGTGGTAAAGGACGCGTCGCTAAATTCGGCTGCGGACGCTGGCCCGTTTTCGGTGGCTGAGTCTGGCGGGTGTTTTTGGATGGCGTTTGAGACTGACTTTGTCGCCTGTCCAGCCCCGATTGCGCAGTGGCCGGTGTTGGGACGCGCCGCGGCGTTGGCGTTGGGGCTTTATCGCCAATGAGCTCTTGCTTCAGTTTCTTGAACAGGGTGCCGCGAGGGATCAGCTTATCCAGTGGATTTTCAGCCTTGGCCGTGATCGGGCACAGCACGCCAAAACAGGTGATCGCGATAACTGAGTAGTGAATACGTCGTTTCATGGCTTCCTCAAAGTTCGTTAGGATGCGGTGGCGATGCGTCGAATTCGAAACAGAACGCAAACACCGCACAGGTTGCACAACTATTCTTCGTCGGAAGGACAGGGCTTATTCAAAAAATGCGGATGCATCGTTGGAACTGCTAAATACCGTACAACGACTTCAATCGCTGCAACCCGACCCCAGATAGGAAGCTGTGCGGGCTGGTGAAAAGATGACGCTGCCACTGGCACTGGCCCTGTCATTGCGATTTCGTCAGCGGCGCGTGCTACCCAAACGTTGGCGGCAACCGTTTTGTCGCCTCGAAATCTCGCCGGTAGCGACGCTGTTTTGTAAAAATTACCCTTTTCGGCGATCTCAACAGCCTGTATCTCACAATCCGCCGGAGACTGTTTTTGCTTCGTTCCTCACTTTTGATCCGCTGAAAAGAGTCGCATGATGATCAACGCTTTACCAAGAAATTCGCAGCGGGTGTTTCCGTTGCTTTGTCAATTGTTCGTTGTTCTGATCTGCATTTTTTGTGCCGGTGCGGCCGAGGCTCAATTGAACGAAGGCCTCAACGCGTCGCCGTTCGAAGTGCAGGGAAATGACGCAACGACAGCGCAGTCCGGTGATCAATTCTCGCCCGCGCGATTGCAAGAATACGAACGGCAGCTCAACGCGGTGCTAAAAACGCGTCGCGTAGAAGAACGACAGTTCATCAAATCGCTTGTGGCAGAGATTGGAACCGGTGGCGTTTCCACCGAACTGGTGCAGACCAGTTTCAAATGGGTGCGTAAAAAACGCCCCGCTACAACGTTTCCATTTTTGTATTTCGAACGCGTTCTGCGGATCATTGCGACCCAGCAAGGGCAGGGCGATCGGATTCCGCTTTTCAACGCTTCGGTCATTGGTCAGCCCAATCCAGCCAATCAGGATGCGGTCAGTACGGCAACCAATGCTGGGGCTGGAATTCTAACGCGCTAGTGC
>CAYOZV010000150.1:0-7628 GCA_964408465.1 uncultured Pirellulaceae bacterium
AGATTTGGCTCTTAGCCGAATCGCCCTTCAGTTTCGGTCGGGCTAAGAGCCCAACCTACCCGAAGCAATTCGCTTCGAAGGCAGGTTGAGTTGCAAAAGTCGCTAAAGTGAGTGCCATTGGGCCGCTAGTCGCGGGTGAACTACGAAAGAAGTGGCATCGGGATTAGGTCAGGCGAACAAACCAGCGGCTACCGCCCTGCCGCTCAGATTTAGTAAACGTAGCCTAGCACTGGTAAGATCTAACAAACTTCAAACAGGGATTTTTAACAAAATCCACTACTTTAATTATGCGACTCCATGCCAGAACCTGTTCAATTAGTTGTTACGCCAGAAGAGTCCGGAATGCGTCTGGATTCCTATTTAGTTTCGCACTTCTCCAAACATAGCCGCGTAAAACTTCAACGCGCAATCGCCGCCGGCAATGTTTCGGTCGATGGAAATTCGGCGCGATCATCGACCAAATTAAAGTCCGACCAACGCGTCATTTTCACGCCGCCGGAGGTTCAATCTGACGCGCCAATTCCTGAAAACATTCCGATCACGGTACTCTTCGAAGACGATTCGATGGTGGCAATCAACAAACCACCCCGAATGGTCGTCCATCCCGCCAAAGGGAATTGGAAGGGCACACTGACTTCGGCGCTCGCCTATCACTTCAATCAACTCAGCAGTGTCGGCGGCGACACGCGTCCGGGCATCGTTCATCGCTTGGATCGCGATACAAGCGGCGTGATTCTGGTGGCGAAGACAGATGAGGCCCATCGCGCATTGGCCTCGCAATTCGAAAAACGCACCGTCGAGAAAGAGTATTTTACGATCGTGACACCGGCGCCCGATCGTGACCGAGACATCATCGACAAACCGATCGGCGCTCATCCCTACCAACGGGAAAAAAAAGCCATCCGCGAAAATCACTCGACCAGTCGCGACGCAAAATCATTTTACGAAGTGATCAAACGTTACCGTGGTTTTGCGACGGTGAAAGTGAAACCCAAAACTGGCAGAACACACCAAATCCGCGTCCACATGGGCCACATCGGGTGTCCTGTGCTGTGCGACAAACTCTACAGCGGTCGCGCCACGATCAATCGAAAACAGCTGGACCCCCGCTGCGAAGAAGATGTAATCCTGCTCGACCGACAAGCCCTTCACGCACGTACCATTTCTTTTGATCACCCTGAATCGGGAGAACGAATGACGCTGTCCGCCGATCTTCCCAGCGATATCCGGCAGACCATTGAAATGATTAAGCAAACTCGATCGTAGGAAATCGTCGCCTTTGACTACGCTAAAGGCGACCATTGGAGGAGTTGCTCGGCCGTCCTCAGGTGTTGCGATGAGAAAAGAACGGGTGTTAAAACTGGTTGAACCATCATCCGGCAGGCGTCGGTGTTTAGGTGGGGTAAAACGCAGTCGCCTGCCGGCTAATCGTTAAACTTAATCGCAAGCGATTTAATTTTCCCTCACCCAGCGGCGCGCTCCTAGATTTCACCCTTGAGTCCGCGTTCGTAATACTTGTGTGTGATCTTATCTTGGTTCTCAAGCAACCAATCGATCGAAGGCTCGTTCTTCATGGCTTTCTCGATCGCCTGAAACGTGGCTTTACGGTGAATTTCGAACAGGGCTTTGTGGTCGAGCTTGTCATCGGTGGAGACTCCAGGATTGAGCCACACGCTGCAGATGATACCGAGGTCGTTCGCCTTTTCTTTGGGGAGATGGCCGGCGCGGACGGCATCGAGCACTCCGTTGGCGATCGCAGCCTGCACCGTCCCCATTAAAATATTTGTGTAGCGACTGCACTTCACAGTCACCTTGCTGACCATCAATGTTACCGGGCGAACCTGAATGTCTGTGTTGAGGATTGCAAAAACCTTGCTGTGACCGGCAGATTGATTTCCGGTCAAGGTTGCGATCGCGGTCCCGACGGGCCCGTCCAACTCTCCAATAATCACTTCAGGTTCGGCAGCGGTGAAAGGAGGGCCACCGGCAACAAGGCTCTCGCCAGTCCGCATCACAATTCGATCGCTCATTTAGTTTCTTTCTTCAGGGAGTCCATCAATGTTCGTGGCCATTTTACGTCAACCGACGCCCTATTGAGTTTTGCTCAGCTTCGCACTTTTGATCATCTTTTCAAATTCGGCTTCATGCGCTTTCATCGTGGCGGCGGGACCGACAAGTTTGACGAAGTAGTTTCCGCTTTTGGGAGTCTGGATGATCGCGGCCAACATACGTTGATCGTCCAGTTTCACCTTCTTGCCACCGGAAAATGGTCCGCCCATCGTTTGTGTGAAAGAACCTTCCACATCAACCATCGTGACCTTCATTTCTTCGATAGTCAGTTCCTTCGTCTTTGCCTCGGTCGCACCGCCATCGGGTTGGCTGAACTGACCTTCCCAACGTTGAATGTTCGCGGCGATCGAACCGCCGGCACCCATGATCGTCAAACGACCATCGGTTTTGTCTTGTGCCACTTTGGGAACTTTGATTTCAAACTCGAGCATCCGGCTTTTGGGTTTGACGCTCTCCCAATCCCCGGTCGCTTCAAACATCAGGTTGCCCTCGGCAACCGCGAACTTCAAGGGCTCTTTGGCTTTGTCGGCATCAGCAACCGCAGTTGCCGCGTCATCTTTTTTTGCCGAACCTGATTGAGCCAAAGCTGGGATCGCAGTCACGCACACAAACGAAAGCAAGAGTAACGCAATTTTAAGTTTCATCAGAGATTCCTCCTGAGGGTAGTTTTTTCAGTTCACGGCCGGGGATGACAACAACCGAAGTTCTTCAACGGTGGCTGGAGACCCGCGCGACGTAATTCTATTCTACTGACATGACTTTGGTAACGATGTCGTTGTCGAAGTAGTTGATATTCATGCCTGCATCGATCACAATTTGCTGAGCGTTGATGCCGCTGGACCGTGGGCTAAGCAGGAAACAAGCAGCATCAGCGACCTCCTGCGTTTTCACAGCTTCGCCGCGCGGAATAACTTTTTCAGCGTATAAAAAAGCGTCCACGTAGCCGGGGATTCCTGCCGAGGCCGACGTTTTCAGAAGGCCGGGGCAGACGGCGTTGAATCGCACGTTGGAGAATTTGCTAAAACTTTTTGCCAGAAAAGCCAGCGAACTGTCCAGGGCCGCTTTGACCGGAGCCATGAAGCCATAGTTTTCACTCGCCATCGTCGTCGTCGAAATCGAAATGGTGATCACCGATGCGTCGGGGCTGAGCAGATCCTTGAATGCGTTGGCGATGGCGATGAAGGAAAAGCAAGAGATATCAAACGTACGAAGCAGCTGCTGCTTGCCCGTTTCATGGAACGGTTTGATTCCACTTTCGTCATAGGCCGCAAACGCAATCGAATGGACCAGTCCATCAATAACAGGATGAGCCTTTGCGATCGCATCTCGTACTGAAGTGATTTGTTCTTCGAATTCGACATCGCAAATGTGAAGTTCGCGGTCGGCCATCAGTTTTTTCAGCGACTGAGCGCGGGCCTCGGACCGGACGACGTAGACGACTTTCGCACCGGCTGCTTCAAGCGTTTTGCCAATGTGCCACGCCACGCTTTTCTTATTGGCGACGCCGAAGACGACGATTGTTTTATCGGTTAGGTTCAAAAAGCTCATTGGATAATTTTCCCAAGCGACGGGGCCAAACGTTGAGGTTGTGGACGTAGTGGAGGTTGTTAAACCTCCTTGTTTGCAGTTGGTCAGAACTAACCATCCGCAGGATCTTTAACAAGATCCACTACATTGAAAGCATTTAATATTGCGCGAACAGGCTTGGCTCTTATCTCACCTCAGCGATGCTGCAGGTGAAGCTCAGTCGAACGGCGACCTTCCCATCACATCGAGTGATGCCGGTCAGATAATAGGCGTTAGAAACGACTTCATCTAGTTTGACGGTCATCTCAATCGAATCCCCCGGCAGCACCATTTTCTTGAACTTCACATCAGCCATTCGGGTTAACACCGGTTTGCCTGCGAGGTCCTTGGCCAATGCTGACAACAGAACAGCGCCTGCCTGCACGGTCGCTTCGCAAAGAATCACTCCAGGCACCAGCGGGTGATCTGGGTAATGCCCCTGAAAGAAATACTCGTCGGCCGAAAACGACTTACGACAAACAATTTCTTTTTCAGATTGGCTGACAATTTCATCAACCAGCAACATCGGGGCGCGGTGTGGAATTGCCGCGTGGATCTTCTCCAAAGTCGGATGAGCCATAGTTTCCTAAGTAGCAACGGTGGGTGCGGATGAAATTTGATTGATCACATCATTAGCAACAATCACACCGTAGTTGATCGTGCCCAGCCAACCCGACATGATGATGCCGCAACTGCCGGCGTGATACAGACCGCCAATTTGTTCCGGCAGAGCACGGCTGACGGTCAGACCTTCAAATTTCGTACCGAAACTGGAGCCGTTGATGTGTTTGGTGTAGTGTTCAAAGGTGATCGGCGTGGCAGCTTCGGCGTGCACGATACGCTGGCGGCAGTTGGGAACATATTTCTCAAGCGCATCCAGCGTCCCTTCCACGAGATCCGTTTTGCTGGCTTCGTATTGTTCCTTAGAGAGATCGGCCCAGTCACTATAATGCGCGTTGGTGCTGGAAACGATCAACGTCCGGCCTTTGCCTTCAGGCCGCGTATCGGGGTAGTAAAACGAAAACGTGCGGCTGGTAATGTCGCGGCTGAGCAGCAGATCTGTCTGGAATCGCTCCGCTGTGCTGCAGAACAGCAAGTCTCCCGTTTCGCGCGGCACCGTATCGCCGTCGGCCATCGCCATGTAGACCTGAGTGCTTGAGTTATTCAGCCGCACTTCTTTGGCATCATCGACAAATGATTTATCGAATTTATCTTCGCCGATCAGATCAAAAATTGTGGCCCGCAAATTTGCGTTGCTGACGACGGCCTTCGTTTTGATCGTGCGTCCGTTGACGACCACAGATTCTACATTGCCACCGGCCACGTTGATTTTTTCGACGTCGCAATTGATTCGCACATCAACGCCGTTGGATTTCATTTCCTTTTCCATCGACTTGACCAATTTATCGGTGCCGCCTTGGAAAACAAATACGCCTTTGGACATGAAGTTCGAAAAGACAATGCCGTAGGTGATCGCCGGATCCTCCAATGTCGAACCGTTGGCATACGTGATCGGTTCCATCAGCAACCTGACAACATCTTCGCGGCCCGGGAAGAACTCTTCGAACAGTTGCTTCGTTGTCCGGTCTTGGTCGTCGTAGAAGTTCATCCCCCGCGCGGTGTCAAAGAATTGATCAACCTTCTCCTGTTGGATATCGAACTTGGTTGTCAGCAGATCGGTGAAGTCTTTGCGATCAAACGTTGTCGTCAATGAGAACATCGGGTTATCAAACCGGACGCCTTCCAGCTGTACGATTGAATCGGCGATCTCTTTGGACCAATATCGGCGGCAACTTTTCACCATCCCGTGCGGGAACCCATGCAGTGAAATATCAAAGATGTGTCCGCCGGGGCGTTTGAACCAAGTCGCTAATCCGCCAAGCTTATAATGCTGCTCCAGCAACAGAACTTTCATGCCGTCGCGGGCGAGTATGTTTGCAGCGGTGAGTCCACCGAGACCGCTGCCGATCACGACGACGTCGTAGCTGTCGTCAGCACCTTTGAGAAAATCTTTGGGCATGTTTTTTGAGGTCGAAAGAGGTGTAAGTTGCGATTAAAGGATAAGGCAACCTACGATTTTGCTCAAGGATAGCGTAGCACGGATTTTCAATCCGTTTGTTCGGCAATTGCGCTAAAACGGATTGAAAATCCGTGCTACAAAGTATCGCGGTTGCTACGGCCGCAGGCAATGGACGTTGGCCATCGAGATCCCGCTCATCATCGCACCGATGATCCCCACGTAACCTTGATCGGTGCCGCAGAGGAAGAGATTATCCACATGCGTCGTGCCGTCCAATTGCTTTTCAGGGGCTCCATATACGGCCCCGTTGTCGTGCCAGGTGAACTTGCGAATCGTCGTTGGCGTGAAGACGTCGGTGTCGATGACGTAGGGGCGGAAATCGGGCGTAAACCGCACACTGGACGCGACGCTTTTGTCGTACCACTTGTGTTTGGCGTTGATGTATTCCTCTTCTGACAGATTATTCCAACGATCAAAATCAGCGATCGTTGTGATTCGCAAAATCCCGTCCGCTAATTTCCCGTCTTCATCTTCGTAGATATAGTTGTTGGGCGAACAAACGACGCCTGTGCGAATATCGCAGAAATCATCCTTTGGCGGGTGCCAGTTGAATTTTTCAGAATCGTTGTAAAACACGATCGTGTCTTCGTTGCCAATTTTCGCAGGTTCACGATCCAGAACAGAGATGGATTCGATGAATGTCATCTTTCCGGCCAAGTCCTCACGAGGCATGCTGACGTCGCTGCACATTCTCATCGTTTCCACCTTCCCCGCCGATGAGAGGATGCGTTTGCCTTCGATGATTTCTCCGCTGTCCAATTCGACGGCCGTTGCGTGCCCGTTGTCGACGTGCAATTTGGCGACGCCGTGCCGCAATTTCAATTCGCCACCGAGCCCACGATAACGCTTGACCAGATTTTTCAGGATCAGCCGAACTCCCTTATAAGGACGAGCGAACCCCTCGAAGAAAATGCTGCGGAACATTATGCAAAACTGCCCCCAAGCCATATCGTGGCAGTCAGCGTTGCCGTACCACATCAACGGACACAACAGCATCTCGATCAATAGTGGTTCGGAGATCGTCTCATCCAACACCGCGCGACCGGACATTTCAAACGCGGCCTGATCCAGATCATCGTAGTCCGTAATTTTCGCAACCAACGCCTCGAAGTTGTCGGCCTGCGAGGGAAATTCGCGTTTGACTTCGCTCCGCAGCAAATCGAGATCGTTGTCGAATCTCAGATTGGTTTGCGGAAAAACGACCCGCGACCCTTTTTGCGGCGCAAGTGCAAAATCATCCCATTTAAAACGCAGCTGTCGAAGGATCCGCGCCAAAGGGCCTTTCTTGGCTCCTTTTTCGGTGAAGTTGGTCACCGCGTGCAGGCCAACATCGTAGTCGCGGCCGTTCATGCGATAGAACGAATTGAGCCCGCCGATGGTGTAGTGCTTTTCTAAAATGCAGACTTTTTGGTCGTAGTGAGCCAGACGAATCCCGGCTGCCAGCCCCGACATGCCAGCGCCGATGATAATCGTGTCGTACATTTCTTTTCCAAAGAGCTTCGTAGCGGGGGCAGCTTGCCACCGAAAACTATAAACAGCGGGCCGCGGTGTTTTACGGTGACGGCAATCCCGCGCGGGGGACGTATTTAGGCGACCGCGACCATCTTCGGCGTCAGGTAAGTCACGGTGCTGGCCATGGAATCGAGGTTGGTGTAATCCTCTTCTGGAACTTGCACGCGGTAGCGTTTTCGCAGTTCCATCACGATGTCCAAGAAATCCATGCTGTCCAGTTCCATCTGGTCGCGAAACGACTGATCGTCATTGAGATTTGACAAATCTTCGTCCGGGGCGATGTCTCCAAGAATGTCGATGATTGCGGTTCTGATTTCTGCAGGTGCCATGGCTAAACTCCGTCTATCGGATCTCTTATGGATCGCTGTTTTGGTGGTCGGTGGCTGGGGCGAACTAGGTA
>CAYOZV010000150.1:7638-11295 GCA_964408465.1 uncultured Pirellulaceae bacterium
CCGCTGAATTGATTCCCAACATCCCAAACGAGTTGTTAAAAATGTAATCTACGGTGCCAATCTCCTTGGCTTCGTTGAGGACCAAACCTTTGATCGCACACTCGGGATCAAGGTCGTCCACGTTGATTGAGGGATGAACGACACCGTCTTCGAACGCCCTCAAGTTGCCGGCTAATTCTATCGCACCAGCGGCTCCCATCGTATGGCCAATGAAGCTTTTTGTATTATTTATATGAGTATTTTTACATTCGCCAAACACGTCTCTGACGGCTTCACACTCCAAAATGTCGCCCATCCCTGTGCCCGTGGCATGGGTGCTGACAATGTTGATATCATCGGGCGTAATATGAGCTCGATCAAGCGCCATCCGGATGCATTGGGCTTGCCGCGTCGGGTTAGGTAACACGAAATCGGTGGCGTCGGTATTCATCGCATAACCGACAATCTCCCCGTAAGTTTTCGCGCCGCGGGCCTGCGCGTCGGACAGCCGCTCAAGCGTATAGATGCAACCTCCCTCGGCCACGACGATGCCGTTTCGATTGACGTCGAACGGACGAGACGCTTTGGTTGGGTCTTCGTGGGTGGCTAAGGCGCCCTGACTGTTGAAGCCGGCAAAAATACCGAACGTGTGAATGCTTTCGGAAACGCCACCGGCCAACGCCAAATCGCATTCCCCCAAACGCAGCATCTGCAAACCCTGAATCAACCCCGCATTGCCGGCGGCACACGCCGCGCCGATCGTGTAATGCGGTCCGGTGATGCTCATGTTAAGGGCGATTTCGCCGGCGGGGTTGTTGGCGACGGTGCGCGGATTGTGATGATGAGTCCACACGCTGGTGTCGTAGTCGAATTTACTGATCTCGTAGATTTCAGATTCTGTTTCGACGTTGCCGTGCTCGGTGATGCCGATGTAAACGCCGACGCGACTGCTGTCGGTGTTTTCCCAATCGATGCCCGCATCGGCAATCGCCTCGCGAGCGCAGTAGATGCCCACGCTTCCGCCGCGGGTGCCGCGTCGCGCGTCTCTGCGGGATTGATGACGTTTGACGTCGAAATCACAAACTCCGGCGACTGTTTTGCCGAAGTAGCGAATTTCGTAGTCGCGGATGCCGCTGCGTCCGTTGAGGAGACTGTCGCGGAATTCGTCTAAGCTGTTTCCGTTGGGCGATGTCAGCCCAAGCCCCGTGATGACGATACGCTGATCGTCGGGGAGATCGGTCGGTTTGGGGAAATTGGGCATGGAGGTCCTGAAACGTGGTTCGTGTTAGCCAAAAAAAATACCGCGTTTTGGCTGGTTTGGCAACCGTGCCGGAGCGGCCGAGACAACGACTCACGCCGATCCCTTGCCGGATGCCATTGAATTTGCTTCTCTAACGCTCAAGCGTCTTCCACCTAAGTGATTTTCCCCTAAGTGCTTTTCACATAAGTGATTTCCAAATAACGACTTTCCACGCCGCCTTTACTCACTGTCCCCCGAAGCCATCGGATAGATCGACTCCTGCAGCTTTTGCATCCCGACCTGTGTGCTGACCCTGGGCGCAAACCCGAAATCACGACGGGCACGGCTGATGTCGAAGTAGTGATTCTTGGCCAACTGTGCGGCCAGAAAGCGCGTCATCCGAGGTTCAGATTTGAGATTAAAGGTCTCGTGAAGAACCTCCAAGCCATGCCCTAAACGGTACGCGGCGCGATAAGAAATCGAACTGCGCACCCGTGACAAACCTGCCAACTCCAGAATTTCGTTGATCCAGCCCCAGCAATTGACCGGGTCCCCTTGGGAGATGAAATAAGCTTTCCCGCAAACCTCCGCCCCATCATCCATCGCCTCAGCCGCCGCAATATGCGCATCGGCGGCGTTTTCAACGTAGATCGTGTCCACCAAATTCGCTCCGTCGCCGACGCGACGCAGCTGCCGTTTTTTCGCTTTGTCGATCAGCCGCGGGATCAGATGGCGGTCACCGGGCCCCCAAATCAGATGCGGCCTCAACGCACACGTCAGCAGATCGTATTTGTCGTTGGACTGCAGGACGTGCTGTTCGGCCAGCGCTTTAGAATGCGGGTAGTGGCACAGCCAGCGCTTGGGGTAGGGCACTGATTCGTCGACGTTGGATTGGTGGTTGCCATCAAAGGTCACCGAAGGGCTGCTGGTGTAAACCAGTTTCCGCACCGACGACGCACGGCACGCTTCGACGACGTTCTTGGTGCCGATTGTGTTGGTTTGATAATAAAGTTTCCACGGCCCCCAAATTCCAGAGATCGCTGCGACATGAAACACGACGTCTTGGCCCTCGCAAGCGGCCGTGACTGCCTCCACCGAACGCACGTCGCCGATCGCCTCCTTGGCGCCCAAGTTCGCCAACCCCTGATCATGGCGGCGGGTCATCGCGGTTACGTCGTAGCCCTTTTGAAGCAATTGCCTCACAAGGTACGAACCTAAAAAACCGTTGGCGCCGGTCACCAGAGCTTTCATCTACGTTTCTTCCATTTTGACTTTATTTAACGCCAGCACCGCCCAACAGAAATTGGTAACCAAAGAATCGAAACAGGCGGCGTGTCCGCGATATTTTAGCTATTGCCCCCACTATTCCAATCGTTAATTCACCTCAGGCACAAAATAGAACGGGCAAGCTCGATTTTGTTTCCATTGCGGAGCGGCCAAGCTAAAATAATGATTGCGAATCAGTTCCAATCGTTTGCTCAATCACGAGAAACGAGTAGGATGAAACGCGCATGGTCGTTAGATCTGCGAATCGTCAAAATCATAGAAAAAACCAGACAAATTTGCCATCTACCGTGGCTTGTCTAGGACGCTCCTGAACGAGGCCGCTTCAAGGCCAAAATTTATGAACGCTGACTCGAACAATCCAAAAGTCAATTCACAACACCCCGCGGCGTCGTCCGCCGACGGTGATTCGGGATCGGCGAAGCCCGCCCAAACCTCCGCCGGAAACTTTCTTCGCAACAATCAATCGTTGGTCATGCGGAGCGCACGATCAGACCGTTTCACGGAGAAATTCCGCGACGGCATGGTTCAGAGAATCCTCAATGGCACGACCACCATTGCGGAAGTCCGAGAGCAGCACCATTTGACCGAACAGGATGTCATCGATTGGATGAAGCACAGTTTTGATCGCAAACAAAAACGCATTGATCGACTGGTAGAGATTCTTCGCAAGACGCAAACAAACGACGAAGATTTCATCCTGAAAGTAAAATCAGAACCTCGGCAAGTCGAGATCAAGGGTGATGTCATCGACGGCAAATCCCAAACAAAACAGCCCTAGATTAAGAAGACGACACTATGAAATTCATTGAGATGACCGGCGCTCAACTCGAAACACTCGTCGACGACGGCGAACTCCACGAATCGGACCTCCAAGCATCCGGCGTCGATTCGCAGTCTATCATTCGCATCAACCAGCAAGGTGATATTGAGATCCGACGCACTAATCGCTGGGATGTTGTCGGGGGGCTATTGGGAAATTTCGAAGAACGCCTTAAGAAGTCGACCGGATTGAACTGGGCGTAGAACACGCAGGGCGTGGGAGGAACAAAACCCGTTCAGTGAACTGATTTGTTTGGCTGAGAGTCACCGAATCAGTTTGACGATTGGTCGGCAGGCGCCGGTGTTGAGCCAAGGCCAAACGAGGACGCCGA
>CAYOZV010000151.1:0-5228 GCA_964408465.1 uncultured Pirellulaceae bacterium
GGAAACAACAGCCCGATTCTTTCTTCGATCAGGCCACCATCGAAGCCGACGGCTCGATGGTCGAAACCTGCGGAGAAAAGAAACAGGGCATTGGACTGAGCTACAAAGGCCAATGGGGGTATCATCCGCTGGTCGTTTCTCTCGCCGAGACTCAGGAAGTGCTCTACCTTGCCAACCGCTCCGGCAACCGCCCGAGCCACGAACATGCTCACTTCTATCTTGATCTCGCGGTGCAACAATGTCGTGAAGCTGGCTTTCGAAAGATCCTCCTGCGCGGCGACACGGACTTCTCCCAGACGGAGCATCTCGATCGCTGGAACAAGGACGGCGTGCAGTTCATCTTTGGCTACGACGCGGCACCGAACCTCAAAGAGATCGCGGATTCGCTCGACAAAACGCAGTTCAAACCACTCAAACGCGACTCGCGGCAAAGCAACCAGCCACGAGTTAAACGCGGCAACAGCAAGGAAGAATTCGTCATCGAGAAGGGCTACAAAAATCTGATTCTTGCCAGCGAGAGCTATGCTGAGTTCGACTATCAGCCCACAAAGTGCAATCGGAGCTATCGGATGGTGGTCGTTCGCAAGGAGGTCCATTGCCACAGCGGGCAAAAGCGTTTGTTCCAAGACGATCAGATTCGTTACTTCTTTTACATCACCAATGCATCAAAGAAAGAGCTGTCGGCTCGAGAAGTGATTCGTGGAGCCAATCGCCGCTGCAATCAGGAGAACACGATCTCCCAACTGAAGGCTTGCCATTGTCTCAAGGCGCCGCTTCACGACATGGAGAGCAATTGGGCTTACATGGTGTTCGCATCATTGGCGTGGACCGTGAAGCAGTGGAGTGGATTATTGGTTCGGGTCAAAGGCAATCCGGGTCAGCGTCGGGTTCGCAGTGAGCTTCGCTGTTGGTTGCTGAAAATTGAGTTCGCGACTTATCTGAGTTCGTTGATGTTGATTCCAGGCCAGGTGATTCGATCATCGCGTCAGCTAACGGTTCGCTTGCTGACGTATCGTCCATCGGTGGACAAGTTCCTGACGTTGCATGACCACGTTGGTCTTCCGTTGCGTCATTAGCTGGCGTGATTCTTATGAAGCCGAAGTCCGGAAGCTTCGGTACCGCGCTGACGCCCGACCCAAGAAAGCCAACAAATATCGAGCACCAAAAATCTAACCATTCCCAACAAACGGCGATGCCGATGCGATCAACTTGCGCCGTCAAAAATTAGCAAAAACTAATCAAACGGACGCTTGTTTGAGGCCTAGTGGACCGAGGCCACCGGACTGCGGCGGGAGAGGTGCAGGAGGCGTGGAATGGTCAGCCCATAAAAATGGCCCCAGGCAAAAGCTTGGGGCCATTTTGGCTTTTTAAATGTTCGAAGCGGAAAGCTCTATTGTGCGTTCCACCACCAACGATCGGCGCGACCGGACAGTGCGACCTGGGCGATCTTTTCCACACCGGCGACGACCTCAGAATTCTGAGCCACGCTCCACGAATCGACTTGAACGCCACCCGAAGCGGTCACGATGTAACCCTTGGTCGCGACGTTAACGAAACTGCACTGCGTCGGCAGGGTCGCTGGAACAGGTCGGCTCTCTAGGCGAATGTCATCGCTGAGCAACGTCGAAATGTCGACGCCCGTTTTGTCGGCCATGGCTTCGCGTTCAATCACGGCAGAGATAACGGTCAGATCCATGAGATTGCGAAGGTCTCCGAAGACGGTTTCAGTTTCGGAAATTTCATCAAAACGTTCGGTGAAGCGATCGGCCCACTTAGCCGCGAACTTGTTCTCTTTATTGGCTTTGACGGCCTGCCCGTCTTTATTGTGAAACGCATTTTCGGTCAACGCGCGAACGCCTTGGCCACGCAGTTGCCAAACGTTCCGTGATTCGTCGGTCGCCATCGGTTGGTAGTTGCACTCCATCCACATCCGCGGAGCACCTCTCATCTTGTTGCGGGCCTTCGCCGCCATTTCGATGACGCTTGGCAGGTTGCTTGCTTTAGGCTCCGCCAACCCCATCGCCAGACGCTTCATGCGGTAATCCGCCGCGACCAGAATTTGAGAGAAACGCGTATCTTTGGGAACACCGGTCAAGGAGATTACATGTTCGCCCATCGCCTGCTGAATGTCGCCAACGAGTGCCGGGGTGAATTGTTTCTGTTTTGCGTAAAGAGCCCGGAGATTGCGGACGCCTTGGGGAGTGGGATCCATCGAAACGGAGATGCCTTGGCCGGTTCTTGCCTCGGTGGCAGAACGCAGCGCGACTAGGAAATCTTCGAGGTGGACGGCAGGCGTGCCTGATTCGGATCCAACGACGTTTCCTTGATCGTCCGAAACGAGTCCCTCTGCAGGACCAGCGATGACGATGTCGTGGTTGTCTTGGTCAACGATCACATACTCAATGCGCTGCAGCCCCGCCATGAATTGGACTTCGATTGGGATCGGAGACTTCTGTTGGACGGCGCGTTGGATCTGCTGGTTGAGTGCCTTGAGCGAAATCATTCGCAGGTCGGTCTGTTGACTTACGTCTTGGTCGGCCGATTGGAGCCCTCGTTTAAGTTGGGCTAAAACCTGTTCGTTGATTGCGTCTTCCTGCTGGTCGAGGACAGATCCTCCGTCGACCATGACTCCACCCACAACGCCGGTTTGAATGACGGTGTTACCTACGGCGCCCACGTTTTGGGCTTGAGCCAATGGCGCGGATGAAACGAAGGCGTAAGCCACCGCGATGGCGGCGATAAGTGAAGACGTAGCATTGAAAAATTTGGCATAACGTGACGCCATGATTGAAACTCCTGAAGTTGAATCCCGTCGCAGCGTCGATAACCATATGGTCAACGCATGCATTTATTATCGAACCGAAGAGGTAGTTTTCTCTTCCCTTTGGCGAAAAATCCCAAAGGCTGGTGCAAGTCCCCTCGGATCCGGTAATATAGTTGGATGTACCGCTGCCCCTGCCCCAGTTAGATTAACTGCTACGTCTTCTTTAGGCAAGAAAATCGGGAAAAACATCGGCAAAATGTGAGACTCGTTGCTTCATCGCTGCGCCGCCGGTGGGGTAATTTCACAAATATCCAGAATCTTCGAAACAATCGGTCTTCATGGTCAAAAATGGAAAACAATCGGCCAATCCCGGCGAAGCCTACTTGGTGATTCGCGATGGGAAAAAATGGTCCGACGTGTTTCGCTTGATTCCAGGCAGAACCGTCACCATCGGACGATCGCCCACCAGCATGATTGTGATCCGCGAAGACCAAGCCAGCCGGCAGCACGCGGAGATCTTCCACTCCGAAGGCAATTGGTATGTTCGCGATCTGGGCAGCCGCAACGGCACCGCAATCGGCGATGACCGGCTCTCTGGCGATCATAAATTGGCGGTCGATGAAGTCGTGTCCATTGCCGGTACGCAGATGACGTTCGTCGAGGACCTTTCGCTTGCCAATCAAAAGGGAAAGAAAAAACTGCTGACTCCCAATCCCGCGGCGGTTGAGAAAACGGTGATTGGGTTGGAGGTTGACCCAAGTGAACAGGCCGTTGAGAACGCGGCGGAGGTCACCGAACCGCAGACGATCACTCACCGCCGCCAACGGACGCGCTATATTCAGTCCGACGATGAGTTTGACGATGAGTCGCAGGACGATTCGGGCGCGGGTATGGAGGCGGCGAAGATTTGCCGATTGGCGTTTTCATTGGCCAACGAGACAACGCAGCGCGGAATTGCGAAGACCGCGCTGGAAATCCTAGTAAAAGAAACCGAGGTTGACGCCGGTGCGGTGATGCTTGTGCCCCGCAATCGACTCACGACCGTTGATCCGAAGAAGTTAGAAGTCTTGGCTTGGTGTAGCACTCAGCGGCCCGAGTACCAACGGGTTTCTAAATTCCTTGCCGAAACGGCGTTGAGAAATGGCGAAGCCGTGCTCGCCCGCGACGTCCAGGACGACAGTGCCCTTGGATTGCGAGACGCCGAGGGCACCATCCACGCGACCAGTGTTATCTGTGCACCGATCCGTTCGAACAATCGTAGCGTCGGATTGGTTCATCTTTATTCGACCACCCAAAAGGTGCTCAGCCCCGACGACCTAGAGTTCACGCTGGCCGTCGCGGAGACGATCGCGGTGGCGATCCGGACTCGGCAGCGCGAACAGAAATTGGTGGAGGATCTTTCCAAAACGAAAAACGAAATTGACCTTTTGCGTAGCCAATTGAGCGTCGAAAGCGAGATTGTGGGTTCCAGCGAGGCGATGCTGAAAGTCCACCAACAGATTGCCAAAGTGGCCCCCAGCCGAGCGACGATTCTGGTCCGTGGCGAGAGCGGTGTCGGAAAGGAACTGGTTTCCCGCGCGGTTCATTTTTCCAGCGACCGAAAGTCGGGCCCGTTTGTCTGCATAAACTGTGCGGCGCTCTCGGAGACGTTGCTTGAAAGCGAACTGTTTGGGCATGAGCGGGGCGCGTTTACCGGCGCGACCGAACGCAAGGCCGGCAAGTTCGAGACGGCCGATAAGGGGACGCTGATGCTGGACGAGATCGGCGAAATGAGCCAGTCGATTCAGGCTAAATTTTTGCGGGTCTTGGAGGGGCATCCCTTCGAACGCGTTGGCGGCAGCCAGGCGATCCAAGTCAACGTGCGGGTCATTGCGGCGACCAACCGCGATTTAGAGGCCAGCGTGCGGGAGGGGACGTTTCGCAAGGACTTGTTCTTCCGACTGCATGTGGTTCAGATCGACGTGCCTCCACTGCGCAATCGTCCCGATGATATCCTGACGCTGTCAGAACACTTCCTGCAAAAGTACAAGACGGAGACGGGACGCAAGATTGACGGTTTTTCACCGCAAGCACTGCAGCAGCTGAAACGCTATCGCTGGCCGGGGAACGTGCGCGAACTGAAAAATGTCATCGAACGCGCCGTCGTGCTGGCCAGCGGGTCGGTGATCGAGTTGGACGAACTGATTCTGACGAAGCTGACGACGAACACCGAATCGCAGTTTGATTTCGGAACGATCGTCGAACCCTACCAGCCGCAAACGCTCGAAGAAATCGAACGTCGTCACATCGAAGCGACGCTACATTCCAACAGCTGGAACAAAAGTCAATCGGCAAAAATTCTTGGCATCGAACGATCGACGTTGGATCGGAAAATTAAGAAGTTCGAAATCATCAGAAGCGTCTGAACGCATCGCCGACCTTTCGCCCCCTTCGCGTCGGGGCTGATGGCCACTGACTAATGTTT
>CAYOZV010000151.1:5328-11266 GCA_964408465.1 uncultured Pirellulaceae bacterium
GGCAACTTCAGCACTCAGGCGGCAACCTGTTGCTTAATGACCGATTTAGAAGGTTGGCGATACAGGAGAAACGCGTGGTGTCCCCAAAAGATGGTCCAAAACGCCACCGCACAATAGTAGAAACCAACACCTTCGTGATAAGGAACAAAGCCTTCACAGAAGATGTCCAAACCGATGACCAGGTGGATGGTGTATTCAAAGCGGTTGTAAAAAACATTTCGGCACAGCACCACCAGAGTCGTCGTTAACGCGGCGAAAGCGCATCCGAGCAAAAGTATCTCCCTCGGCGATTTTTCCGACGCCGAATGGAAAAAGGCCAGGTACAACGCCAGCAGCAGTTGGCTGAGCATGATCCAGCGGACGGTCGAGTAATTTGGGTTGGGTTCGTTGCTCATGCGAAAATTCTCACCGCCGGGTTGGCGGGGTTAGGACAACATCTTTTTAACGACTTCGCCGTGGACGTCGGTCAGTCGGAATCGCCGCCCCTGATACTTATAAGTTAACTGCTCATGGTCAATGCCCATTAAATGTAGCAGCGTCGCATTGAAATCGTGAACGTGAACCGGATCTTCAACATTGTTGTAACCAAAATCGTCGGTCTTTCCGATCGTAATGCCCGGTTTCACACCGCCACCAGCCACCCATGAGGTGAAACAACGTGGGTGATGGTCGCGGCCGTAATTGTCGGCCGTCATGACGCCTTGGCAGTAGGAGGTCCTTCCAAATTCGCCACCCCAGATCACCAATGTGTCGTCCAGCATACCGCGTTGCTTCAAATCGAGGATCAACGCCGCAGATGCTTGGTCCGTTTCCTTGGCTTGGGTGGTGATGCCTTTGGGGAGATTGTTGTGTTGGTCCCAGCCCTGATGGTAAAGCTGCACAAAGCGTACGTCGCGCTGTGCCATGCGCCGCGCCATCAAGCAGTTTGCTGCGAAAGTGCCGGGGATGCGAGCGTCTTCGCCGTAGAGTTCGAAGGTTGAATCGGGTTCGTCTGAAAGATCGGTGACTTCGGGCACACTGGTTTGCATGCTGAACGCCATTTCATATTGAGCGATTCGTGATTCGATCTCAGGATCCATTTCGCGTTTCAGTTGCAACCGGTTGAGGTCGGCGATGCTGTCCAATTGTGCGCGGCGGCGAGACTGACAAACCCCGTCTGGATTTGACAGGTAGAACACGGCGTCTTTGCCTGATCGGAACCGCACGCCCTGGTATCGTGAATCTAAGAATCCCGACCCCCACAAACGCGAATAAAGGGGTTGGCCAGATTTGCCCGACGTTGCTAAAACGATGAACGCCGGCAATTCCGAATTCTCCGAACCCAGCCCATACGACAGCCATGATCCAAACGAGGGGCGTCCGGCAATCTGCGAACCGGTCTGAAACATCGTGATCGCTGGATCATGGTTGATCGCTTCGGTGTGCATCGAACGAATAAAGCAAACGTCATCGACAATCTTTTGATGGTAAGGCAGCAGCTCGCTCAACCATGCACCGGACTGCCCGTACTGTTTGAATTTATATTTCGACCCCGCCAACGGAAGGCTTGATTGGTGAGCGGACATACCCGTTAAACGTTGCTGGCCCCGGATTTTCGCTGGTAGGTCTTCGCCATGCATTTTGTTCAACAGCGGTTTGTAATCAAAGAGGTCCTGCTGAGCCGGGCCGCCGGATTGGAACAGGTAGATGACACGTTTTGCTTTGGGCGCGAAGTGGGGAAGGCTGGCTTGAATCGACCGTGCAGACTGTTCGCCAGCCTTGGACGTCGTCCCCATCAGTGAGGCCAACGCCATCGCGCCGACACCGGCTGAACTGTTCCGCAGAAAGTGACGCCGGTTGGTTTTGAAGACTGAGTTGGATGGGTTATTCATGGTCAATCAGGGGTAGTGGAGGTTGTTAAACCTCCTTGTTTGGAGTGCGAATGATGATGGGCGACAGGTAACGGTGTTGGTGGGTTTAAAACACTTCCGCCTGCCGGCTAATCGTTAAACTGTCTTGGCTGTAGTGGAGGTTGTTAAACCTCCCGGTTTGGAGTGCGAATGATGATGGGCGATAGGTAACGGTGTTGGTGGGTTTAAAACACTTCCGCCTGCCGGTTAATCGTTAAACTGTTGCTTGGCTGTCAAAATTGCTTGGGGTTCTTTCACAAGCTCCATTAAATAAAAACTATCGTTTGGTCACCGTAGAATCTAAATTCATGATCGCTTGGCAAACCGTCGTCAGCGCGGCAAGTTCAGCTGCTGGCACCCCGTCATCTGCCGGTGAGGATCCAATGGCAAGGAATGCTTTGGCGTCGTCCTTGTTCTGACGGAAGTACTCCAGTTCGGCGTCGTACAGCTTCGATAAAACCTGCGCTTCTTCGGGATTTAAATGAGCTCCGGTCAACCGCAAAAACGCCTCATCCAGCCGCGCGTCTTGATCCTTGATGGAGTGGACCTTTTCGGCCAGTTTTCGTGCTGCTTCGATGAATTGCACATCATTTAACAACACCAACGCTTGCAGTGGCGTATTGGTGCGCGAACGCGCGATCGTGCAAACCTCTCGGCTGGAGGTGTCAAACGCCATCATGTTCGGCAGCGGAGCCGTCCGTTTCCAAACGGAAAAAATGGACCGCCGGTATAACGCCGTCCCCACCGATTGTTCGTAGGCGGGTGACATCGAATTCGATTCTTTCCAAAGGTCGCCGCCGGGTTGGTAAGGAGACACCGGCGGACCTCCCGGTGTCGGGTTGAGCAACCCCGAAGCCGCCAAAACGAGATCACGAATTTGCTCCGCCGATAAACGATGCGCAGGACCGCGTCCAAGAATTCGGTTTTCAGGATCGGTCGCCAGATTCTCAGGCGTCGCCGCTGATTGCTGGCGGTAGGTTGCACTAAGCGCGACGCGTTTGCAAAAGTCCTTTACGTTCCAGCCATCGTTGATGAACTCTCGAGAAAGGAAATCTAATAGCCGTGGGTGCGTCGGCAGTTCGCCTTGGAGGCCAAAGTTTTCCGGCGTACGCACCAAACCGTTTCCAAAAAAGTTCATCCACAATCGGTTCGTGATCACACGTGCGGTCAGCGGATGATTGGGATCGGTCGTCCATCGCGCCAACGAAAGCCGGTCCGGCTGAGCGCCCGCGGCCAACGGAGGTCCGATGTGCTGGGGCGTCGACCGGGTGACCAATGTTTCGTCTGAGGTTTCCGCATCGTATTCCCCGCGTGAGAGAATGTGAGCCGGTCTGGGAGTTTCGGTCTCCGCCATGATCGGCACTTCGTTCATTTTCTCTTGAGTTCCCACGAATGCCTTCACAGCATCGTTGAGCTGTTGGGATGCGGCGATCGCGTCTTTGTCGATCACCGATGCGACAAAGGAGGCGTCAGGTGTAATGGGCTGACCGGTGGTTAGGTGGTTGATTTCCGGCATCGTTAAAGCGCGCTGATAAACGCGCACGTCCGCGACGAAGCCGTTGGCCAACCCGCGATCTCGGAAACGTTGGCCGATGACAAATTCGCCACCGTGGTCAACCAATACGTTGGCGGATTTGACGCGCTGATCCCGTAATACCTGCGTAGGGAGTTCCTTGCCGTCAAGGAAAATCTTCAGCCCGCTGACTTGGTCGTACCCATCGTAAGTCGCCACCAACAGATGCCACTGATCGACCGGGATGGGGTCGATCGTGCGAACGCCCATTCCGTTGCCGGGCCACACTCGATACATCCGCGACTCAAGATGCCCGTCCTCGATTGTCAGATCCCAACCGTTGTAGCCCGCGTCGGTGCCGCGCGTGTGATGGGCGATGACGCTACGTTGGGGGACGCGTTTGGTTTCGCGGAAGTTGATAACAGCCGAAAACGGAGTCCAGCGATCAAAAGGCGCTATCGTTTTGGTGGTAAAGCCGCGTTCGCCATCCAAGGGGAGTGCTTTACGAGGCGGTTTTTCGTCTGCGGTGATCCCGGGGCGCGGGAAAGGACAATCTTCGACCTCCACCAAATCAGGCCACGTCGTCCAGTTGCGATCATTTGTCGAGGGCTTAAAAAGCTCTTTGAAGGAATCGTTGTAGGGGACATCAAGGTCCACGCGATAGATCTCGTCAACCAATTTTGTTTTGACGTCGGCGCTTTCAAGTTGCTTCGAATAGTCGCCAGCCTCGAATTTTTCGGCGACAGATTTAAACGCTGCGTCTAATTGCTGACGTGCCTTTTCAATCGCAAGTTTGTTCGTTTGCAGCGTTTGGGTTTGTTCGGCGCTGGGCAGCAGAATCGTCGGCGAGGGAACCTTTGCCGTTCGGTCGTACAGACCGTTTTCGTCGATCGAATTAAAAAACGCCGACATCGAATAGTAGTCTCGGGCACTGATTGGATCGTACTTGTGATCGTGGCAGCGACAACACTCAAAAGTCAAACCTAAAATGGCTGAGCCGTACGTGTGGACGCGGTCGGCGACGTTTTCGATCCGCCACTCTTCAAACACCGCGCCGCCCTCGTTATTAAGACGATGAATGCGATTGAACGCCGTTGCCAAGACCTGTTCTGTTGTCGGTTCCTCCAGCAGGTCGCCTGCCAGCTGCCAAGTTAGAAACTGGTCGTAGGGTTGGTTCTGATTGAACGATTTAATCACCCAGTCGCGATAAGGCCATTGCGTATTGAGTTTGTCTGACTGGTAGCCATACGAATCGGCGTATC
Organism: uncultured Pirellulaceae bacterium; assembly: GCA_964408465.1. Taxonomy (GTDB): domain Bacteria; phylum Planctomycetota; class Planctomycetia; order Pirellulales; family Pirellulaceae; genus Mariniblastus. The sequence continues at coordinate 9,993 of CAYOZV010000151.1, forward strand.
GCGCCGCGTCCAGCCAAGCCACCGCCATGTGTTGGCCGTAACTTTCGGACGCCAGCAGTCCATCGACGGTATGTTGATAGATGGTTTCGCGGTCGGCGTCGGGGGCAGCGACCTGCTGTTGGAATGATTTGATCTGATCGGAGGTGGGTGGCAGACCGGTGAGGTCGAAGGTGACGCGGCGCAGCCACCGCAGCGGCGGAGCTTCGTCGGAGGGCGCGAGTTTCTGTTGCTGCAATCCGCGGAGGACGAACCGATCAAGATCCTGACGCGGCCATCGACTGTCTTCGAATTCCGGAATCGCAATCGAAGAAGGTAACGGCGAGAATGACCAGTGCTGCTGGTACTCGGCTCCCTGATCGACCCAGGTCTTAAGCGTCTTCTTTTCTTGATCCGAAAGTTCCAAATGTGATTCGGGCTTGGGCATCACCAAATCCGGATCAGCGCTAAAGACACGATCAATGAACTCGCCCGATTCGATCGAATCTTGGGCTTCGGCCGCAATGTCAAATCGAAGGTCGGCGGCGCGCGTCTGTTCATCGGGTCCGTGACAGAGAAAGCAACGGTCGGATAAGATTGGCCGCACGTCCCTATTAAAATCAACCTTGTCCTCACCAAGGCAAACGCTTGATGTGACCATGGAAGTCGCCAAGAGGATCAGCGTTGGAAGGGCATGCGAATTTGTGATTCTATCCATGAGTGTCCGAATGCTTCTGAGGACGTTGAACGCCAACATGTTAACAATTTGAAGTACTCTATCCTACACGCTTTCGCGATCGTTTCTAGAGGCAGTTTCAAACCCAAAAGTAGGGCCGGTTCCCACCGGCCGAATCCCTGAATCAGTTTTCACCAATGCTCGTTCCTCCAACGCGCGCCAACGCTCGTTCCTAGGCTCTGCCTAGGAACGCACTCAATGGATGGCTCCCGCCATCCGAGTTTCGGCAGGCGGGAGCCTGCAAAGTAGTGCGTTCCGAGGCGGGAGCCTCGGAACGAGCGGGCGGCGGTGTGAGGCAGTGCGCGGGTGCGGCGTTGCCCAACGCTCGTTCCTAGGCTCTGCCTAGGAACGCAATCAATGGATGGCTCCCGCCATCCGAGTTTCGGCAGGCGGGAGCCTGCAAGGTAGTGCGTTCCGAGGCGGGAGCCTCGGAACGAGCGGGCGGCGGTGTGAGGCAGTGCGCGGGTGCGGCGTTGCCCAACGCTCGTTCCTAGGCTCTGCCTAGGAACGCAATCAATGGATGGCTCCCGCCATCCGAGTTTCGGCAGGCGGGAGCCTGCAA
>CAYOZV010000152.1:0-11265 GCA_964408465.1 uncultured Pirellulaceae bacterium
ACGCACTACCTTGCAGGCTCCCGCCTGCCGAGAACACCGATGGCAGGAGCCATCCGATTAGTGCGTTTCTAGGCATGAGCCTAAGAACGCGTTCAACGCCCCCGACCATTGACTGGCAACCACGGCAAAACCGCTAGCAAACCGTCGCCGTTCATTCTTGCCTTGCCCTTGGCAACCCTTTGTTGTAATTACGACTCAGAAAATCCAACAATCGGGGCCAAGGATGGACCAAAAGTTGAAAAAATCGACACAGAACGATCACAAAGATCGCACCCAACACCGCTACCAATCCAACGATCCGCTGGGACTTGCCCACCGCAGCCTAGCATTTTGGATACTATGCGCCGTTATAATGGTGGCCGGCTGCCAGAATGCGCAGCTTTGGAATCAGTCCGCGTTGCCCGTTCCCCCGCAGATACTTGACGACGAAGCGCTAGAAAACGTGCGTTTCCAAAGCCAAAACCGAGGCCTGACTGGTGGTCGCCCCGGCAGCACGGGGCCCGAACCACCCGGTGGGCGGAGCGTAAGAGAAAAATCTGACATCTTGCCTGACTTCCAGCAGCTTGCCGATTCAAATCCGGAAGCCCGGCCAGACATTATCAAGGACGTTCAAATCACCGGTAATCAATCCTTACCGACGCATCACTTGACGCGTAACATTCGAACTCGTCCGGGACGCTACTTCGATCCCGACAAACTTCAGCAGGATGTCAACTCTCTTTGGAGAATGCCCGAGATCGCGCGTGTTAAAGGTCCCTATGTCGACCGGCAGCCCGATGGCGTTGTCATTCGAATCGAAGTCATCGAACGCAACCGACTGACAAAGGTCGAATATATCGGGAATCGAGGCATCTCCGATCGTGCATTAGCCAAACAAACGGGTTTAGAAAACGGAAGTCCTTTAGACGTCCACCAAATCCGCACCGCGAAGACAAAGATTGAAGAGCACTACCGCGAAAAGGGCTACCCGCGAACGCAAGTCGAAGTCCTCGACGGCAACAACAACGATGACTCCAAAGTGACGTTTCTGATCCACGAAGACCAGCAACAACGGATCTGGAAAGTCAACTTCGAGGGCAACACGATCGCTTCGGAGGCGCGTCTACGTCACATTGTGAAATCAAAACCAGGCTACTTCAAATACTTCGGCGGACTGGCTCAACGAAATCTCATCGACCAAGACGTTGATCGCGTGACCGAGTACTACCGATCATTGGGATATTTTAACGCTCAAGTCGGACGTGAGATCAGCGAAAGCAATGATGGGCGGTGGTTGAACGTCCGCTTCATCGTCAACGAAGGACCTCGTTACAAGGTGCGCGAGGTCAAATTTATTGGCAACAAGTCTTACGAAGAATCAGAACTCAAAAAATTACTCCAGCTTAACCCCAGTGGCGAAATGCCTGTCTTCGATTCAACGCAGTTGAACGAGGATTTAACGGAGGTGCGCGACCTGTACGGCAGCCAAGGTTACGTGTTCTCCAATGTCAGTGTGGAGACGCGATTTTTGGAGGAGCCAGGAATGTTAGATCTGGTTTACAAGGTCAAAGAGGGGAAACAGTATCGCGTCGGTCAAATCAATGTTCACTACGAAGGTGGTAACTCAGTCACCAAGCGACAGGTCGTGCTCAACCGGATGACGCTAAAGCCTGGTGACCTGATTGACGTTCGCCAGATTGAAAAAAGCAAGACAAAGTTGGCCGGTTCTCAGATCTTTGCCGCCGGCCAGCCCGGTGCAGCAGCCGGCCCAACGATCGTTGTGAAACCACCCGAATTGAAAAGGCTGGAACAACTGGCTGGACCTGATGGAGCAAAGGGAATCGGCGGTTCAACCTCTCGTAGCGCCAACCGAAACTCAGGCGGCAGCGGATCGCGGTCCGGTGGAAGTGGATTCCGTTAACGACACGACCTGTGTGCTTTCCACCAAAGCACCGCGACCACATCAAACACAGCTCACATCCAGACAGTTTATTGACGAAACTTCTCCCACATCAAACTATGCAACTCAACATTAATAAACTCGACATCGGCGATTCATTCTCCGATCTGAGCAAATGGATCGGCTTGGCAGCACTGACGGTGCTGCTGGTCGGATCAACAGGATGCGCAAATGGAAAATTTGGGTCGCTATCTTCGTCACGTCCTATCGTCCAACCGCCGATGGCGGGCGATATTCCGACTCCGCTGCAATTAAAGTTTCAATCCCAACACGCACAGCAGGCCGCAGGCGATTCTTCCGACGCAACCAAGAATGACCTTCAGCCAGAAATCACCACCGTTGCCTATCGCCCCGATCCCCAAAACATTGCAGCAGAAAACACCTTCCGCGGCCAAAGCCCCGACAATGCATTTTGGTACGCCGGCGGTGGCAACAACGGCCGAACCACTGCTCAAGCTGCTCAAAATACACAGCCCGCATCGAATGCAGCTAACATAAAGAGAGTTCAACCCAATCAAGTCGAAAACGCGTTGTTCCACCAACCCGCCATACCACGCGACCAAAACGTTGCTCAGATTCCTACCGTCCCCGCCAACAACACAGGCATTCAGCAATCGGCGTATCAGTATCCAGAACTCAACACGCCAGGCCGACAGTTCATTCCTGGAAACGGTCTTCCATCTCCGGACGTGGGAAATCCGAACACGCTTAACCCTTTGGTTCAACCTTTTGAACGGGGCGGCAACGCTTCGATTCCCTACTATCCTGCCGCCGATTTTGCGGACTTAGACGTTACCATCGCCCAAACAAACACCGGCCGAATCAACATCGGCGGAGCCTACAACTCCGACAACGGAATCGTCGGCCAGTTCACGGTAGACGAAAAGGACTTTGACATCTCCCGCGTACCACGCAGTTTTGGAGACATTATTGATGGAACCGCGTTTCGCGGGGCAGGGCAGCAGTTTCGTCTGGAACTGGTGCCTGGGCAGGACATTCAACGGTACTTGGTTAGTTTTACAGAGCCGTATTTTTTGAACACAGATTTTTCTTTTAGTGCCAGCGGTTATTACTTCGACCGGCGCTATCAGGATTATGACGAAAACCGTTTCGGCGGAAGATTCAATTTCGGACGACGACTTTCACCGGATCTTTCGATCAGCGCCGGTGTACGAACCGAACGCGTGGAGGTTGACGCCAGTGCTGAAAACCAAGCCTTGTCTCCTACGCTCAGAGAAAACGTTCGTAAGACTAATCTCAATATTGCCAACATTGGATTGATTCGAGATACACGCGACCATCCATTTCTACCCACCGAGGGAAGTTATTTATCGGCAACGTACAGCCAAGCCTTTGGAGAGTTTGATTATTCCCGCGGCGACATCGAATTCCGTCGTTACCGATTGATGTATCAGCGACCTGACCGTTCGGGCCGACATACGATCAGTTTCGGTAGTAAACTTGGCATCTCAGGCAGTGACACACCGCTTTATGAAAACTATTTCGCAGGTGGTTTTTCCACCATCCGAGGTTTCGATTTCCGCGGCGCTTCCCCCAGCGAAGGAGGCAGCGACGCCATCCGTGTTGGCGGTCGATTCCAGTGGTTGAACACACTTGAGTACATGTTCCCCGTCACTGCCGACGACATGATTAAGGGTGTCTTGTTCTGCGATTTTGGAACCATTGAACAGGACATTGAGATTGATTCGGAGGACTTTCGCGTAGCACCAGGTTTTGGATTCCGAGTCCACATGCCCGCCGCTGGCATTGGTGCTCCTCTAGCGTTTGACTTCGCCTTTCCCGTTTCAACCGCCGAATTCGATGAAGAGCGGGTCTTCAGTTTTTACCTAGGTGTGCTTCGTTAGAGCAGCACATTGCAAACAGCAGTAACATATCGTCTCCGTTTGGCCGACGGTTATCCCGTAGGAGATCTTCTTAAAAGATCCTGTGAGTAAAAAGAGCCTTAGGATATTTTCAAGAGTTCCAAAACGTCAGCGTGGATTCCGCGCCAACTTAGATTCAGCGGCCGAAGATCTGCCTGACGCCGTAAGCGTTAAGAACGCCGATGCCTGCGTTTTGGATTTGTTCGCGTCGAGAGTGTCTGAGAATCAGAAGATCACCCGCCTTCACTTGGACGCGCTGAGACGGGTCGCTTAATGCACGATTCACATCGACGCGAATTGCCAGTTGCCCTTGCCCGGGACGCTGCCTGAGAATCAAAAGTTCTGTCGGCGTACGTTGAGCAATCACCGAAAATCCGTTACGACCCGCGGCGCCAACCGACTGCCCCGCCGCGGCAATCGCCTCCAGCACATCAATCCCACGATCTCGTGGCAGCGGAAACTCGCCACCGCCCAACAATCCGCCCGTATAGTAAACCTCGGTATCGCGCGGCTCAATCACGACAACATCGCCATCACGCAGCCGCACATCGGTCGGACCGATGGCAATGTTCTCCCCAGGCCTTCGGCGCGTCGGCACGGTCGTCATGTAAGCACCGTTGGTCGAATAGGTCGTCGGGCCGGCCAAGTCAGTGTATCCGTTGGATCGGTTGTGGTAGATATTTCCGCTCGCGGAGGACCTGGCGTAAGAAGTACCGCCAGGGGCCGTCCGTGGAAATTCGGAAGATTTGCAAACGGAGTTTGTGCCGCCTTGGTAAACTCCAACTGAACCGGCGGCAGGTTGACTGCCACGATAAATCTTGACATCAGATCGCGCGTTGACGCCCGGTAATCCTCCAGTCTGCGAGAGCGCGTTGAGCAGATCGTTATCGCCGGCGGGCAGCTGAAGTCGGCTGGACCGTCGGCTTTGGTCAGACCTTTGGTTGACGATACCGCTACGCTGTCGGCTGAGCGATGCCGATTGGGATTCATCGCCGCGGATCACGTAAACGCTGACCGTTCGTTTTCGCATCAACGACACCATGACACGATTCTCCGGCTTGATTATCAATTTATCCGGGTCGAGATATCGCGACTTGATCAGTTCCTCAACTTGGATAATGGTCAGCCCGCTAACAGACAGCGGTTCTATCAACGGCAACGAAATCGTCCCGTCAGCTCGCACCGACACCGGATAACCGATGCTTGGGGGAAGGTCACTGTTAGGATCGGGTATTTGAACGGGCGGCATTTCATCCACCTTCCCCAAAACACCCTCGATAAAAATCCCCAGCACATCACCAGCATCCAAGAAGTACTTCCTAGACGGACGATTTCGCAACAATGCCGCATTCACCGGCGACGTTTGAAGGCGCTGGGAATAGGAACTCGGGAGTTGGCTGGCGGGCACCGCAGGAATGGGGGGAGCGAAAATTTGCCCTTGAACGACTGGAGCGACTTGGGCAAGGATCAAACCTAGACAGACGCTTGATAGAAAATTGAGTGATTTCATGATCGCTTCTTTTCAACTATTTCCCTAAACCGGTTTCCGAAGTTGACGACGCACGGCGTATTGCCGTTGATTCCTCGACGTTCCGCAGAGTGGAGGCCCGTATAAATTTTAATGTAGAGTTAGAACTCGTGGTGCCGTCCACTACAGAAAATTTGCGTACTATCCAGAAGTCCCTGCCACGGAGTATAACCTTGCTGAAATGAAAAACGAAAAAGAAAAACGAAGCGCTGACTTACCGACTGCCTTACCGGTTGTCGAATGTGCGGGTTGCGGCGTGTGCTGTTTTCACATGGGCTACCCCGCTTTCATCACGCCCAAGCAACCGCTGACCGAGGACCAGATCGACCGACTGGAAGAGGAAGCGGGGAAATCTTTTTCCACTCTCCGCCGCGCTGAACTTCTGGCCGGCCATCCGGGTGAATCTCACTGGCATCAACTGCCGGAAGATCTGAAGCAACAATGGCTCGCGCACGTCGCCCAATATCAACGCCCCGACTACGGAGATACGTTGGACACCTTTGATGGCCCCTGCACTTGGCTGGATTTGGAAACTCGACAGTGCAAGAACCATTTGTATCGCCCGAATGTCTGCCGCGATTTTGAAACGGGTAACCCTGAGTGCCTACAGTGGAGAGACGTTTATCAGGAAAAAATAAAGCCAACGAAAAGCTCCTGATGATTCCCCACCGCAATGCGCCGCGGACAAACACTCCAACGATCATCCGCAGGCGTACACCTGCTGCGAAGGGCCGCACAGCTTTGAATTCAGACATTCAATTCGCCGCCGTCTTCGTCTGTGCCGGACCAACCAATGAGAAAACTTGATCATCGGCGACGGCAAACACGTGATCCGAAGGCTGCGGTTTGATCCGATGAGTCCCCGTGAATTCGCCGAACGCCGGCAGCACTCCCACCGTTTCACTGAAATGAAAGCACGGGATCTTTGTCAGAGAATCTCCCCCGACGGCAAGACTGAAGGACGGATGAACATGTCCCGCAAGTTTATACACGCCCTCGGGCACGACCGTTTCGGGATAATGACACAGTGCAATTCCGTCTAACAAAAACGGTTCTTCGACCACCGTCAAATTCAGCTGATGAAACAGCGACCGTTGACCAAGATCGTGGTTGCCGAGGATTAACGTCATCTCAATGTTCCGATGGGATTTACGCCACGCCATCAAATCGGAAACAAAATCTTCCTCATACCTTGAGAAGGAATGACAAAAGTCGCCCAAGAAATAGACCGACGTCGCGCGCGTCCGATCAATGGTATCGCTGATCTTCTTCAGCATCACTTCGGTGGTGCCCGCCGGAACCGGAATGCCCCCATTGCGAAACGTAGCCGCTTTACCAAAGTGGGTGTCGGCTAACAGAACCGCCTGCTGCGATGGCCAAAACATTGTCTTGTTAGCCAGCAAATGAAACGACTGGTCAGCAATTTGGAAAGGTAGATGAGAAATGATGACGCTCCTTCGTTGAAACTCCGACAGACAACTCCGACAGACATTGGACGCCCATCAGCGCGAACCACTTACAAGAAATTAATCCTGATCTCTGTCAGCGGCCGCCTCCAGAGTCTCTTGCATCCGCTTAATTCTGTCAGACAACTTTTCGCTCGTCAAACGGTCTCTTAATTGGTCAACGATCAATGGAAACGCTAAAGGCGTGGGGCGCAACAGTTTACGGAAGATCATCTCCGACTGATGAAGCCTTGCCAGCGTTTTCGTGAGACGAACCTGTTCCAGCTTTTGCTGGAGCACTTCCTGCTGAGCCTGTTTGAGTAACAGGTTTTCGGGATCATATTCATGAAACACGTCGTAAAACATGTTGCTGGAGGCCTGCGTGTGCCGCGCACTGCGTCGTTGTTGTCCGGGGTACCCTTGTTTAATCAGCCCCGCCACGCGCGCGATCTCCCTGAACTGACGCCGAGTCATCTCCGAAGCGTTGAGACTGGCCGCGATATCTTCGGCGATGCCTTCGGGACAAAGCAATCCGCGATCAACCGCCGCCTCAAAAGGGGCTTCGGTCGGAGACCCCAGCACGATGCCGTAGTCGTTCATGGCCATCGTAAATGAAATCGGTTCCATCTGTGACATGCGATAAGCCATCAATGCGGCCAAGCCCTCATGAACCAATCGACCGGCAAAAGGATAGATGAACAAATGGTAGCCGTCGCGATTCTTAAGCGATTCGACAAGGAACTCGTTCATGTTTGGTAGCACCGACCAATTCATTTGGAGTTCGAGGATCGGCTTGATCGCTTTCATTTCTGGCGACGCGTATCTACCTTCGCGTGCCTGTTGCAGTTTCAAGCGAAACGCTTCGGCCAGTTCATTCGAAAGCGGTAGACGTCCGCCCATCCAGCGGGGCACCGTCGTCGATTTGCCCTTCGCTTTTTTGACCCAAGCCGCGTTGTCGTAAATTTTCACCAGTTCTAACAGTTTCCCACCGAGCCGAAATTTATCGCCGGGAGAAATGCGCGAGATGAATGACTCTTCTACGCTTCCAAGGGTGCCGCCGTTTTGGTATTTGACTCTCACCGAGGCATCACTGACGATCGTGCCCATCGACATCCGGTGTTCGCGCATCACTTTTTTATCGGTAACCACAAAACGATCACCGACCGCTTCCAAACGACGAAAATCGGGATAGGCCCGCAGCGTATGGCCACCTCGGACTCCAAAATCCAGCACCCATTGCCACTGCTGATCGGTCAATTCTCTAAAGGCAAACGTCGTGCGGACCTCCGCCAACAGTTGCTCAGAAACAAAACCGCCCCCCATCGCGACCGTGATGACGTGCTGGGCCAACACGTCCAGTGAATTTTTCAACGGCACGCGGCTTTCAATCTCGTTGACCGCAATCGAATCACGCAGTGCCGCCAGTTCCACCAACTCCAACGCGTGGGTCGGCACAAAGGTGACCTTGCTGGGCTTTTTCGGTTGATGTCCTGAGCGTCCGGCGCGTTGGATCAACCGAGCGTTCCCTTTGGGACTGCCGATTTGAATAACATGGTCAACGACCGAAAAATCAACCCCCAGATCAAGACTGGACGTGCAGACGCAACATTTTAGCTTACCCGCCCGCAACTGATCCTCGATCCACTGCCTCACTTGGCGATCCACAGATCCATGATGGACGGCGATCTGCCCCGCCAAATCGGGCATCATGTACAGCAGCGTGTGGTACCAAATTTCAGTTTGCGAGCGCGTGTTGGTGAAGACCAATGTACTCTGGTGGGCACTGATGACTTCGGCGACTTGCTTACCCAAGCGTGTGCCGATGTGTCCCGCCCATGGGAAGCGATTCATGCTCTCTGGCAGCAGCGATTTCAGTTCGATCTTCTTTTTCATGCTGCTGCGGATCATAACGCTGCGATCGAGGCCCTCGCTACCGACCAGCGTTTGGAGGGCTTGGTCAAGATTCCCGATCGTTGCCGAGAGCCCCCAAAGTTTGACGTCAGGTTTGAGCGTTCGGACTCGGGCGAGTGCTAATTCGGTCTGCACCCCGCGTTTGGATCCCAGCAACTCATGCCACTCGTCAACGATGATGCATTGAAGCTGCGAAAAACGCTCCAGCGTATCGTCGCGGGTGAGCAACAAAGAGAAACTTTCGGGCGTCGTGATCAAAACATCCGGCAGCGTCTTACGCTGTTGGTTGCGGATCGCTGCCGGCGTATCACCCGTTCGTTTTTCAATCAGCCAAGGCAACCCCAGGCTCTCCGAGGCGGCTTTGAGGCTGCTTTCGGTGTCGGTCGCCAGCGCCCTCAATGGAGTGATCCAAAGGACTCGCAATTGGCTGCCTTTGGGTCGCTTGATACGTGGCGCGGATTTTCGTTTGGCGCGATTGAGCCGGCGGAGTGACCTTTCCATCGTCGGACTGGCGCTGGTCGATGCCGACCGAGTGTCAGCGATAGAATCAGCGATTGGATTTTCACTCAGCGCCGCAGGCGGCGGCTCCCATTCGAAATCCCCCGGAGTCAATGCATCCACCGATCGCAACAGATCGTCGTCGTTGGCGATGGCCTCAATCACGGGGCCAAGAAACACCGAAAGCGTCTTTCCGGTGCCCGTGGGGGCGTGCACCAAACCGTGCTGGCCGCCAAGATACGCCTTCCACGTCTCGCGTTGAAATTTGAACGGGCTGCGGCCGGTGTTTTTCATCCACCGCGCGACGGCTGTGAGCGACCGTTTTGTTTTATTGTTCAAAGTTTGGAGGTTTCTCACAGACGGTCTTAATTTATGGCTCCCCATCGATTTGCATCAACGAAGGCGCCGGCGAGTCCAAAGGTCCGGCGGGCCCAGCAGTTTTGACGAACGATTAGAAGAATGTTCAACAGAAATCAACAACGGGCAAGATTGATTACAATATCCACTGGAACTACCCGAACTGCAATTGCCGGAATTACTTATCAGCCATAAAAATAATTGCTGCAAAAGTATGCCGTCGAATAAAATGGAGCCCGATATCGCGATTTTACTACTTCAACTCAGATCCTCACAAGCGTTTTAAAATGAGTCTTGATCAGTCCAATTCGGATTTCGATCTGACGCAGGCGGTGTATCGTTGCGCCTGCGGCAATGACGTTTTAATGCATCAAGAAACGGGCGGCGTTTGTGATAATTGCAACAAGACCATCTGCACTGACCAGCCTGGGTTTGATAGTTCCGCCACGGTTTCATTGAATGACTATGTCGCGGCGCCCAACAAAGACGCCGCAGTGGCCGAAGCCGGCGAATTTGAAGTGGTCGGCGTGGACCCTTTGATCGGTCAATATTTTGGCCACTTCAAGATTATCAATCGGATTGGTCGCGGCGGCATGGGGCATGTCTACCGCGCGGTCGACATCTCCTTGCGACGCTTCGTTGCCGTGAAAGTGCTAAAAAGTGGATCGGATTGGAGCAGTCAATCCAGCGCCGATCACGAAGTAGAACTTCTGCTGCAGGAGGCCGTTTCTCAGGCGCGTGTCAATCATCCCAATGTGGTCACCATTTTCTATGTGGGTAAGCAAGAAGAAGAACCGTTTTTGGCCATGGAATTGGTGCGTGGTCAACCGCTGAGCGAACGAATGAAATCGGAGAGAATCGGTTTCCCGAAAATCGTTAGCTTCGGTCTGCAGATCGCCAACGCACTCAAGTTTGCTCAGAAGCTGGACATCATTCACGGCGACATTAAGCCCGCGAATTTATTGATGCAAGATGATAACACGATCAAGCTTTCCGATTTCGGAATGGCGCGGCGGGAATCGAAGGTTGCCGATTCGATTCATGGGGGAACCCCCAACTATCTTGCTCCTGAACTGATCAGCGGGGGGGAAACGTCAATCCAGTCCGACATCTATGCACTGGGCGTGACGCTCTACGAGATGACCTTTGGTGTCCTGCCGATTAAACTCAGCGGCCGAAAACCGAAAGATTGGACGGAGGACCATTATCAAAACGTGGTGGCCTATCCAACGCCGTGGCCCGAGCATTTACCAGAGAACTGGAAAAGCATGCTAGCGCGGATGCTGCACAAAGACCCTACGCAGCGCTATCAATCTTACAACGAACTCATTTCCGACTTCAAATCCGTTGAAGCATTATCCTCGATTCAGGCCAAACGCGTGCCACGACTATTGGCCGGATTGTTCGACTGTCTTTCGGTTTTACTGGTCGCCGCCGCGATCCAATATCTGCTGTTTGGCGTCCTGCGGCTGCGCGATTATACGGAAAATTTGGCGATCGTTTTTTTGGTGTCGCTGACCAACCTGCTGCCGATCCTGCTTTATTCGGCAACGGTTTTCTTCTTTCGACAATCCGTCGGCAGGAATTTGCTGTACCTTCGTGTGGTGAATCGTTACGGCATGCGGCCGCCTGGACGGAGGATGCTGACGCGCAGCTTCGTGCGCATGGGCGTCGTCTGGCTGTTGATTGCCAGCATGGTATTTG
>CAYOZV010000153.1:0-11183 GCA_964408465.1 uncultured Pirellulaceae bacterium
CCCGCGACTAGCGCGCTCTGCCTTGCGGCTCAGGTGTTCCAAATCAGTTGGAATTGGACGCTACCCGTTCACCGCGTCGCCTAAAATTTCTCTGGCTTTGGCGGCGTCGCGTTTGGATACGACGACTTTTACTTCGGCGGCGATTTCGACTTGGAAACCCGACGTGTGTGAACCGGTGGCAACAGCATTGATACCGTTCTCCTGCAACATGCTGATCAAGGGGGCCGCTTGCAGGGCGTCGGGGCGTGTCGCGACCGTGGTCGGGCTGGTGGGATCGCTGTCAGCGGCGACCGCTACCCAAGCAAATCCAAATTTCATTCCCAACGCCAACACGCCAACGACCAAAGCGATGTTAACGGCTTTGATTATCTCAGGGGAACCTGACATTGCCCCCAACCAAAAGATAATGATCATGGCTCCGATCATTAGCGCGTAAAACTTCACGTCGATCGAGTTTGATGGGATCGAGGGATTCGATGAATCGGGTTTGGGGGTGTGGTTTTCCATAGTGCATTTATTGTAGGCGGCTGCAACTTTTAACGCATGTGTTTTTGCTTACAATGGTAGCAAATCTGCAGCAATAATTAATAAAATCAGAGGGACATTTATGTCGATCATTGTCGATGCGCACCACCACTTTTGGGACCGTCAAATGGATGACTACGACCATTCGTGGTTAGAGGACCAGGGCCATGAGAAGATCTGTAAGAACTTTTTACCATCGGACCTGCAGCCGCTGATCCAATCAACTGGCGTCGACAAGACCGTCTTCGTGCAGACCCAGCATGACACACGTGAAAACGATTGGGTGCTTGAACTGGCCAACCAATACGATTGGTTGGCGGGCGTGGTTGGGTGGGTTGATTTGGCCGGCGACCAGTGTGAATCGCAGATCGAAAAATATAAATCACATTCAAAGTTTGTCGGCGCTCGCCATCTTACCCAAGGCGAAGCGGACGATGATTTTATTGTGCAGGATGATGTTTCGCGCGGATTGGGTCTGCTGGAGAAGTATGATCTGGCATTCGACCTATTGTTTTTCGTCAAACATCTCAAACATGCTCAGACCGTGGGAAAACGGTTTCCCAATCTGCGTTTAGTGATCGATCACTTGGCCAAGCCGCATATTAAGACGGGCGCAACCGATGGGTGGCAGGAGAATCTTAAGGCAGCGGCAAAATGCGACAACATTCACTGCAAGCTTTCGGGCATGGTCACCGAAGCGGATTGGCACAACTGGAAGCCGGCCGATCTGAAACCGTATGTCGAAACGGCGTTAGAAGCATTCGGCCCCGACCGCTGCATGTTTGGCAGCGATTGGCCGGTCAGCGAATTGGCGGCCACCTACACCGAAGTTTTTGACGCGCTGGTGGAATGTATTGGAGGCGTCTCTGAATCCGAACGCGCGAAGATTTTGGGCGCAAATGCGATGAAGTTTTATCAGCTGGATCGCCAGGTGGAGGCGTAAGTCCGATTCGGTCGGGCCGCTAATCTTTCAATCGCACCAACGAAAAAAGCCGGCGTCCACCGGCTTGATCCTCACGTCACCTAAAAACCAAATGCGGTCCGGCATTAATCGCCCGGCCAACGGCTAATAGCCGGCATCTCCTAAATCAATCCTTCGATCAACTTCCCGCTGTTGGCGATCTTCATCGGGCGACCACTGGCGCTGGTGAAGGTTGTTTCGAGATCAATGTCCAGCGATTTACAAACCGTTGCCATGAGATCTTCTGACGAATAGCTCTGCCCTTGGACGCGCGTGCCGTCTTCGTTGGTTTGCCCGATCGCCACACCTGGCTTCATGCCCGCACCGCCGGCCAAAACGGACCAGCTGCGAGCCCAATGGTCGCGTCCGGTGTTGCCGTTGATGTTTGGCGTGCGTCCAAATTCGCCCATCCACATGACGGCCGTTGAATCCAACATGCCGCGTTGGGCTAGGTCTTCCAGCAACGCGCTCATGCCGCGATCGAGTTCGGGCAATTTGTTGTTTTCAAGCGTTTGGAAAATGTTTTGGTGATTGTCCCAGCCGCCAAGATTGACTTCGACAAACGGCACGCCCGCTTCGACCAAACGTCTGGCCATCAGGCAACCGCGTCCAAAATTCGTGTTTCCATAACGCTCCTTGACGTTGGTCGGTTCCTTCTCCACACGAAAAGCTTCCATCTGGCGACTGCTCATTAAGGACAGTGTTTTGCCGAGCACCTTTGCGTGTTCGCGGGACGCGATGCCGCGTCTCTGGTCGATGAATTCAGTCTCCATCAACTTCAGCGCCTGAATTCGACTGGCCATGCGATCTGGCGTGATTCCCAAGTTAAGATTCCGGACGCGTCCGGTCGAGTTCACCGAAAACGGCGAGTAAGCCATGCCCAAAAATCCTGGCCCCTCGCTCTCACCGCCAACGGAAATGAAAGATGGAATCTCTAGTTCGGGGCGTTGCGTGCCCAACTGATGAGCGATGACCGAACCGTAGCTGGGATGTTTGACGTTTGGATTGGGAACGTAGCCGGTGTGCATGTAATATCGCCCGCGCGTGTGGTCAGCCTCGCGCGTGCTCATCGAACGCACGATTGACATCTTATCCATGTTCTTGGCCATCATTGGCAGGTGCTCGCAGATTTGCACGTCGCCGTTGGTGGAGATGGGGCGGAAAGGCCCGCCCGTATTGGCACCGGGTTTCATGTCCCAAAGATCAATCGACGAGGGACCGCCACCCATCCACAGTAAAATCGCCGCCTTCTGGTTCTTTTTCATCTCACTAGAATTGGCGCGGAGAGTTTCACCGAGTGCCAATGCTGTTCCGGTCAGCGCTGAGGCTCCAGCCAAGTGGCTCATGAAGTGACGTCGGTTCATGCCGCGAGGTGTTTTGCGATTCATAGTTTCAGTTTCCGTCGTGGGAGATTGTTGGAGGACAGCCGCGGATGAAGGCGATTGTTATTATCGTCGAACGTGATGGTTTCGGGATGTCTTAATGGATAAAAATAAATTCGTTGGTGTTCAGTATCACCCACCACATGTCTCGAAGTCCCTCGGCAAAGTTTCCGTCATTGGATTTGACTAAGGCTTTGGCAAGGTTAATTTCGGGGGGCTTGGGTTTGCGTCCAAGCCCTTTCCAAAATAGCGTTTCGACTTTCTGAGTGCTGGACATCGGGGCCCGCACGATCGTGTCAATTAAACCACCTTCGGCGGTCGAAGTTGCCGCTTTTATCATGTCCCCGTTGAACATCATCAGCACTTGGGGAATCGTACCGGTGAAACTGGTCGCTTCCCCGCCTTCGTCGGTACCAAAGGCACGGTTGAATTGTTGCAACCATTCGTTTTTGACACGCTCTTGGTCCTCGTAGGAGCCACTGCGCTGGGCTCCCTCGGTGGCGGCCAGCAGCGATTCGTACAATTGCTCGGCTTGCATTTGCCGGAGATAAAAGTGCGAAAACTTCGGCGGTTCACCCAGCAAAGGATCGTCGGAAACATTGGATTTGTTCTGGCGGCTTGAAAGCCCATACGGCTTGGAAAGCACGATCCAAGAAATCAGCTGACGCAAATTATGTTCGTTGCTTTGGAACTCTTGGCCCAGGTAATTCAACAGCGAGGGATGGGTTGGAATGTTGTGAGGCCCGAGGTCATCCGCGGGGCTGGTGAAACCGTATCCCAGAAAATGAGCCCACATGCGATTCACGATAGATTTGGCAAAGTAAGGCGACTTCACGGTGAGATCGGCCAGTTCCTTTCGCCGGTTGGTTTGCGTGACGTAGCCGCTTTTACTTATTTCGGTGCCATCAACAAAGACCGGGTAGGCGACGGCCACCAGTCCGTTTCGCATCTCGTAGTAGACTTCGGCTTCATCGAGATTGTTGCCGCTCTCACCCGAGAAATCTCTGTCGGTCAGCGTCGCAACATTTCCCATCCCAGAACGCATGCCTTGGCCGACGGCGCGAGCCTGTCGGAAGAAGGCATTCATCTCCCAATACTTTTGTTGCTTCCAGTCATTAAAGGGATGGTTGTGGCACTGAGTGCATTGGACCTGTAACCCGAGAAAAATTTTGGTTGTTTCGGAGGTCGCGAGAGACGCTTCTTCTTGGTTGACCTTGTCAATCAGAAAATTAGTCGCGCCGTTGAAGTCCTCGTCGCCGGGGGCGGTGGTGCCTGTGGCGCTGATCAATTGATGTGCGAATTGATCGTAAGGTTTATTACGGGCGAACGAGTCACGAAGGAACTTCTGCATCCCCGCGCGATTGATCATCGAACCGTTCGCCGTTCCACCGGTCCGTCCGATCAGCAGGTTGGTCCAGACGGTTGTCCAATTGCGGGCGAACTCTTCGGTGTAGTCATCGTCGTAAAGCAAGGTCTCAACCAGATCTTGCTTTTTCGTTTTGCTGTTGTCGGCCTCAAAAGCTTGAGCCTCGCCGGCGGTTGGAATCCGCCCGATCACATCCAAATACACTCGCCGGCACCATTCCCAATCGGTGGCAGGTTTGGATGGATTGATTTGATACGCCTCCCAAACCTCGGCGATCATCTTGTCGATCTCAGCCACTTGTTGGGGCGCGGCGGTGCCCGTCTCCACCTTCCTGTCGGGGGTGGGTTCCACCGCACCGGTAGTGCCCACGGCCAAGATTCCAATCAGCACAGCGACTATTGAAACAAGATTTTTCACAGTAGCCAATTGAAACATCTGGATCACACCTGTTTTTGGGAGTCAATATCAGTCAATTATAGCCCATAGAGGCTGCCTATTCCGCTTTGAAGCTGTACATATCGCAAAGGGGATTTTGAGGCACGGCCCGCGGGCATCAGATATCTAACCGGAGGGGCAAAAATAAATTCAAAAATGCTCGGCAGTGGCCAAATTGTCCACCTTAAATGCGGTCAGAATGTGTTTCAAAAATGAACACATGTATTATTTTGATGCGCATCAAAATAATGCATCTTGAGCCGTTGAAATCTTAGAATCGACTTGGGAGCATTCCAGAACTAAGTGAAAGGCAAAAAAAAGACCTTGATTGCCAGTAAAACCAGCAATCAAGGCACTGCCTCGTCTCTATTTCACTTGAAGCCGCTTTCGCGACAACAGGTGAACCACTTCCGAAAAAACAATAATGCAGACGGCGTGCCAATCGGATGCGATATTTGTTTTTTGCATGGTCTACGATTGCGTTGGTGGTGCGACCCAAGCAGTCACACCCGATGCAGCAAACGCCACGAAAAAGGAAATCCCCGAAGATGCGATGGTCGCCAGACTGGTCGAAGTGAAATTCGAACCAACGCCGGAGATCATGCTCAAGGTGCGGAGCACAAAATATCGCAAACAAGAAGAATCGGATTCGAAACCCGAAACTAAATCGGAGCCAACGGTCGAACATGACGCGACCCTCATCAGCAAATTTGGCGAAGTGTTGGTCGTGAAGGTCGCTTCGGCCAAGGATCATGAGAAGGACGCTGGAATTAAATCAGAAGCTGTGATGAGCATCGGCGTCAGAGAAGCTCCCCAAGAGAAGTTGACCGCGACAATCATCAGCATAGACGCTGGCAATTTGGTGCTGATGTTGACGCCGAAAAAAACTCCTGCCGCGAAAGTGAAATCAGACGCCGTTGATAAGGGAATGAAATAAGACGGCCAGGACGAATCCAACGTTGAACAATAGGAAGAATCGAAGGCGCCACTTTCATTAGAGACCGGTGCCGCGGTCGTCGTTACGCTTGCCAAAAAAACCAATGGAAGTGATGAAGCCAAGTAAGAAACGGCGGCGGTCGAAAAACGGGTCGAAGATTTCACCAACGATCGAAAGGCAGAAGAACTTAACCATTGGATCAACCGCGTCGAAGCGTTTTACATCGGTCGGTCGGAGCAAGATATCGCCGCGGAGGATTTGAAGACGCTGGCGCAGCGCTGGGGGCAGCAGGCTAATTGATGGCGAGAGCGTATGGTGGGAGTGTCCTCGGCGCACTGAAACTCAGCGGCGCGTGCAGGTCGAGAGCCCGCACTACTTGGAGGGCGCGGCGGATGGCGTTAATATAGCGGCATGAGTCCCGCACCCCGCAACAAAACGAGAACGTCAGGCAGTGCCGCCACCTCTGCGGGGCGGCCGTTTCGGTTGTCCTTCTCGCTGGGGTCGATGCTGGTGATCATGGTCGTGGTGGCTTTTCTGGGCGCGATTCTCAGCCAGCTTTATCGCTCGATTAACGATCCCATTCCAGCCAATGTGGGTTACTTCGCGCTCGCGGCAGCCTTCGCCCCCAGCGCTATCCTGATCATTGCGGGGACCGTCTTCAAAGCCCTCAGCTGGCTGAAGCAACGACGGTTGGAACACGTTGCAAATTCAGATCTGTAGCCTGAAAAAAGATGGCGACATCGGCTTACGCTCAATGACACTCACCTTAGATGGATGACGCGTCGAACACGAACCGTAGATTTGACTCTTCGCCGAATCACCCTTCCGTTTCGGTCGGTCTATGATCCCTACCTACCGGAAGTAAGCCGCTTCGAAATCAGGTTGAGGTGCAGAAGTCGTTAAAGTGAGGGCCATTGGGCTAACGCTACTTTAATTTGCCTTGGTCTACCTTCGTTTGTCTTCATCAACCGAGTGGGCGTCCGTTGAAAACGGAATCCCTCGGCCGGCGGCAACGATCGCAACGGAGCGCGGCAACTGTGGGCCGCCCACTCTCATTTGGCTGATTGGGCAAGCTAAATCGCTCAACAGCATCTGATGGAAATTGAAACTGCTGACAATAGACCTATTTACCTCACTCAAAGTCTTCAAGAACCTCAGAAATCCGCTTTGCCCCTAGACCAAAACGCGACTGATTTTTACGATAGGCGAAAGTTTTTACCGCAATCGTGTTGGACGATAATACATGGGTCAGGCCGCTACAGAAAAACCAGTCGAAGAATTACTGGATAAGGTTCTAGGCCACCTTAATTTTTCGTCGGGACAGCATGATCCTAAGTTCGTGGCGAATTTAGATCGGCTGTTTCGGATCGAAATCAGTGCGTCCCAAGGTGCGGGAAAACCTGCCGCCGCAGTGCCCGGTACCGCGGATAAGGACACCGCCGGGACGGGCATTTTAAATGGTGATCAACCCAGCCTGAGCCAACCGTCGGCGTTTTTAGCAAAAGTTAACGCTCGGCTTCGATCTCGTTTGTCGCAGGTGAAGCAGTCCAGCGACACCTTCCGCGATGCGGTTCAAGTGGAGACGATTTTGAACCTCGTCTTCGATGATTTTGTTCCGGCTTATATTCTCAATCATCGGGATCTGCTTTTTCATCAAACGCAAGATTTCATTTTCAATTCGTTTTTTCTGGCGCGGGTGTTTGAGACGGTGATGGAGAAATCCGCCGCCGGAGGCAGTCCGCAAGATATCATCACCGAATCACTTGGCACGGTGAACGATTATTTGGGGCATCGGCCGATTGCCGTTTTGACCTCTCAGAAAATCGAGCCTTATGAAAACGAGTGGGTCGCGCCGACTCCCGTTTATTTAAGTGACGTCGGCACGTCGGTGGGGCGCTACGAACGTTTGATTCAGAAGACGGTCGACATCCTTCATTCAACCGATCAAAATATCCTCAACGCCGCTCAATTCGATCCCGCGAATCTTGATCAGCTGTGCATCGATCCGCGGGCGTTCGATTTTGACCATCCGGTGAATAAAAGACCCAACCACCATTTTGGAACGTGGGACGAACACCACGTCAATAATCAGGGATTCTATTTTCGATTCATTGTCCATCAGGTGACGCTTGATTCGTTGTTGGCGCGGGTGGAACAGGACCAGCAAACACCCGAGGCCCAAATCGACGCCGAAGAACTCTTGTTCGAAGCCGCCGCGGCGCTTGCCGGTACGATGTTGATGGGATCGGGAATCAGCGGCAACGGTCCCGGAGCCCACGATTCGACGGTCACCCTGGGTAGTTTGCTTCCCAACATTGCGTCCTACCGCGATCAGTTTTATCTTTCGCTGGTTGAAAAAGTTCCAGACGCGCATCGGGCTCGGTTGAAATCGGAATCTAATTCTCGTAAGCAGGTCTTTGGCAGCGTTCGGCAACATCTAAATGCTCAACTCTCCAATCACCGAGCCTACCAATTGGTCAATTGCCGGTTGGCTTCTATTTTTGCTCGGATGGGGCACCCGGTCGCGGCTCAAGAGCAATCTGCATTGGTACCCGTCACGGCGTCTCGAATCAGTTGCCAGATCGATTGCCTGCTCAGCGAAGCCAACCGCGCGATCAAGCAAGGGCAGCTGCAAGACGCGTTGGAGAAGTTTCCCAAGATCGAGGAACTGATGATGCGCGGCATTCAATGCGGTGCGATTGTTGATCCTTGGAACATCTTGGGGTTTGACGGGAATTACAGCCTCTTTCCGGCATTGGAGAACTCGGTGCGAGACCATCGGGTGTTCGATCTGGTGGATTTAGTCGAGTGCATTTTTGCTTTGTATTCGCGGCTTTGGAGCGAAGCGGCCGCGATCGACGACGAAGCGATCATCAATGCGACGCGCGAGAAGTTTTCCAAGATCGTTCAGTGGTGGCGGCAATTCGCGGCCCACGAAGTCATGGCGGTCGATGCGGTCGATGCGAATGAGATCTTTCAGGCGTCTGAACTGGTGGCCGAAGCGCTGCGATTGTGGCACATCGGCGGGGCCGAAACAGGCGACATCAGCTTTTGGGCTCAGCACGCCGAACTGTTCGATTCGCCCAAGGCTTACACGCTGGTGGTTGACGCACTGATACAGCGCGCCGACTATTCGACAGCGATGGCGCTGCTGGTGCACTGGTTAAGCCAGGCCGATCAGATTGGCCTGCAGCAGGGGGATAGTTCGTTTCATAACTTGGCCTTCCGCTGGATCGTGGAACAGAAAAAACTTCTGTTGGACCAAGTCGAAAATTCAACCAAGCCCGATGGTGCAAAAGAGGCAGGCAGTGAATCAGATGACGATTGCGCTGCCCCAGACGGTAACGACGTAGCCAGCGATAATCCAACAGGCGAAAAAGCCGACGCGGACAAAAAAGCAAACGGCGTCGTTGACGCGCCGGAGGTGATCTGGAAGCGCATTCGCAAGTTCTACGACTTTGTCGAAGCCAATGCCGAATCCTATTGGGAGATTCCCCAGTTCGATATCAACCGCAGCGTTTCGACAGGTCACACCGCGGAGGCCTTCATGGAGGAGGTCGATCAGCTCGATTTGCCTGACGATGATGACGAGGATCAGTCCTTGTTCAGTGCGGCCTATGACAACATGGTGTTCAGCGATTCGGCTGATGACGGCAACGAAGGCGAAGTGTTCGAAGGCGGCTTTGAGTCCGATGAAGCGCTTGAGGCTGAGGTCGATCGCATCCTGAATCGGCTGGAGTTTTTAGGTACGATCGCCAGTTATTGGAGAATTGCGGCGACGATTCCGTTGCCGGTGGATCGGCAGAACGGTGTCCCTCGGCCCTCGTTGGAGGTCGAGGCTCGTTTGCGTCAGCGGTTGGAAACGGTCGGCGGTTGGCTCAATCAAGCTCAGCGGAACTACACGCAATTAATGGATTTGTGCGATTCGATCAACAACTACAACATTACGTTGTCTGGCACCGATCAAGATTCGATGATGCAGTACGACCAAAGTATGGTTTATAAAGAATCGCTGGTTAACCAAGCGATTTTGACGTGTGTCGAATGTGAAAACGCCGTCCATGCGTTGCAGGGCGTCACGCGCGCGATCACGATTCTGTTGGCACCAGAGGAAAACGCGCTGCAACAGTTAACGCTGGCCGAACCCGGTTCCATTGATGCCCTGGCAGAGACCTATGCGGGAATCTTGCTTCGCGACACCGATCGCATTCTTACCACGTTCGATGAATTGGTCGAATACTTTTCGCAGCGGTCAACGCTGTACGTGCCGTTGTCAAAAAATGGTTCGCCACGCGAGATCGTCGAGGCCCGGGCGACGCAAACGGCGATGTTGGATCTGCTGCGTTCGCTGCCGGATCTTGGGCTGATCGTGCCGACCTATGAATTGACGCGCACGGCGCTGGATATGGAGCGCAATCAACCGTCCCTGCCGGGGGCCGTGACTGAATACGATGAGATTTTTGAAGTCGCGTTTACATCGATGGTCAAAGCGCTGACGCAATCGATTGCCAGTTACCAGACGTATTTGCGAGGAACCGACCGTCCAGAGAATGAGGTTGCCGATCAATCAGAAAGCGTCTTGTTCGATTGCGTAGAAATGTTGACTGAGTCCATGCTGGTGCTGTGGCTCAAGCATAGTCAGACGCTGCGATTGAGCGTGCTGGAGAAGGTGCACAAAAAAGAGCGTTGGCAGGAAACGGTCGAATTCATAGAAAACTACGGTAAGGATCTGCTGACTCAAAATTTTCTCCATGTCGGGAACATTCGAGCCATTTTACATCAGGGCGTTTCCGCTTGGTTGGTGCAGGTTGCCGATTCCCATGACCCGCCCGATCTGGCCCTGTTCAAAGACCTCAGGACAAAGTTGCCTCTGAAGAAAGCGGCCAAACAATTGTCGTTGATACTGGAGGCGGTGCTGGAAAACTTCAACGAGTACCGTGACTACAACACGACGACAACGCAATCCGACAGCGGTGAGTTACTGAATATCTTTTTGGAGTTTCTGGTACTGCGGACCAAGTACGATCGCGTCTGCTGGAAATTGAACCCAGTTATTTGGGCCCATCGTATTCTCGTCCGCAAGCAGCAAACCAACGTGGCGCGGATGTGGCGACGATCGTTGAAGCTTAGAGTCGGTAGTGAGGCGAAGCGGTACATTGCGTTGCTGGATACGCTGCGGAAGAAACATTCCATTCAAATGAGTTCCGTTGGGAGACGTATTGAGGGCAAGTTTGGTTCGGAGATGCAGATTGATCGGTTGACGGCGTTAGTGAAACCGGCGATGTGCGAGGCTGACCAAAAGCAGGCGGATCGAGCCTTCTCCATGTTGAAGCAAGAGGCTCAAGCGTTTTCGCGGACAACGATCGGTGTCGGTGTTGACCTCCCGCCGTGGTTGGCGGCGCTGGAGCACGAAGTCCAGCAACGGCTTTTGCCGGTTCGGTTGCGGTTGCTGCAAACCTCTCAACATTGGGGGCAATCCCGGGTTCTGCCGATTGCCGACATCCGAGAACAGCTGGAAGAATTACCCTCTCGCAATCCCGATGGTAGTTGAGGCGTGCAACGAACGTAGCTTGGGCT
>CAYOZV010000154.1:0-11119 GCA_964408465.1 uncultured Pirellulaceae bacterium
GCAGCAGCCAAAATGAAGCCACGCCCATTACCAAAATAAAGCCGATTGTCCCGAAAATCATCTTGCGCATAACAAACTCTCGTTACAAAACGTGGTTTCCATCGCTAACTTTCATATGCTTGCTTCCGGATGCGGGCAGGGGAACTACTGAAATCACGCTGGGCCGTTTGGAAGATGTGCTGTCCCGCATGCTCGAGCTGGGCTTCGATGTCGAGTGTGCTGACCCTCATGCCGGACTCTTGTTCGCTCCGGCGTGGGTCGGTCGCCATCTGCTTCACACCGTTGCGGTGGCACAAAATCAACCACTCCATAAACTCCACCGCTTTCAGCTCAGCGACGACCATCTCTTCCTGCCAGCCCGCATCGGAAATGTACGCCTCAGCGTTTTTCGGATCGGTGAAGACTGCAACTGCATCGCCAGCTTCACTTTCAAAAACAGTCGTCTCAAGTTGTTTGGTGCCTTTGTTGGCGAGCAAATAGGTTGCCATGGTTTCTATCTCATCCTTTGTGCGGGGGTAGTGAGCTGCCGCGATCATCCAAATGAGAACGGCAGAAGATAGAATGAATAGGAAGCAAACTTCGTGCCACTCCGACAAGTTCCTAGGCGGCCTAAATTTCAGAGACGTTGCTGATCGCGATGAGTGCGCAACGCTCATGTTGGTTGCTGGCCGAGAAGTTGAAGCACTGGCGATCGCACCGCTTAAAATTTCAATCTACTCTTAGAGGCTGACATATATTCGCTGTACGGTTAAGACGCGCCTTGGCCGCCCAGCAACCGGGCTGACGTCCGAGCCGCAAATGCAACAACAGGTCTGCTTTCAATAAATTGTCAACCTAGAAGCAGCCCCTCAGGATGTTGGTTAGTTAGTGATTCGTTGAGATCTCGACGGAATCTATCGAACCGGTCAAGCGTCGGCCAAAGTTCGTTTTCGTTGTCGCGGTAGAACTTAATCTCAGATGCACCGATTCCGTCGAAGCTCAACGAGACGCCGTCAACGTTTGCCGACCGACAACTTCGCAACCGTCGGTGCTTTAATCGTTACTGATCTAAGAGATAAATCCCATGTCCCTCAAGATGATGTCCGCTTCGGCGCTGTCTTGGATTAAATACATCGGAGCATGCGACGGTTTGGCAGCCTCGATGACCGCGTTTACTGATTCATCACGATGGCTGCCTGAACCCGGATCGACGTCCCGAATGAAGATGGCCTTAATCTGATCCGGGAACTCAGCGGCGGCTTGTGCGTAGAGCTGGGCGTCGTCTTCTCCCGAATCGCCAAACAGGACAAACGGTAAATCGGGGTAAGCCTTCAGCACACGTCGCGCTTTTTCTAACTTGTGTTCGTGCCCCTCCTTGATGAACTTGTTCGCATCAAATCCTAGATCGCGCAGCAGAATCGGACCCTCGGGAATGTTGTTGAGTTCGAAAAAGTGTTCCAGAAGATCGAACAAATTCCACGGAGAACTTGAAATGTAAAAAATGGGGTTCTGACGCGAATGATTAAGTCCACTGCCATACTTCAGCGCTTGAAAAAGCTTGTCGACACCGGCAAGCGGCTTGCGTGTCCGCGCGTTGTGCAGAAACGTCAACCGAATCATCGTCGTGAGGTCGGTGACTCCTGTGAACATGACCGTGTCGTCGATATCGCTGATCACTCCCAGATTCGCAGTCGCTGGAGGAGCCAAGAGCCGGCCGATGGTCGTCGATGCAGCAGGCAAAATGGCATCGGAATTCACGATGCGCATCGGAACTTGTAGCCAAGACGTCGTCGAGCTTGGCTGAGGAATCCAAGCTGACTCGAGATGAAAGTAACCTTCTTCGTCCGTCGTGACGGAATGGGTCTGTCCATTGAAATCAATTTCAATTTCAGCACCGACGACTTCATCACTCTCGAGCCGCCGATATGTTTGCTGCAAATTGTCCCACCAATTATCGTCGGCAGACGGCAGGTCAAGCGGTGGATTAGTTAGCACACGACCGTGCAACCAAGCGCGTTCATCGTTCGCGAACCCGATGTAAGGCACGATTTGAGGAACACCTTCAGTGCCGAACTTCTTCCTCAGCCAACGCCACCTTGCGTCGATGTAGTCGTCCACGTTGTCGATAGATTGCCGCAGGAGTTTAGATACTTCATCAGTCCAAATCTTTGGTTCGTTCAACGGATTATTTTCCAGTGTGAGTTGGTGGTCGCGGACCGGCAATCAAACCATCATGCGGATGTCTGACGAGAATGTTGGATAGCCCATTAGGACGGACTTGATTTGCGATGCGGTGATGCCGAATTCGATCGCCATTGTGAAAATATTGATCAGCTCGCCGGCGGCGGGGCCGATGAGATGGGCTCCGAGAATTTTGTTGGTATGATTGTCGACTAGGATCGTGAAATGGGCTGCGGTTTGATTCACTTTTTTGACCGATCCCCATTGCGACCAGTCCTCCGATTTGACTTCAAAGTCATCGCCGTCAGCGCGAGCTTGCGCCTTAGTTTTTCCGACAGCAGCCACTTGCGGTACGGTGAAAACAACTTTCGCGATCGTGCGATGCTGGTCGACGTCTTCTGACTCTTCGCCGAGCAACGCCTTGCCCAATTGTCGTCCCTGTTCGTTGGCGGTTGGCGTCAACATTGGGTTGGATGTCGCTGCACAATCGCCGACCGCAAACACGCGCTTGTTGGATTTGCTGCGGCCGGCAGCGTCAACCAGAACGCCCTTGTTCTTGCAAAAATCAATCAAACCTTTGTCCAAGTCCATGGCGTCTAGGTTGGGGACGCGCCCGGCTCCGTGTACGACCAAATCGAAGGTCTTTGTTTCGATTGCATTGTCCGCGTCTAACGTAACGGCCAAGGTGCCGTCATCGCTGGAACAGATCTTCTGGACCGTGGCGTTAACGCGAAAGTCGATTCCGATCTGCTCGGTCTTCTCCAGCAACGCGTCAACGATCTCAGGTTCGAAACCCTTGAGCGGACGTTCGTTTCGGTCGATCACCGTGACTTCACTGCCGGCTCGAATTGCCACGTGAGCAAATTCGAGTGAAATGTATCCGCCGCCAATGAACAGGATCCGTTTGGGTAACGATTTCAAATTCATGAACTGGTCGCTGAGCGTGACATGTTCGTGGCCGGGAAATTCCAGCGTCCTTGGACGAGCTCCTGTCGCAATAACGATTTTCTCGGCGGCGAACTCTCTATCGCCGACCAAAATTGTATTGTCTGAGATGAAAGTTGGCTGTCCAAGAACGCACTCGATACCTTTGCCTTTGAATTTTTCGAGTGCGTTTTCGGGAATGTCTTGGACGAACGATTCCTTCTGCTCGATGAGCGACTCCCAGTCGATACTTATCTCGTCCGCGTGGTTAAGATTACGCGCAGCGTTTTGAGCCGCGTCGACGGCTTCGGCGGCGTGAACCAGAACTTTCTTGGGATTGCATCCACGCAGTGCGCACGTTCCACCGAATTCCCGGGACTCAATGAGAGCGACGTCCAGGCCCTTGTCAGCACACATTGCTGCCACGCGGCCACCTGACGGGCCAGCCCCGAGGACGATCAGATCTTTTTTGGTCATGGCCTCAGGCTTTCAAAAAGGGGCTTCGGGAAATTGAGTGGTTGGGAAATTGAAAAGTGTAGTGGGATTCGCCAGAATTCCTTCTTTTGGTCAAAAGGGATTTCTTGGCGAAATCCACTACAACCCGAAGATCCTCCAAAGAGGAATTAAAAAAGGCAAGCCCCCGCATTCGCAGTTCGACATTCATTCTGAATCGTGCTCGTTGCATACCGAACGAACGTCGAGACTGTAAATAACGGTTTGGTTACCTGATATCTTACCACTGTTAGGTCGTTTCTAGTTCTTGTGCGCATCTCGTAGGTCACGAATGCGATCGTGCCCCGCTTTCACCTGCGCGTATTGCTTGGTGAGAACGTCGTTCATCGCACTGCCGGCGGTCTCTTTGAGCGTGTCTTCGTAAGCGGCTTTGATGTAATCTTCGCCCTTTTCGGCCTCACAAAGAACCGGGTAAGCGCTTCCGCCGTTTAGCTTACTGCGAACGTTGATCCAAGCACGGTGAACGGCCGCCATTGCGGAGCCCTCGTCGACTGGAGCTTCGCTGTTGATTTGAACGTAGTTTTGCAGCTCGGTTGCAAGCTCGCTGCGTTCGGCAGCGAGTGTCCTGAAAGTCGTCGCGAGGTTTTCATCGCTGATCTCTTCGGCTGCTTCTCGGAATCCGTCGTACGAGTCAATGTTGTAGCGGATCAAAGTTTGAATACCTTCGACTGTTTTCTCGTTGAGGTCAATTTTGGTTTCCATGGTTCTCTCCAAAGTTTAGGGGGATTGGTTGACGAAGCAAATGTTACGAAGCAGGAAATGCAAAGCTCGTGCCAAACCGCGTTTGTTGCACTGCTTGCTGCGTTCCGCTAATTAAAGACCGATCGTCAACGCAGAAGGCGAGAAGTGTTTGATCGTACCCGAACCAGTGTTGACGCAAATTGGTTGGCGTACGACCAGCTAATCAACAAATTCACCGGTCTCCAATTTAGAGGCTCTTCAGGGAGTTTAGTGGCTACATCAGGGTGTAGTGGATTTCGCCAAGAAATCCTTTTTGATCAAGAGCAGGAATTCTGGCGAATCCCACTACACTTCTCAGTTTTCTAGCCACTAAGTTTCACGAGGGACCAATTTTGAGGGGGCATCCCCAACGACGGGTAAGAACTTCGCCACCACGCAAGTGATGTTATCTTTTCCGCCGCGACTGTTTGAGGTGTCAATAAACGTCTTACAGATTTGCTGAGGCGTCGCTTCCGAGGCCAGCTCGTAGGCGAGCTCATGATCCTCTAGGTATCGGGTTAACCCATCTGAGCAAAGCAACAGCCTGTCATTGTTGCTGAGCACCACCTTCTCAAATTGTGGTTCCAATGAATTGTCTCGACCGCCGATCACGTTCCAAAGCGCGTGAGACATTGGGTGGAACGGTTTGGTGTCGTTTGGATCGGCATCCTTTTCAGCAGCTCTGAGTAGATTTCCGATGGTATGGTCGGTCGTGACCTGTTCAATGTCGCGATCGTGAACGATGTAGCATCTTGTATCGCCAACGTGCACCACGTACATGTTCGGCCAAACGATATAGGCCATCGTTAAGGTAGTCGCCATGCCACGGCGTTGAGGAATATCCTCGGCTTCGTCGTTGAGGATTGTTTGACTGTGGGCGAATGCAGATTTAAGTTCTTTCTTCAATTGATCTTCATTGCGATCGTTGAGTCGCATGAACCAATCCATCGCATTGAGAATATAATTAGCGACGCCATCAACTGCCAACGAACTGGCTCGTTCACCGGAAGCGTGGCCACCGACACCGTCGGCGACAAGCAAAAGTTTTCCCTGCGTATCGCCAAGCAATCGTGTTTGATGGTTGAGTCCAAGGCTTGTTTGCTGTACCTTCATCGACTTGGTTAGGTCGGCGATCAGGAACTGGTCTTCGTTTTCCTGCCGGTGCTTCCCAACGTGAGTTTCGCCGTGGCACTTAACGTCGATGTTCATTCTTTCCTCATGGGGTATCGGTGGCTGATGCCAGAGAGCTTCTTCAAGAAATCGAGTGGCTAGAAAACTGAGAAGTGTAGTGGGATTCGCCAGAATTCCTTCTCGTGGATAAAAAAGGGATTTCTTGGCGAAATCCACTACACTCTGAAGAACCGCTAGAGATGGGTGGCATCTCGCGTGCCACAGCCGACCGAATACGGTGCTGTCAGAGACAAACGGTGACAAATTTGCACCACAACAAACCGAAACATTTCAATCACCGCCGGGGGTGGTCGTCGAGCGATCAAGCTGGGCTTGCGGCGATCAGAATTTGTTGATTTTCCTCGGTAACGACGCTTCTCTTTCGCGGTTAAACTTTTGGCGTGCGGTTTGCGTACCTAGAAGCTATCAGGACGACATTGTGCGAGTCGGTTTCCCAACCAACACTGAAAACTCACAACCGCGTCGACCACGCGAGTGCAAACCCAACCCATCACACCCAGACTCAAGTCACGCTTGTAAATCCACCGTCTTATCCATGACCTTGAAGGACTCAACGTGTCAGATATAGAAAACCACACTGGCTCCAATCAGCCAAGCGATGCTGGAGCTGTCCAAGACGACACCAGTGTCAATGAAACTCAACAAGCCTTCCCCATCATCGCACTCGGCGCGTCTGCCGGTGGTTTAGAGTCACTGGAGAGCTTCTTCGAAAACGTTCCGCCCAACACTGGGGTGACCTTCGTCGTTCTCCAACATCTATCCCCGGACTTCAAAAGTGTGATGGACGAACTGCTCGGGCGGCGGACGGACATCCCGATCCAACAAGCGGCCGACGGGTTGCGATTGGAAAAAGATTGCATTTACCTTATCCCTCCAAAGCAAGAAGCCATCCTGACCGACGGCTGTTTCCGGTTACGGGATAAAGAACCCAAGGAAACACTTTCGCTGCCGATCGACCATTTTTTCCGATCGCTGGCGCAAGAGGCGGGCGAAGATTCCGTCGCCGTTGTTCTCTCCGGAAGTGGCAGCGATGGTTCGCGCGGCGTGCGTGACGTCAGCGCTGTGGGCGGTCTAGTGATTGCCGAATCCACCGAGTCTGCGAAATTCGATGGCATGCCCAGTTCCTCCATCGCTACCGGCATCGTGGACATGGTGCTTGAGCCAAAAGAAATGCCGACCGCAATCCTTGAGCACATCGTTGGATTGTCAGTCAACAGCCGCCGCGATTTGGCGAAGTCAAAAGGGAAATCACCGACTGGCAACGCACTGATCTTCAGTTTGCTCAACAGCGAATTTGGAATTGATTTTTCTCACTACAAAACGACCACGGTAGCTCGACGGGTCGACCGGCGAATGTCGATGATGCGTGCTGCGTCGATCGAAGATTACGCCGAGCGATTGGTCGGCGATCGGGAAGAGCTAGGTGCGCTCTACCACGACTTGCTGATTGGAGTCACTCGTTTCTTCCGCGATCCAGGGGCTTTCGCTAAACTCGAACACGAAGTTGTTCCCAAGATTATCGAACGCGTCGAACCCTACGAGGAGATTCGCGTTTGGATTTCAGGCTGCGCGACTGGCGAAGAAGCGTACTCCGTCGCGATGCTTTTCCACGAACAATTGCGGGCCGCCAAGCGTTCGCCGCATCTCAAAATTTTCGCGACTGACGTTCATCGTGCATCTTTGGACTTCGCTGGTTCAGGAACGTATCCGGCCAGTTCCTTCGAAGGCATCTCGGATTCGAGGATCAACAACTACTTTATGCCCGACGGTGACGGGTACAATCCCAGCGTCGAGCTACGTAAGTCAATCGTTTTCGCAGAGCACAATCTGCTACGCGACGCGCCCTTTACTAAGCTGGACCTGATCGTCTGCCGAAACCTGTTAATCTATTTTCAGCCGCCAGCGCAGAAGAAGGCCATTTCGCTGTTTCACTTTGGTTTGAAAACTGGCGGCCACATGATGCTGGGCCCCAGCGAGTCCACCGGCGATTTGACGGACGAATTTGACACGGTCGATTCACACTGGAAAATCTACAAGAAGCGGCGCGATATCCGTTTGCCAACAGAGGTGCGTTATCCCATCGGCCCGAAAAATGCGCCTCACTCTCGGTCGGGATCGGCCCTAATCCAGCCCATTAGATCGACGTCGGGATTCGACCCCGGGCTGCTGGGTGCTTATGACTGGATGCTCGGTCGTCACATGCCGCCCGCTGTTTTGATCGACGACAATCATCAGCTGATCCACATCTTTGGCAGTGCTGAAAAATTCATGGTCATGCGTGGCGGTCGTCCGAACCTTGACGTCTTAGACGCTTTCCAAGAAGAAATCCGAACGACGCTGGTCGGTGCGATTCAGCGTGTTAAAAAAGATCTAAAACCGATCATCTACACCGGCGTGCGGATTAAAACGGGTGACACCGCAGGCATGTACAGCATCCGTGTTGAAGCCGTCGAAAACGATCGCGCGGCGCGTCAACAGTTGCTGATAACGTTTCAGCGCGTCGACGAAAACGAGGTCGCGATCAAACCCCAGATTGGTCAAAACGCAGAAGTCGCCGATGTCAGCGCGATGTCGCGTGACCGGATGGCGTCTCTTAAAAACGAACTGGCCTACACCAAGCAAAATTTGCAGGCCACCGTTGAGGAATTGGAAACGTCCAACGAAGAATTGCAGGCAACCAACGAAGAATTGGTGGCATCCAACGAGGAGCTTCAAAGCACCAACGAAGAATTGCACTCGGTCAACGAAGAACTGTACACCGTCAACGCGGAATACCAAAAGAAGATCAACGATCTGACTCGACTGACGGCAGATCTGGACAACTTGATCGGCAGCACCGATGTCGCCACCGTCTTTTTGGACAAGGACTTGCGAATCAGAAAGTTCACGCCACAAATCGCGTCCGTGTTCCGGCTTGAGTTGCAAGACATTGGCCGTCCGCTGAACATTTTCGCTCACTACATTGACCGTCCAAACTTGATCCCCGAAATCCGATCGGTTTTGGAAACCGGCCAGCCGATGGAAGGCGAAGTCCGAGGTCAGGACGGTCGCTGGTCGTACATGCGAGTGTCGCCCTATCGTTCATTGGACGCGGTTGAAGGTATTGTGATGACGTTGGTTGACGTGGACAAACTAAAACAAACTCAAGAACTGTTGACGACAGCCGTTCAAGATCGCGAACGGTTCCTTGCCATGCTGTCACACGAACTGCGTAATCCGATCAGCGCCGTTGTCAGTGCGTCGCATCTGTTGAAATCCGATCGAGCCAATCAAGAAGTTTTCGAGTCTGCCGTTTCGGTGATTCAGCGTCAATCAAGTCACATCGGCCGTTTGCTTGACGATTTGCTGGATGTTTCGCGCATGACACAAAACAAGTTGGAGCTCCGGAAAACGGACATCGACCTTCGCAACGTGATCATCGAAGCTGTCGAGGCGACGCGCCCGTCCGTCACCCAGCACTCGCAATCCTTTGAGCTCGACGTGGGAAGCTCGGGGCTGCCCGTGTTTGGTGACAAGAATCGTTTGCAACAGGTGATTGAAAACGTAATCGGCAACGCGGTAAAATACTCGCCGCGCGATTCGCGTATCAAGCTGACGGCAAGAATCAGCCAAGGACAAGTTAACGTCATCATCGTTGATGAAGGCGAGGGTATCGCGGCGTCGATGTTAGGGCATATTTTCGAACCGTTTCGACAGCTAAGTCGTACCCACGACCAACAGGATGGCGGCATGGGCGTTGGTCTGTCGTTGGTGAAGTTCATCGTCGAAGGTCATGAAGGCAGCGTGATAGCGGCCAGCGATGGGATAGGCAAAGGAAGCCAATTCACGATCCGTTTACCATTGAGAACCTCTGGCGTCGAAGGTCAGTCCTCCAGTGGAACGAACAAGGGACGCGACTCACAATCCCGCGATGGGAAAGATTCGAATTCAACTGAGTTGCTTCGCCCGTCGCGCGTCGTCGATAGAGATTTATCAACGATCGTCATCTTAGAAGACCAAAAGGATAACCGAGAGATGCTTCAAGCATTGCTACAAATCGAGGGCTTCGAAATTTCGACAGGTAAGAATGCGGAAGAGGGTTTGCGTTTGATTCTGGAAACAAAACCGGATGCAGCTCTGATCGACGTCGGGCTACCCAATTGCGATGGCTATTCTGTGGTCAGCGAAATTCGAGAAAAGCTGGGCGACGAGATGTTTCTGGTCGCGCTCACAGGGCACGGGCAACCCGACGATGTCAACGCGGCAATCAAAGCGGGTTTTGACCAGCACTTGATCAAACCGCTGGATTTGGATTTGCTGCTGCGAATCCTTAGACCGAAAGCGTGACGTTCGTGGCTCCACTTCCTTAATCGTCTGCGTGTGAAGCGACAGTCGACGCGCAGTAACAGAAAACACAATCAGATACACAAATATTTTCTCCCATGACAACCAGCGAAGACAAAGACCAAACAAAGACTTCCTCCCCAACAAAGCCCGAGGCTGCCGCCAAGAAATCTCCTCCCGCCTTCATGGTCGTCGGCATTGGAGCGTCCGCTGGCGGACTTGAATCGCTCGAATCGTTTTTCAAAAACGTCACCGTCGATAGCGGGATGGCCTACATCATCATCCAGCACCTCTCGCCGGACTTCAAAAGTATGATGGATGAACTGCTAGCGCGGCACACGGAAGTTCCGATTCACCGCGCCGAAGAAGGCATGACCGTTGAGCGCGATAATGTTTACTTGTTGCCGCCCAAAAAAGAGATGATCATCTCCGGAGGCAAATTGCACCTGACCGACAAAGATCCGTCGCAGGGTTTCACGTTGCCGATCGACCACTTTTTTCGATCGCTGGCACAAGACTGTGGTGAAAACGCGATCGCGATCGTGATGTCGGGAACTGGCAGCGATGGCTCGCGCGGAATCGTCGAAGTGCACAAGGCCGGTGGTTTAGTGTTGAGCGAGAACGAGGAGACAGCCAAATTCGACGGCATGCCACTGGCGGCTCAGCAAACCGGCGTCGTCGACCGAGTTCTTGAATGTCGTGAGATGCCTGAGGCGTTGCTGGATCATGTTTACGAACCCGACAAAGTCAAGCAACGACTTTCGGCGAAGAATGTTGTGCCCCCCGAAGGCATCGAGGCCGTCTTTGATCTGCTTCGCCGCGAATACGGAATTGATTTCTCGCACTACAAACCCACCACCGTCGGGCGTCGCATCGAACGCCGGTTGTTGATGAACCAGATCCACGACCTTGACGAATACGTCGAACGGCTACGCGCCGACGATGCTGAACTGAACTTGCTATATAAGGATCTATTGATTGGCGTCACGAAATTTTTCCGTGACACCGAGCCATTTCAGATGCTCGAGAAGGACATTATTCCGATGCTGCTGGAGAACGTTCCCTCGGGAGCCGACATTCGGATCTGGTGTGCTGGATGTGCCACCGGCGAGGAACCTTATTCGCTGGCCATCATGCTGTACGAGGCTTTGGAAAAAGCCAACCGGCCGATCAATGTCAAAATCTTTGCCACCGACGTTCACCAAGCTTCGCTCGATTCAGCGGGCCATGGTGTTTTCGATGAAGAACGATTGGCCGAATGTTCAAACGGTCGACTGAGGCGATTTTT